>JAFSZY010000020.1 GCA_017458845.1 Ruminococcus sp.
CTGTATTTGAAAGCACAAGGCACGGCTATGATACCATCGACTACAAAAAGATCGACAGCCGTCTGGGTGACAACGAGAGCTTCAAGCGCATCTGCGATACCCTGCATCAGAACGGTATCCGCGTACTGCTCGACGGCGTTTTCAATCATGTCGGCAGAGATAAACTGTATCCTATAAAATGGACACGTTCCCTTTCCTAAATTCCGAAATTCGGACACCGATTTCACTCGGCACCCCCGTTTTTCGGACACGGTAATTTTATCAAATATCCCATTTTATGGACACGGTATGTTCAAATCCCTAAAATGGATGTATAATGGACTTACGCGGAGGTAAGCATTATGTTGCAACGTTATCATCATACCAAGTTCACAGATGAGCAAATCAAGCAGCTTTCAGAAAACAAATTCACAAGCAAGGTTGATTATCATCACATCTGGTTCACTTTAGAATTTCAAAATCTTTTTCTCGCCCGCTATGAGAAGGGCGAATCGAGTGTTGAAATTTTCACAAGCATGGGCTATGATGTTTCTGTTCTCGGCGACAACCGTGTTTACGGATTCCCTCGCCGTCTCAAAAAACGTCTTGAAAGCGGTCGGGGACTCACCGAAGTTCACGGAAACTCCAAGGTCGAAGAACCGGAAAAAGTAGATTACAACACCCTTCCTGCTCAGCAATCCGTAGCTTCTATGCAGCGTGAGCTGCGGTATCTTCGCCAGCAAGTAGAATTTCTAAAAAAAATTACAGAGCTGGGCAACGACAAAAAGCCGAGGAATTGATTATGGATAAACCAAGCGCTAAATACGAGGTTATCTATGAAATAGTTTCTCAAGACGGCAATTTGCAAAACGTCAAGGAGCTTTGTGAGATTGCCGGTGTTTCTAAATCCGGTTATTACAACTGGATCAGATCAGCCGACAAAAGAGCCGAAAAAGAAGCTAAAGATAAAGCCGACTTTGAATTGATCCTTGAAGCCTATCAATTCAGAGGCTACAGCAAAGGCATTCGAGGTGTTCATATGCGGTTATTGCACTTGGATCCGCCTGTAATCATAAACACCAAAAAGATTCAGCGATTGATGAAAAAATACGGACTCAGATGTCCTATCCGCAAAGCGAATCCTTATCGCAGAATGGCTAAAGCTCTCAAAACAGATACCGTGGCAGATAATCTGCTCAATCGTCAGTTTAAGGCGTTCGGCGCGAGAAAGGTTCTTCTGACGGATATTACATATATCCCATGCTGCGGTGTGTTCTTCTATCTGTCTGTCATCAAGGACGCTTACACCATGCAGATTCTCGCCCATGTCCTCAGCGAATCCTTGGAAATCGACTTTGTGCTTGAAACGGTCAATATCCTGATTGAGAAGCATGGTGTTTCTTTTGATGACGAAACATTGATTCACAGCGACCAAGGCTGTCATTACACAAGCAAAAAATTCAGACAAATTATTGCTGATTATGAGTTAAGGCAGTCAATGTCTCGTCGAGGCAACTGCTGGGATAACGCTCCGCAGGAGAGTTTCTTCGGTCATATGAAAGATGAAATCATGGACAAGATTATTCTTGCTCAATCCTTTGAAGAAGCCAAGCTGATTATCGATGACTACATGGATTACTACAACAATGATCGACCGCAATGGCAGCTCGCAAAGTTGACTCCAAACGAGTATTACGAGTATATCACAACAGGTATTTATCCCCTGAACAACTACACGCCCGGCGTATCTGCGCACAGTCCGCCATCCTTGACAGAACCTGAAAGAAATGCTATTGATATTGTTGCCGACGGTGAAAAACTCAAGAACAACTCAGTTGATATCCCGTCGAATGAATAGTGTAGCATTTCTTTCAGAACCTGTACAAGGACAAGCCCCTTCGGGGTGGCTGTATTTGCCTCGGGTTCAAAATCTAAGAACAACTCAAAAAATTAAAACAGGAGGTTACTGACATGACAGTACAATCATTAATCAATTACTTAAACAACTTTAATCCTAACGATGAAGTCGAGATCGAAATCCATGAAACAATTTCAGGCAATTTTATTGACTCATCTTTTGACGTCGCAATTTCAGGAAAGAACGTCAAAATTCCAACTTTGGTAATCGATGTCGAAGCAGAAAAGTTTAATTAACAAATTTATCTGTTCTGTTTTTTAATTAGTCCTTGACATGGGGTACACTTTAGTCAAGCCCTTTCATAAAAAATATAATTATTTTAATTTAGCATATCACATGAAAGACAAATTAAATTTACAAATCAGAATTATTCGTGTGTATTGTGACAGATATTTTTTCCGCCATAGAAGCGGCACACCACGTAGGGTACGGCGGTTTTCGTTACTTTGACTGTGTTTCGGCGGCGCGAGCTTTGATATCCTTGCGGAACAGGAGCTTGAAGATCGTGCGTACCAAGGGTTGGATAAAGAAAAGCTGGGTGAAAAATGCGAACGGAAAGTTGAAGCAGACGAGCTTCAGCCAA
>JAFSZY010000021.1 GCA_017458845.1 Ruminococcus sp.
AGGACCGGGATGGACGTACCTCTGGCGCACCAGTTGTCGTGCCAACGGCATGGCTGGGCAACTATGTACGGAACTGATAAACGCTGAAAGCATCTAAGCGTGAAGCAGACTCCAAGATTAGATATCCCATCATTATGAGTAAGACCCCTTGAAGACTACGAGGTTGATAGGCTGCGTGTGTAAGTGCGGTGACGTATTTAGCTTGGCAGTACTAATAGGTCGAGGGCTTGACCAAGAAAAGCTGAGGCTCGGAGCCCTGAAAATAGCGACTGGCGAATACTAAGCTGTGAAGCAATCACAGATTGCGAAACAGATTAGATGAGTGGGAGCTATTTCAGGAACAGCGAAGAGCAACGAAGCTGGACAAATCAATTCGCAATGCGCAATTCGCAATGCGTAATTAGTTGTTTGGTTCTAAGTTAAACTTCTCCTTTTCCAATTCTTTATTCAGTTTTTAGGGTGTTAGCAAAGAATGTTGACACAGCAGAGCGCTGTGTCTTTTTTTGCTTATTGACAAAAATTTTGGTTGGTATATAATATATATATCTTCAGTGTGAAAAGAAGGATAATTTATGAAAATAAAATTGTCGCTTATTGTAACTTGCGTTATTATAGTTGCTGTCATTGTGTGCGCAGCGATTTTCTTGAGTCACAACACAGGCAAGGTCGAGGGCTTATTCAACGAAACTATAAAAGCTCTTGATACCGAACAGGGGCTTGAGGAGCTATTTCTTCCCGCGGCGAAGGAAGAAGCTAAAACATTAAAGAAAGATATAGACTCTATCAATAGATTCTATGAGGGTAAATCAGTCAGCATAGAAGATTACGAGTTTTATCGTGAATCCAGCACAGGTTACAGAATGTACGCCACAGTAAAGACCGATAAGGGAGAATACTTTGTATGCATTCTCGCCAACGGCGCCAGAAAAATTGACACCTACGGAATAAGCCAGCTTATCATCGAGGACAGCAAGGAATTTCAACATAAGAAAATCTTTAAGAAAAAAGAATTTGACAAATACCTAGAACACGCCGATGAGTACGGCGTAACGATTAGATTAAAAGACGATATGAAAAATTAAGACCTAAGGAGACCACAAGGTCTCCTTTTCACATAGAAAGGACAACGTTATGGGAAAGCTTTTCAAGAATTTTTTGCCGCACTGGAAGTCGGTTCTGCTCATAATTTTGTTGCTTTGCGTTCAGGCTACGTGCGACCTCGCCTTGCCGCAGTATACCTCAAATATTATTGACACAGGTATTCAGAACAACGGGGTGGAGCACGTTCTGCCCGAGAGAATAACGGCTGATGAATATAAATATGCTGTTGTATTTATGACGGAAAGCGAGCAAAAGGATTTTGCCGACGCTTACAAGGCTGACGGCAAATACTACACGCTTAAAATTAAAGACGAAAAAAAGCTCAATAAGCTTGATAACGAACTGATTGTCCCGATTATGACGGATTTTCAGACGTCGCGTCTGCCTGTTTCGAGCCTTAAAGAAATGACAGCGGGACAACAGATTCCCGAGGAATTAATAAACGGGCTAAAGCACAAGAAAATAGAAACAGAGGACGAAAACGGCGATATTGCAATGATTGATTGTGTAGACGTACGTCCTGTTTTACTGATGATGAACAAGAGCGATCAAAACAAGGCGATGGCTCAAATGAGAAAAACAACCGAAAAAGAGCTCGACGCTATGGGCGCGGACACAATGAAGAGCTCGGGAATCGCCTATGCCGTTGAGATGGATAAGCTCGCGGGTGTAGACGTTAACGCAATCCAGATGGATTACCTGTGGATTGCAGGGCTGAGAATGGTTGTGGTTGCGCTCGTGCTCACAGCCGCGGGTGTATTCGCGGGATTCTTCGCGGCGAGAGTCGGCGCGGGCGTTGGCAGAAATCTGCGCACAAAAATCTTTAAAAAAGTTATAAGCTTTTCAAACGCCGAAATCGACAAGTTCTCCACCGCGTCGCTCATAACGCGTTCTACAAACGATATTCAGCAGATTCAGTTCGTCAGCGTAATTCTGTTGAGGATGGTACTGTACGCGCCTATCATCGGCGTCGGCGGAATTATAAAAGTTGCCGGAACAGGAGCTGAAATGGCTTGGGTAATCGCCGTAGCGGTCGGCGCTATTATGGTTTCAATGCTCACGCTTGTGCTCATCGCTATGCCGAAGTTTAAGCGTATGCAGACGCTTGTGGATAAAATAAACCTTGTTTCCCGAGAAATACTCACAGGTATCCCTGTAATCAGAGCGTTTGTGCGTGAAGAAGAAGAGGAAAAGCGCTTTGACGAAGCAAACGTGGCTCTGACAAAAACTACTCTGTTCACGAACAGAGTTATGACCTTTATGATGCCGTTGATGACGTTCCTTATGAACATCGTTTCGGTGCTTATCGTGTGGGTTGCGTCGGGACACATCAACGACGGCAATATGCAGGTGGGCGAGATGACTGCGTTCATCACCTACTCAATGCAGATTATCATAAGCTTCCTTATGCTTACGATGATGTCAATCCTGCTGCCGAGAGCGGTTGTCGCGGCGGGCAGAATCGACGAGGTTATTAAGACGGAATCCTCAATAACCGACCTGAAAAACGCCTATGACCTCAAGACCGATAATGGAATAATTGAGTTTAAAAACGTGGGATTCAGATACCCCGGGGCTGAGGAAAACGTGCTGAATAACATCAGCTTCACAGCGAAACCGGGCGAGAACACCGCCATTATAGGAAGTACGGGAAGCGGAAAATCCACGCTTGTCAACCTTATACCCAGGCTGTACGACGTAACCGAGGGGTCAATCACAATTGACGGCAACGATATCCGCGACATTACAATGAAGTCACTCCGTGACGAAATCGGATACGTTCCGCAAAAGGGAATCCTGTTCAGCGGAACTATCGAGAGCAATCTGCGTTTCGGCAATTCGAACGCCCCGAGAGAGGAGCTTGAAAAAGCGGCTCAGATTGCGCAGGCGAGAGAGTTTATCGACTCAAAGCCCGATAAATACGAGAGCGAAATTTCGCAGGGCGGTACAAATGTATCGGGCGGGCAGAAGCAGAGGCTCGCGATTGCCCGCGCTATTGCCAAGAACCCGAGAATATATATTTTTGACGACAGCTTTTCCGCGCTCGATATGAAGACCGACAAGGAGCTTCGAAAAGAACTGGCGGAGAATGTTAAAGACAGCACGGTCATTATTGTGGCTCAAAGAATTTCCACAATAATGGACGCGCAGCAGATTATTGTGCTCGACGAGGGCAGAGTGGCTGGGAGAGGAACCCACAAGGAGCTCCTCAAAACCTGCGGCGCTTACCTCGAAATAGCTAAATCGCAGCTTTCCGAGGAAGAGCTCGGACTGGGAGAGGAGGCTGAGAACAATGGCTGAACCACGCAGAAGAGGTCCTCACGGCGGGGGACGAATGGCTCCTGTCGAAAAGGCAAAGGACTTTAAGGGTTCGATGAAGAACCTGATAAAATACATCGGGCGCTATAAATTCGCGGTACTTGTGGTTATGATAGCCGCCGCGGCTTCCACGGTGTTCTCGGTTATCGGTCCCAAGGTTCTGGGCAGCGCCACAACCGAGCTCGCGAACGGATTGATGAAAAAAATCCAGGGCACGGGCGTAATCAATATGGACGCTATAGCGAACATTCTTCTCATAGCTGTTTCGCTTTATGTCATCAGCGCCGTGTTTATGTTTGTTCAGGGCTGGCTGATGACGGGTATCACTCAGAAAATCTGCTACCGTATGCGCAGAGAAATATCCGAGAAAATCAACCGTATGCCGCTCAAGTACTTTGAGAGCCGCACCTACGGCGAGGTGCTTTCGAGAATCACGAATGATGTCGATACCCTGGGTATGGGGCTCAACCAGAGCATTACCCAGATTATCACATCAATTTGCACCATAGTCGGCATACTCGTGATGATGCTGTCCATTTCCCCGCTGATGACTCTTATCGCGATTGTTATTCTGCCCGTTACGGCGGGACTGCTCAGCGCGGTGGTAAAAGTGTCTCAAAAGCACTTCAGAGCCCAGCAGAAGTATCTAGGAAGCATCAACGGCATTGTTGAGGAAAGTTACAGCGGACATCTGATTATAAAGTCGTACAACAAAGAGGAAGAGACAGTCAACGAATTTGAAAAGACAAACGATATCCTCTACAAATCCGCGTGGAAATCCCAGTTCCTCTCGGGGATGATGATACCCATAACAATGTTTGTGGGCAACCTCGGCTACGCGGCTGTGGCGCTGTCGGGCGGAATACTCGCGATAAACGGAGTTATTCACATCGGCGATATTCAGGCGTTTGTACAGTATGTCAAAAACTTCACTCAGCCCATCCAGCAGATGTCGCAGGTTATCAACCAGGTGCAGTCTATGGCAGCGGCGGCAGAGAGGGTCTTTGAGTTCCTCGGCGAAGAGGAAGAGGAGCAGACAGTCGAGACCCCCGTTGATATCGGCAGCGTCAAGGGCGCGGTTGAGTTCGAGCACGTCAGGTTCGGCTACAACGAGGACAAGATAATTATCCGCGACTTCTCCGCTTCGGTTAAGCAGGGACAGAGAATCGCAATTGTAGGTCCCACAGGCGCGGGCAAAACCACTATGGTTAAGCTCCTTATGAGGTTCTACGACGTTAACGGCGGCGCGATTAAGATAGAAGGCCACAACATCAAGGACTTCAACCGACGTGAGCTCAGACAAGCCCTGGGAATGGTTCTTCAGGACACGTGGCTCTTTAACGGCACGATTATGGAAAACATCCGTTACGGCAGGCTGGACGCGACCGATGAGGAAGTTTTTGCGGCGGCAAAGGCGGCTCACGCCGACAGGTTTATCCGTACTTTACCCGACGGATATAATATGGTTCTCAACGAGGACGCGTCAAACGTCAGTCAGGGACAGAAACAGCTCCTCACAATAGCGCGGGCTATCCTCGCGGACAACCCGATTCTGATTCTGGACGAGGCGACCTCAAGCGTCGATACCCGTACCGAGAGCCGAATCCAGCGGGCGATGAACAACCTGATGAAGGGCAGAACGAGCTTTATAATCGCTCACAGGCTGTCTACAATTAAGGACGCTGATTTGATACTCGTTATGCGCGACGGCGATATCGTCGAGCAAGGCACACATAAGGAGTTGCTGAAGAAAGAAGGATTCTACGCCGAATTATATAACAGTCAGTTTGAGCAGGCTGCTTCATAGCAGCCTATCAATTTTTGCTTTACTTTTAGAAACATTGGTAGTATAATTATTATGTATTGTTCTATATCAATTTTAAGGGGAATAGAAAAATGATGAATATTCCGTTTTCGCCTCCCGATTTGGGTGAGCACGAGATTGATGCGGTAAAAAAGGTTCTTGAGTCGGGCTGGATTACCACAGGTCCCAAGACCAAGGAACTCGAAAAAAGAATAGGAGAGTACTGCCACACGGGACAGGCGGTGTGTCTTTCGTCACAGACTTCCTGCGCCGAAATGACACTGCGTATTCTGGGAGTAGGTCCCGGGGACGAGGTTATCGTGCCCGCCTATACGTATACGGCTACCTGCTCGATAGTCTATCACGTCGGCGCAAAGCCCGTGATGATTGACTGCAAACCGGGTACATACGAGATGGACTACGACAAAATGGAAGCCGCGATTAACGAACACACCAAGGTTATCATCCCTGTCGATATAGCGGGCGTAGTGTGCGACTATGACCGAGTTTACGAGGCAGTGCGCAACCAGCGTGAAAAATTCCATCCCAAAGAGGGAACAATGCAGGAAATCATCGGTCGTGTTGTAATTATGGCTGACGCGGCTCACTCGTTCGGAGCGCGCCGGCACGGTATGATGTGCGGGGAGATTGCGGATTTCTCCAACTTCAGCTTCCACGCGGTTAAGAATATGACTACCGCCGAGGGCGGAGCCGCCGTGCACAAGCTGCGCGGCAGAATCGATGAGGAAAAAATCTATAAGCAATATATGCTCTGGTCGCTCCACGGTCAGACAAAGGACGCTTTCGCCAAGGATAAGGGCGCTTCGTGGGAATACGATGTTGTTAACACTCAGTACAAGTGTAATATGCCCGATGTTCTCGCGGCTATCGGTCTTGCGCAGCTTGACCGATACGAGGATATCCTCACACGCCGCCACGAGCTTATAAGGAGATATAACGAGGCGTTCAAGGACCTCGATATCCAGGTGCTCCAGCACACAGGCGAGAATCACCGCAGCAGCGGACATCTGTATTTTGTAAGATTTTTGGGCAAGGACAGCGAGTTCAGAAACGAGTTCTACAACCGTATGGCTGAAAACGGCGTAATGTGCAACGTACACTTCAAGCCCCTGCCTATGCTTTCTGCGTACAAGAACAAGGGCTTTGACATCAAGGATTACCCCTACGCGTACAATATGCACAAGAATCAGCTCACGCTGCCGATGAACTCAACCCTCACAGACGACGAGGCTCAGTATGTCATCGATACCTTTAAGAAGGTTTACGACAGTATGATTAAATAGGTGTTTTGTTTTGAAAAATCTTTTTGAAAAAAAGGTTAATTTAATATTAATTATCGTAATTCTGATAGTGGCTATACTAATCGGTATCCCGATGGTTTCGCGCGGGTGCGCTACCTCCACCTCAAACGGAGAGATAGTTACAAAGCCCGCCACGGCGGATGAAGCCGTAACCGAGGAAACAACCGAAGAGCCAACCAAGGGCGACGATATCAAGGACGCAAAGGTCAAAATCAAAAAGAAGAACGCGTCCGGCTCTGAAACAGAGACGGCAAGCGAAAAGACCGACCCGAGGAAAACGTCAAGCAGCTCCGCGGCAAAGAAAAAGAAGAAAAACTCCTCAAGCTCCAAGGTTTACGCTACCGCTCCCAAGGTTGAGAACAAAGCCAGCCACGCGGCTCAGTGGAACGCGGGTTATCTTGTAGCGATTGACAACCCCGACACTTCCTATTCCTGCGAGCACGTCGAGCTCTCGGACAAGGACAGAAGCCTTCTGGAGAAGCTCTGTATGGGCGAGCTCGGCTCGGGAGGATTCACGGGAGCGGCGCTGATTGCTCAGGCGGTCAAGAACGCAATGTACTTTGAGGGTTACACCAACGTGCAGGATGTAATCAGCAGTCTGCATTATACGGGCAAGCTCACAACCCCGACCAAGAGCGTCAAGGACGCGGTGATTTATGTTTTTGATATGGACAAAAACGCCATCCAGCACCGCATATTGTATATGTACAACCCCGAGCTTATGAAGGACAATTACAGCAGCTTTCACGAGAGCCAGCGTTACATATGCACATATCAGGATGTAAGATTTTTTGACAGGTAAATTTAGTATCTAATATAATTCAAATTCGTATGGGAGCCCGTCTCGGGCTCCCTAAAACTTTCCTGTCATCCTGAGCGGTGTCCAAAGGGCAATTCGTGTAGCGAATAGTCGAAGGATCTCCTATCTCTTTCTGAACGGTATATATAGCAAGGAGATTCCTCGACAAGCTCGGAAGAACAAAGGGATACCGAGACGGTATCCCCTACAAAAAAGTATTAAACGAATAAAAACAATTACCCTCGCCATAATATTGGTGAGGTGATTTGTTTTGAAAATTTATAATATAAAAAATGAGAATGAATACGAGGAATACCCGCCGCTGGATATGGAGGACGATATATACGGAGTGAGCGCTTCCGCCTACGACTGCACGGGGCTTATGCCCACACCGCCCGAGGATGAGGCGCAGAGGGAAGCCTACGGCGACGTTTATCCCTATCTGCCCGAGGAAGAATAAAAAGAAAGGCTCCTTTGGCTAAAGGAGCTGTCACGGCTTGCCGTGACTGAGGATTGTACAAATGCGGCATAGCCGCCACAAAAAAACAAACCCGCCGAACAATCTCGGTGGGTTATTTGTTTATCTCAGGGTTGTCAGTGCGGTAAAGCAAGTAATCAATTGATACGTTAAAGTAATCGGCAATTTTCACAAGTGTTTCATAATCGGCTTCACGTGCGCCTGTTTCATATCGGCAAATTGTGTTTTGATTCATATTAAGTTCGATCGCAAGCCGGGTTTGTGACAGATGTTTGCTTTTTCGCAGTTCTCTAAGCCGAAAATTCACCGAATCACCCCTTGACACAATTATACCGACTTGGTATAATATTAATATCCCAAAACGGGATAATTATACATAATATATTTCAAAAGGGGAGATTTTTTGATGAAAAAAGCAGTGTCAATTATTTTATGTGTAATTTTAGTTGTTTCAATAGCCTCAGTTAGCTTTACTGCTGACGCGGTAGTGGCGAAACGTTCAAATGCTGAGGCTATGGCTTGGGTAAAATCACAAGTTGGAAAATCGCTTGATTATGATGGAGAGTACGGTGCGCAGTGTGTCGATTTTATTGCGTTTTATTATAAGTATCTGGGAACAATAACTCCCGGTGGAAATGGTGCGGATTATTCTTGGAATAAACTTCCAAGCGGATGGAAAAGAATAAAAGGAGCACAACCAAAAGTTGGAGATATTCTTGTATATGTTGGATCCCAATATGGGCATGTAGGTATTTATGAGTCGGATTACGTAACATATCATCAGAATTATTCAGGACAGCATAAGGTTGTAAAATGTACTTATAAGTATAATGAGTTAACGGTTCCTTATTGGGGTGTAATTAGACCGAAGTTTACAGATCAGGATCTTGGGGCAAAATTTTACGCTAATATATTAGTTACATCAAAAAAGAGTTTAGCTTTAACTTCAACTGATAAAGATAATGTGTGTATAGATACAGCGGACTATAGCAATTATGAAAAATGGCTTTTTGAACGACAAAATGATTATTCATATAAAATCACAAACGTTAAAATGAAAAAATGTCTGGATGTCAAAGGAGGAAAAACAGCTAAAGGAACTAATATACAAGTTTACAAAAGCAACAACACCAATGCCCAAAGATGGTATTTGATTAAAAATGGGTCAGGCTATTCGTTTGTTCCTAAATGTAATTATAAAGGAGCTATGGATATAAAAGGCGGCAAATTTGAAAAGGATAATAATGTACAGGAATGGAACAGCAAACTAAATGAAGCTCAAAGATTTACCATTGTAAAAACCGTAAATTATAAGAATTTGGGTAAAACGTTCAAAGCAAGAATTATCAGTAATAAATCGACGTTCAGCATTGACGCTGACAGTAGCAGTAACGTTTATCTTAATAATTCCAATAAAGGCAGCAATAGTCAAAAATGGTTGTTCGAAAGACAAAAAGATATGTCATATAAAATAACTAACCTAAGATATAAAAAATGTTTAGATGTTAAAAGCGAAAAAAAAGAAAACGGTACAAATATCCAATTATGGAAAAGCAATGACAGTAAAGCACAAAGGTGGTTTATAATAAAAAACGATTCAGGGTACGCGCTGGTTCCAAAGTGTAATCTTAACGGAGCAATGGATATAAAAGGCGCAAAATTCGTAAAAGGTACGAATATACAAGAATGGACAATTAATTATAAAGAAGCTCAGCGGTTTAAAATATCAAAGTATTAATTTGCGGTTGCTTTTCATAAAACATAAAAATTGGGGCTGGCTCAAAAGTCAGCCCCGATGTCATTCTGAGCGCAAGCGAAGAATCTTAATTCGGCATATAATCTTAGATTCTTTATCACTACGTTCCTCAGAATGACAATATGGGGCGACTCAATTATACTTTTGAGTCAGCCCCGTCCTTATTAATCTCTCTTTAAAATCTCTTTAGCTATATATATCGGGCGGTTTTTGCTCTGGATATATGTCTTTGCCAGGTACGAGCCGATGATACCGAGACCGAAAAGCTGCAGACCGCCGAACAGCAGGATAAGCACAACGATTGTAGCATAACCGCTGAAAGCGTGGTTGAAGAATATCCTCTGAATAATAACTATAATCAGGTAAATCAGAGAAATGCATGTCGCCAGAAGTCCGAAGTAGGTAGCGAAGTTGAGGGGCTTTGTGGAGAAAGCGGAGATACCGCCAAGAGCGTATTTGACAAGGCTCTTGAAGCCCCATTTTGTCTCGCCCGCGTTGCGTTCCTGAACCTCATAGGGGATGAACTTGGTGTTGAAGCCTACCCAGCTGAACAAACCCTTTGAAAAACGGTGGTACTCGCTCATATCGATTAAAGCCTCAGCGACAGGTCTGGTGAAAGTCCTGAAGTCACTGGCATCAGCGTGAAGTTTGACCTCGCTGAATTTATTGATAAGGTTGTAAAAGCCCTTCTTGAAGCCCGTCATCACAGAGCCTTCCTTACGCTTTGCCTGATACGCGGCTACACAGTCGTACTCGGGCTCGTTCTCGAGCACATCGAGCATTTCGAGCACAACCTCGGGGCGCTGCTGCAAGTCGGCATCTATCAGGGATACATAGTCGCCCGTGGAGTTCTTGAGGCCCGCGTAGATGGCGCTCTCCTTGCCGAAATTGCGGCTGAAGGACACAACGGTGATGTTGCTCTCGGTCTTTTCGTTATAGAGCTTTTTGAGCTTTGCGAGGGTGTCGTCGGCGCTGCCGTCGTTTACAAAAACAAACTCGTAGTCGGATACTTTGCCGTCAAAAGCCTTTACACATTCTTCGTAAAAAAGTTCAACGTTGTCCTGCTCGTTATAGCAGGGCACAACAAGAGATAGTTTCATTCTAAGTTCCTCCGTAAAAACGTCTAATATATTTTAACACATATTTGTATAATGTCAAATGTATTGTGTTATTATGATGTTTGTGGTATTATAAAAGTTGGTGATACTATGAAAATACTCGATATGTATAACGAAAACAAAACTTTATTGAGCTTTGAGGTGTTTCCTCCCAAAAAGACCTCGCCGATAGAGTCTGTCTACGGCGTTCTGGAGGAGCTGTGCTCGCTCAGCCCCGCCTATGTCAGCGTTACATACGGAGCAGGCGGTACCGCGAGCGACAACACCTGCGCTATCGCGAGCAGAATAAAGCACGATTATAAAATAGAAGCGCTCGCTCACATCACCTGCGTCAACAGCACGCGTCCCGAGGTGGAAAGCGTCCTCAAGGATTTTAAGGAACACGACATCGACAACGTGCTCGCTCTCAGGGGCGACGTGGTTCCCGATATGCCGCCCAAGACCGACTTCAAATATGCGAGCGAGCTGACCGAGTTCATCAAAAGCCGCGGCGGGTTTCACATCGCGGGAGCCTGTTATCCCGAGGTTCACCCCGAGGCAAAGGACGACGTTACAGACATCATCAACCTCAAGAAGAAAGTGGACGCGGGAGCGGATTTCCTTATCTCCCAGCTTTTCTATGACAATAATATTTTTTATGAGTTCCAGAAGCGCTGCCGTCTGGCGGGCATAAACGCGCCGATTGAGGCAGGCATTATGCCTGTCATCAACCAAAAGCAGATTCAGCGTATGGTGAGCCTGTGCGGAGCGTCGCTCCCCGCGAAGTTCGTGCGCATTATGAACCGCTACGGCGACAATCCCGAGGCTATGCGCGACGCGGGAATCGCCTACGCCGTAGACCAGTGCGTGGACTTAATCGCGAACGGCGTCAGCGGAATTCATCTGTATACAATGAACAATCCGTATGTGGCAAGGCGCATAACCGAAGCGATAGGCAAGCTGTTATGATTAAGCTCACAAGCATTGACAGGGGCGAAACGCTCAGGTACCTCGGCAGCGGAAAGGTTGAAATGAACAGCGAGACGGACAAGCTGCTCGATATCTGCGAAAAAGAATTGCTCTTGGCGGTACGTCCCAAATATCTGTATAAGACAATCAAAATAAACGAAGCGGACATCATTCAGGGCGAAAGCGTAAAGGCGCACCTTAAGGGCTGCGAAAAAGCCGTTTTGCTTTGCGCGACTCTCGGCAGCGAAACCGACAAGCTTATCAGAACCGCTCAGGTTACGGATATGGCGAAAGCCGTTGTGCTGGACGCTATGGCGAGCTCGGCGGTTGAAAAGGTGTGCGATGAGGTAGAAAGCCTCATAAAAGCGGAAAACCCCGACAAGTTTTTGACGTGGAGATTTTCCCCCGGCTACGGTGACTATCCTCTCAGCTTGCAGGGTGAGCTTTTGAGGATTCTTGACGCGCCCCGCAGGATAGGGCTGTGCACCAACGAGAACTCTATCCTCACTCCCACCAAGTCCGTGACGGCGATTATAGGGGTAAGCGATAATCCGATTGAAAATAAGCGAAAAGGCTGCGCAAGCTGTAATTTAAAAAATACCTGCAAATTCAGAAAGGCAGGAACACGCTGTGAATTTTAAAGACTTACTTAAAAACGAATATATAATCCTCGACGGCGCTATGGGCACAATGCTCCAGCAGAGCGGGCTCAAACTCGGCGAGATTCCCGAGGCGCTCAACATCGAGAACCCCGAGGCGGTTATCGACATTCACCGCAAGTATATTGACGCGGGGAGTGAGATAATCTGCGCCAACACTTTCGGCGCGAACTCCTACAAGCTGGGGAACAGCTCGTATACGGTCAGTGAGATTGTCAGAGCGGGTATTGAAAATGCCAAGAAGGCGGCTGAAAAAAAGGCGCTGGTCGCCCTCGACATCGGACCTGTCGGTCAGCTTATCGAGCCCGCGGGCGCAATGAGCTTTGACGAGGCGTACGAATACTTTAAGGAAGAGATAGTCGCGGCAGAGGACGCTGACGTAATCTTCTTTGAGACCTTTACCGATTTGCTCGAGCTCAAGGCGGGCGTGCTCGCCGCCAAGGAGAACTGCGACAAGCCGATTGTCGCATCTATGACCTTTGAGCAGAACGGAAGAACTTTCGCGGGCGTGAGCGTAGCGAGCGCGGCTCTGACCCTGGAGGGCTTGGGCGTTGACGCTCTCGGCGTGAACTGCTCGCTCGGTCCCGACGAGCTTATGCCTATCGTAAAAGAGTTTACAGAGTGGACGAGCCTCCCGATTTTCGTCAAGCCCAACGCGGGACTTCCCGACCCCAACAGCAACACCTACAACGTGAGCGCCGAGGACTTTGCCGAATGTATGGACAAAATCATTGACTTCGGCACAGTTAAGCTCGTGGGCGGCTGCTGCGGAACCACGCCCGACTATATCAGGGCGCTGAAAAAAGTAACGGAAAACCGCCCGTATAAGAAAGCGGAAGTACTAAAAGACACGGCAATTTGCTCGGGCACGACGGTTGTGGAAATATCCGAGCCCAGAATTATCGGCGAGAGGATAAACCCCACGGGCAAAAAGCTCTTTAAGGAAGCTCTGAAAAATAACGATATCGATTATATACTTTCCCAGGCTATCAGCCAGGTAAACGCGGGCGCGAACATACTCGACGTGAACGTCGGTCTGCCCGAGATTGACGAGAAAGAGATGATGACGCGCGTAATAAAGGCTATACAGTCGGTCGTGGACGTACCGCTCCAGATTGACACCACAAAGCCCGACGTGCTCGAGGCGGCTCTGAGGGTTTACAACGGCAAGCCCATTGTAAATTCCGTCAACGGCGAGGAAAAGTCGCTGAGAACAATTCTTCCGCTCGTCAAAAAGTATGGAGCGTCCGTTGTGGGGCTTACGCTTGACGAGGAAGGAATTCCCAAGACTGCCGAGGGACGTTTTAAAATAGCGGAAAAAATTGTCGCCGAAGCGCGGGAGTACGGAATTAATCCTAAGGACGTATATATTGACTGCCTTACCCTCACCGTTTCCGCGGAGCAGGAGGGCTGCCGAGAGACTCTAAACGCCCTGCGCAGGGTTAAGAATGAGCTCGGGTGCAAGACGTGCCTCGGTGTGTCGAACATCAGCTTTGGACTCCCCAACCGCCCGCTTGCAAATCACATCTTCCTGACTATGGCGCTTGAGAACGGGCTTGACCTGCCCATTATTAACCCCAATGACGAGGATATGACGGGCGCGGTGAGGGCGTTCAAGGTGCTCTCCAATATCGACAAGAACTCCGCCGATTACATTGCCGCCTATAATGAGGCTAAACCCGAAAAGCCCGTTATCAAAAGCTCACGCGTGACGCTCGGCGAAGCTATAAAGAGCGGACTGCAAACAGAGGCGGCTCAGATTACAAAGGATATGCTCACAAAAACCGATGCTATGAGCATAGTCAACGGCGAGCTCATACCCGCTCTGGACAAGGTCGGCGCGGACTTTGAGGCTAACAAAATCTTTTTGCCCCAGCTCATACAGAGCGCGAACGTCGCTCAGGCGTGCTTTGACGTTATTAAGGCGCACCTGACAAAGAATAACGAAACGCCCGTGAGCAAGGGTAAAATCATTCTCGCCACCGTCAAGGGCGATATACACGATATAGGCAAGAATATTGTCAAGGTTCTGCTCGACAACTACGGCTACACGGTGGTTGACCTCGGGCGCGACGTCGCTCCCGAGCTGGTCGTAAAAACGGCGATTGAACAGAACATCAGGGTTATAGGACTTTCGGCGCTTATGACAACGACGCTGGGCAGTATGGAGCAGACAATCAAGCTCGTCAAAAGCACCCCCGAATTAAAGGACTGCAGGTTCCTCGTCGGCGGCGCGGTACTCACAAGGGAATACGCCGAGGCTATCGGCGCTGACTACTACTGCAAGGACGCCAAGGAAAGCGTGGACGCGGCGAAGAGGATATTTAGCAAATAAGTAAACGCAGGGGCGTACCCCTTTTTAAAGGAAATTCCCCTTCTAGGGGAAATGTCGGCAACGCCGACAAAAGGGTTGCCGCCCTCGCTGAGAGGGTGTAAATTGTTGCGAGCAGAGCGAGCCAATTTACGGGGATTATCTCTCCTTTATATCCTCGCGTATGGATAAGAAGGACCGCTAACGCTAGACGACCCCCAGAAATCAAAGATTTTTACCCCCTTAAAAGGGGGTACAGCAAGGAGAAAAATAAAAAGCAAAAAATCAGCACAATCCTTCGATTGTGCTGATTTTTTTGGATGAAATTGTGTGAACTGCTTATTGCAGCATGTGCACCTCTCTTGTGTGCAACTATATTCTATACTATTTTATAACGGAAATCAACAATTCTACCATAATGTAATTGCCTAATAGAGAAACTGTAAGGGTTAATTCTTTAATGAATTAAAGAAAAACAAAAGGGTAACACTTTGTAACGAACAAGCGTTCGAGGTTAAATTAGTATTACAAATGTTACTCACTGTAGCGTTGCCACAGTGAAATATAGGCGAAAACGGGAGAGGCTTCGGGAAGCGTTTTGAGCCCCAGATTGTCGAAGCTCTTTGTACTTGAGTACTGTGTGCCTTTGGATACGCCCGTGACATAAATTGGTTTATTACAGTCTTTGCAGAAGTTGATGAAGCTGTCGTTTTCCGTGGGCAAGGTTCCGCTGTGGTAGGCTTCTAAAAGGACAGCTTTGTATTCTCGGGAGCTCGTCAGCTTCATACCCGGAGACGCTTTTATCCACAGTACAGGCGAGTCCTTTGTGAGGGTGAATTTCCCTATAGAGTCAAGGCTCGGTTCGCCTACAAGGTTTACAAAGTTATCTTTGTCAAAATATCCATATTTGCCGCAGGTTGAATAAAGTCTGTCGCTGTAGGGCAAATGCGGTAACAGCGAGCTGCCGAGAAATATGGAGGGCTTTTCGTCCGTGTTTCTGTAGCTGACAAACACGCCGCCGATTTTCTTCTCAATAAACCGCAGCGCGTAACGCAGGTTGTCCCTGCCGTTGGAACGCTTGTCGCTGAGCACATAGTTTGATGACACAAGCACAATGGGAATGTCGGCGTTTCCGTACGCGAGAGATAACGCCGCGGCTGAAAACTGCAGGGTGTCCGTACCGTGCAGGATAACTATGCCATCATAATTTTGCTTTAGCTTGTCGCCGACAAAGTCGATTAGCCGTGTCAGATAATCGCCGTCAAGCTGTTCGGATAATATAAAATAAGGCGAGAAAACCTCCGCCTCAATCCCGCTTGGAATGAGGGAGAGGATTTCCTTTTCGGCTGAATCGGACAGTGTGTAGAAGTCCGATTGTTTTTTACTTAAGATTGTTCCGCCTGTGAGTAATAACGCTAATTTCATTTTACCGTAACAATAATTGTGACGGTCTTTGCGGTTTTGATGTCAGAGCGACCGAACAGCGAGAATAATTCGGGGTCGATAGTTGCCTTGAGGGTTGCTGTGCCCTTCTTTACTCCCGTGATGACGCCTTCCTTGGTGACTTTGGCTACGCTTGGTTTGAGCGATTTCCAGGTAATCAGGGGAACCGCCATATATTCGTTAATCTTGTTGTAGATGTCCTTGTACACTTCGCCCTTTTTGATAGTTAGCGTGAGCGGAGTGGAGAAGCTCTCGATGTAACCGTAAATTTCGCCGGCTACATTGCTCTTAGCGGATTTGTAGCTGCCGCGATAAGCCATTACATAATATTTGTAAGAGTTTATGCTCTTGACGTTTTTGTCCAGATATACGGTAGCTGATGTGGTGGTTTTTACAATGCGTTTGTAGCTGTTTGAGGACTTGGGAGAGCGATAGATGATATACCCCTTGGCGTTGCTTACGGGCGACCAGTCCACGTAAATGCCCTTCATATCCTCCTTTTCTTCCGCCTTGATTGTCGGACGGGAAAGGAAAAACTGAGCCTTTGCCTTTGAATACGCGCCGCGCAGCTTGTTTATCTTGGCTCTCGCCTTGAAAGTATATGTGTAGCCCATTTCCAGATTGTAGAAATAACATTTGCTGTTCTTGCCGCGATAAAGGACTTTGTACTTCTTCTGGGTGGTTTTTTTGTACAGAACAACATACGAGGTCGCTTTTCTGACTTTCTTCCAGCTCACCTTGATTGCCGAGGCGGTGTTGGAGGTTTTGACGCCCGGCGTGCCCACACGGGTTATTGTCCTCTGGTTGGAGGGCTTTGACCTGCCCTTTGAGTTTACGGCGTAAATTTTGTATGTGTATTTGTTGCCCGAAACGGCGCTTTTGTGGACATAGGAAGTGGTCTTTACAGTGGCAATCTTCTTGAATTTTACCTTAGGAGTTTTGCGGTAAACCACGTATTTTGCGGCGTTTTTGGACGCAGTCCACTTGAGCTGTACTCCAGCCGCGGTGTTGGCGGGCTTTTTGAGGTGTACAGCCTTGGGTTTTGATACTGCCGAAACGGGAACGGCGATTGAAATTACTAAAACTAATAGTAAAAAAACCGATAATATTCTCTTCATTATTATCACCAATTATTATTGTACCACACTTATCAAAAAAAAGAAACAGGAAAAACAAAGAAAAGCGGACGTTGAAGAACGTCCGCAAATTCTATTTTATATTTTTATTATAAAACTGTGATTTCCAGAATAACCTTACGGCTTGTGAGGAGAGCTACCAGGTCGTCGCCGAATGTTTCTTCGTCTGTAATAAGACTTCTGACAGTCTCGGGTACAGTGAGAACAACTTTGCATGTACCGGGCTGGAGAGCCTTGATTACGTTGTTTTCTACAGAAACAACACCGTTTGCCTCTGAGGTGTCAACCTCGAAGAAGCCGTTGTAGCTGAAGTAATCCGCGAGGTACTGACCTTCCGCGTATTCGTCGCCGACGTTGAAGAACAGCGGAACGTGGTAGTTGCGTACGCCCTCGTTGGGAACATCAAAGTAAGACGCCTCATAGCTGTATGTCTGAACAAATCTTTCAACGCTGTTTACAGACTCGCTGTCGCCCGCAACTGCTGTTACAATGTAACGATAAGCGGAGGGGTTTTTGATTATATCTGTATCAATAAAGGCAGTGTGTGTGGACGCAACGGTAGCAATCTTTGAAAAATCCTCATCAGTAATCTTCTGACGATAAATGTTATATGACTCAGCGCCTGTGGAGCCTGTCCACTTTAAAGTAACCTGTCTTGTTTTGCGGTCAACAGCTGCGTTAGCCGAGAAACCTGTTACGGGAAGAACGCGTGTAACCTTAACGCCTACGGAAACAGTGGAAGAAGATTTTGTAGTGGAGTTATAGCAAGTAACGCGATAGGTGTATGTTGTGCCGGGAACCGCTGTATTATCGATTAAGGACAAGCCTGTAGTCTCGCCAACTTTAACATAGCTGTTGATGCCGTAAACGGTTCTCTCGACGATATACTTTGTTACGCTTGTTCTGGCAACCCATTTAACTTCGATACCTGATTTAGCGTTCTCAAGAGAAGTGATAACGGTAAAGTTAAGACGAGTGCTCTTGATTGTCGAAGTGAAAGTGCCCTTCTTGGAGCCGTTTATTCCTCTTACTTTATAAGAGTAGGTCTGTCCGCCTGTAACTGTGTAATCCTTGTAGCCTACGGAAGAAACTGTCTTATAGAGCTTAGAGTTCTTATAGATTTGATATTTCTTTGCGCCTGATACCTTGTTCCACTGGAGATAGATGGAGTGGTTGGCGTTTGTAACCTTGAAACCCGAGGGCTTCTTTAAGGTAGCCGCGGAAGCGGAAAATCCGCTGATTGCCATTGCGGAAACAACGATAATAACCGCAAGAACTGAGCTGATAATTTTCTTTGATGTTTTCATTTGTATATCCTCCTTGGATTTGATATCAACACATAATAAATTATATCATCTAATTGCACGAAAAGCCATTGGCATTTTGCACAATTCTAAAAACAAATAATTGGTTAAAATGTTGTTGCGAATTCTAGACAGCGGACTTTTTGCGAACTCGGGTGTGTATAACCCAAACAGCTACCGCTACCACAATCAGCACAATGGAGATTACAATCATATCCGACAGAACCGTAGATAATATCGAAATGTACATATCACTCAGCGAACGTGACATAATCGCGATGTGTCCGATTACGCCTGAAGCAAAAACACAGATGGGCAGAATCAGCAAGAACAGTCCCGCCGAGCTTAGCGCCGTGTAGATATAGCGCAGAGCCTTGTGCTTCCACGCGTTTGTAACGATAAGTATGACGCAAATTGCCGCGCTTATCAGAGCCAGGACAACTATGAGCGACGTAAGCAGCCCCGTGTTGTTAACGATGATATCCTGAACAGCGGAGAAATATTTGATTTTTATGCTGTTAGAGTAAATCCTGCTCGCCTTAGCCGAAAAGTATTCGAGGCTTTCATCGTTTACGTTTTTGATATGATTCGTTTTAATGTATTTTTTGAGAGCGTTCTGGAGGCTTTCGTCGAAATTGGAGGTATTAACCTTCAAAGGATTGCCCTCGTAGAAGTCGGTGATATAGGACTGGACGTCATCGCGTACAAGAACCTCGCTCACAAAGCCCTCAAAAAAGCTCTTGTCAAGACCCGACGCGTCGCCCAGGTCGGAGAGGTTTTCGGCTATTTCCACACACAAATCGTTGTAATACTGTGAGGAGTTGAGCGTGTCCGAAAGGAAGCTGCCGTTAAAGAAGGTTATGCGGAGTATGGTTATGAGCGAGCCGAAAATCAGGCACAGAGCCAGAATGAATGTCAAAACGGCATAGAGAACCTTTTTTAAGGAAAGCTTTTTAAATAATTTTTTCATACAGCGCCTCCTTATTCATAAATGCCTACAATCTGAGGTCCCGAAATCTTATCGGCGTAAACAAAGAAACGCTGTTCGGTCAGTCCCAGCTCGTCGAACGGATAACAGGTGTACATCACGAGGTTTTCCTTGTCGGCGCTGAGGTCGTAGGTGGATTTGTCATCGGCGTCGGCAATCAGGGTTTTGGTTACTCGGTATTTGTAGTTGCCGTAGCTTGTCCGTATTTTGACTATGTCGCCTTTTTTGACGTTTTTAAGACCGTTGAAATATGTATTGTTGTGACCAGAGACGAGTATGGTTTTTCCGTAACCGGGGATAAAACTGCCCGCGTAAACACCCGCGCCGTTGCGCAGCGGAACATAGCCGTCGCCGAAGAAAAGCTTTGTATCAACACCGCGGTTATCGATTTCAAGAGTTCCGAACTGCTTGTCGATGGACGGGTAATCCACGTCCTCGGCGTTTACGGTATCGCCCGAATTGTCGCTGGGAGTAAAAATATTTTCGTACGTATGTGAGTAAACAGGCTCGCTGTCCTGCAGAAACATACTTCCGATTGAGTAGAAATCCGACAAAAACGGAGTTGATATCGCGAAAATAACCGCAAATAGAAGCAAGCAAACCAAAACGGGGGTGAGCAGGAAATGCCGGAGTCCTCTGAGAAACTTTTTTCTTCGTTTGAGAGCCCGTGTGTTGGGTTTTTTAGATTTCTTCATTTTTAAGCTCTCTTTTCTTAATTAATACTAAACCTGCCGAAGCCAGAATAAGAACAACAAAAATCAGGGAAGCGAAGGCAATCGGAACAGTCAGCGGGGAAAAGCCCGTGGTTTTAATGATATTGTTGCTTTCATCGACGATAACCGTGCCGTCCTTTGTGGTGATTTTGATTCTGGTTTCGTCAGAACCCGCTACCGCCGTAAGCTTAAGCACCGCGGCAGCCTGGCTGGCGTAGGACAGCAGGGTCTGCCGCTCGGAAGCGGAGAGTTCTTTTATGTTGCTTTTGCCTGTACCCTCAAGAAAAGCGCGTCCCGCGTTAATCAGAGAGTTAATTTTGTCAGCCTGCTGCTGAGTCATATCAATAGTATTAAAATGCGCTTCCGCCTGATTGATATATGCCGTCGGAACATAAACCTTATGACCGTTCATATTCGCGGGGGTACGCATATTGCCGAGAACACTCTGTTCTGCCGCGTTAATTCCCGCCGCGAAAGCCGAAGAACAGGAAACAATAACCAGAAAAACCGCTAGTAATAATGCGCAAAGCTTTTTCAAAACCCAAAACTCCTTTTTAGTTTAAATCGAACATTAAAATTATATCATAGTAAAAATTAAAAGTAAAGAAAAAGCCCATATAATTTGTTTATATCGGGGATGCAATAATTTCCTTGTTTAAAATGATAAAAAATGTTGCATTCAATACTATTTTGTAGTAGAATTAATCTGTATATGTATGGAATTTTATAAAGAGAGGTGTATATTCTTATGGACAATGTTGAGAAAAAAGAAGGTTACGAAATATCGCTGAAGGACCTTTTTGAAATTTTTAAACAGGGTCTGTGGATTATGATTATTACCGCTGTTGTTTTCGGGGTGGCGGCGTTTGCTTATTCCAAGCTTTTCATTCCCAAAACATACACGGCGTCTGTAAAGCTCTATGTTGAAACTTCGGTAAAAGGAGATAACTCGTACAGCGATTTGAGCGCGCATAACCTGGCGACATCGCTTGTAGGTACATATATCGCGATGCTGGAAACCAACAATTTCGCGGAAAAGCTCTCCGAGAATCTCGACGGAAAGTATACGGCGAGCCAGCTTGCCTCTATGGTTGAGTTCATCAGCGATGACGACAAGGAGATTGAAGTGTTTATGGCGAGAGTCGCGGCAAAATCACCGACGGAAGCCAAGCTCGTAGCGGACAGTGTGGCGGACGTTGCTCCCGGAATAATCTCCTCGCTTAAAGATAACACGGAGCTGCGCATAGTTGACAATGCTGTTATTCCGACTTATCCGTCCTCGCCCAACGTTACAAGAAACACCCTTATCTTCGGGGCAATCGGTTTTGCTCTCGCGCTTATTTATGTATTTGCGAGAGAAGCTCTTGACAATAAGATAAAATACAACCCCGATATAACGGAGATTGACTCTATTCCCATACTGTCGGCTATTCCCGATTTCGCCGGACAGAAAATAGTGCTCGACACCAACGAGGAGACGGAGGAAAGCGAGGAAAACAATGGCTAAAAAGACAAATGACAAGCGCAGCCGCGCTTTAAAGTTTCAGGTTACGGAAGCGTACAAAAAGGCAAGAACCAACCTTGTGTACTCAATCATCAAAAAGGGCTGCAGAAAGATAATAATAACCAGTCCGTATAAAAGCGAGGGAAAAACAACTACGACGGTTAACGTTGCCATAGCGCTTTCCCAGCAGGTTGACGCGAAGGTACTTATTATTGACTGCGACCTCCGCCGTCCGACTATCCACACATTCTTTGACGTAAAAAATGACAAAGGCCTTGCGAATTTACTCAGCGACGAATGCTCGCTGGAGGACGCCGTAACTCACACCTCTAACCCTAACCTTGACATTGTAAGCTACGGCGCTATTCCGCCCAACCCCTCTGAGCTGCTCTCCAGCGAAAATATGAAGCAGATGGTTGAGGTGTTTGAGGAAAAGTACGACTATATCCTGTTTGATACGCCTCCCGTAAATATGGTTATTGACGTAATTCCTATAATCAGCCTCAGCGACGGCATCGTGCTTGTTACTAAGCATAAGGATACAACTTATCCGGAGCTTAACAAGGCGGTTGACACCTTAAAGAGGAACAACGCCAAGATTCTCGGCATTATTATCAATCAGATTCCCACACTCGAGACCGCGAAGGGCGGTTACTACCTGTACAGAGCGAGACGTTCGGGTTATTACAGGTCAAATTATTATTAATTATAAATTTTGGGGCTTGCCCCAAGCTAAGGCGGAGCTTTTATGTATCAAAGAGGAACAAGAGGTCTGGCGCAGCACCTGTATTTCATAATACTGGATTTGCTGTGCATTAACATATCTTTTGTACTGACATACCTTGTCGCAACAACTTTCCTTTCCTATAATATGCCCGGCAAGGACTATTACAAGTTAATAATCATCCTCAACGTGACTGTTTTGCTGGTGTCTGTTTTTTCTAAGGCATATAAAAATATCCTTGAACGAGGCTATTGGCGCGAAATGGTCAGCGTCTTTACGTCCTCTGTTCTGTCTTTTCTGGTCGCGCTGTTTTTCTATTATGTACTGGGCGAGACTTTTATAGAAGGTATCAGAAACCGTTCTGTAATCGCACTCTTTATATTTATGTTTATCAGCTACTTTGCCCGCATAATATCAAAGCACGTTATAAAAGCCAGAATGAAGAACAAAAAAACCCGTTCCCTGCTCGTTGTCACTACAAAGAACAACGCTGAAACTACACTGCAAAAGCTCGTCAAAGCTGATACCGAAGGCATTAATATTGCGGGACTCATCATCACAGACGAGGATATGACAGGTCAGAAGATAGGCGGAATTGAAGTAGTTGCCGACGAAAAAACTGCCGCCGACTATGTGTGCAGAAGATGGGTTGACGAGGTATTCATAGACTTCCGCGGTGACGAGTATTATTCCAAGCAGCTTATTGAAGAGTTTGAAACCATGGGACTAGCTATCCATACGCGTATTTTCGACTCTGAGGATATCAGCGAAAAAAGCCGTATGGTTGAGACGATCGGCGGCTATACCGTGTTGACGACAAGTCTCAATTACGCTTCGGCGTGGCAGCTGGTTGTTAAGCGTGCGGCGGATATTGTCGGCGGTATTTTCGGATGCCTGTTCACGGCAATTATCTTTGTTATTGTCGCTCCTCTGATTTACATAAAATCTCCCGGACCTGTTTTGTTCAAGCAAATCAGAGTCGGAAGAAACGGCAAACAATTTACTCTATATAAATTCAGAACAATGTATATTGACGCTGAAGAGCGCAAAAAAGAGCTTATGGAGCAGAACCGTGTGAAAGACGGTATGATGTTTAAGGTTGAGCATGACGAGCGCGTAATCGGCTGTAAAGTTCTGCCCAATGGAAAAGTAAAGAAAGGTCTCGGCGGGTGGCTTCGAGCGCTGTCGATTGACGAGTGCCCTCAGTTTTTCAATGTGCTCAAGGGCGATATGAGTCTGGTCGGAACACGTCCGCCCACACTCGACGAATGGGAAAAATATGAGCTTCATCACCGTGCCCGACTCGCTATCAAACCCGGAATTACGGGACTTTGGCAGGTCAGCGGACGAAGCAAAATCACTGATTTTGAAGAAGTGGTTAAGCTTGACACTCAGTACATACGCGAGTGGAGAATTGTTCTGGACATTAAAATTCTATGCAAAACGGTTGTATCCGTTTTTAAACGTGAAGGTTCAATGTAAATGGAAGTTCGCAACATTTTTATTATCGGCAGCAAGGGTATTCCCGGGAAATACGGCGGATACGAAACCTTTGTGGACAAGCTGACGGAATATCACAGTCAAAAAGAACAGCTAAAATATCACGTAGCGTGCAAGTCGGATAAAAACGACGAGTTTACTTATAACAACGCAAGGTGCTTTGAAATAAAAGTCCCCGCAATCGGACCCGCTCAGGCGATTTATTATGACGTAAAAGCGCTGAAAGAACTGTGCCGTTACATAAAAGAAAACGACATAAAAAATCCCGTAGTGTATATTCTTGCGTGCAGGATAGGTCCGTTTGCGCGCCGATACTATAAGAAAATACAAAAGCTTGGCGGAGTGCTGTACATTAATCCCGACGGCCACGAGTGGCTGAGGGCAAAATGGCCGAAGCCTGTCCGAATGTACTGGAAATTCTCGGAAAAGCTTATGACAAAAAGCTGTGATATGCTTATTTGCGACAGCAAGAATATAGAGAAGTACATTAGGGAGACTTACAGCAAATATTCTCCGAAAACCTGTTATATATCCTATGGCGCGGAGGTTTCTGACGGCAATATCCAAGACAGCGAAAAGCTTACTGAGTGGTATGCAGAGAAGGAAATCGAGTCAAAGAATTATTACCTGGTAGTGGGTCGTTTTGTTCCCGAGAACAATTACGAAACCATGCTCAGGGAATTTATGAAAAGCAATACAAAAAAGGATTTTGTTCTTATCACAAATGTCGAAAAAGCGTTCCTTGATAAACTCAAGGAAAAAACAGGATTTGACAAGGACAAGAGGATAAAATTTGCGGGAACTGTGTATGACAAGCAGTTGCTCGCGCAAATCCGCAAAAACGCTTTCGGTTATTTTCACGGCCACGAGGTCGGCGGAACAAACCCCTCGCTTCTTGAGGCGCTGGGTTCAACGGACCTAAACCTGCTGCTTGATGTGGGATTTAACCGAGAAGTAGCTGAGGACAGCGCTTTGTACTGGACAAAGGAAGAGGGCAGTCTTGCGTCTTTGATTGACAAAGCCGACACGCTCGGTGACGACGAGATTCAAGAGCTCTCCGAAAAAGCGAAGAACAGAATCAGAACAGCTTACAGTTGGCAATTTATTGCCGACCAATACGAAAAGATATTTACGGCATAATACCTTAAGAAACAGCGGTGACAGAATGAAAATTCTAATGGTAAACAAGTTCTATTATATTAACGGCGGGAGTGAAACGCATTATTTCACTCTTAAAAAGCTGTTGGAAAGAAAAGGACATACCGTTATAGATTTTTCAATGCAGGACGACAGGAATTTTGAGTCTGAATACAGCGATTATTTCGTAAAAAACGCTGATTATAACGGCGGTGGCTCGCCTTTTGAGAAAATCAGAATCGCAAAGAATATCGTGTATTCAAGTGAGGCAAAGAAAAAGTTTGAACAATTGGTAAAAGACACAAAACCCGATATTGTTCACCTGCATATTTTTCAGCACCAGATTTCACCGTCGATTCTCGACGTGATAAAAAAATATAATCTTCCGACGGTTTATACCGCTCACGACCTCAAGCTTGTGTGTCTGAATTATCAGCTCAGACATCACGGCAAAATCTGTGAGGATTGCAAGGACGGAAAGCTGAGGCACTGCCTTAAAAACAAGTGCGTCAAAGATTCCACGGCAAAAAGCTTTATCAACTTTATTGAAGGTGTTGTGCACCGCCAAAGAAAAAGCTACGACGCAATCGATGAGATTATTGCCCCCAGCGATTTTCACAGGAGAAAGTTTATTGAGTTTGGTGAGTCTCCCGACAGACTGACGCACATAGCAAATTTTGTGGAGGATGTTCCGAGCGAGGTTGCCGATAGGGAAGATAAGGAACAGTACTATCTGTATTATGGCAGACTGTCCCACGAAAAGGGCGTACCTACCTTGGTTGAAGCAGTAGGAAACGACATTCCGCTCTACATTGTCGGTACAGGTCCGATGGAAGAGGAAATAAAAGAATATATTACCCAAAACAAGCTCGACAATGTTAAGATGTTGGGCTTTAAAAGCGGTATGGAGCTATATGAGCTTGTCGGTAACGCCAAGGCGGTTGTAATTCCCTCGGTTGTCTATGAAAACAGCCCATATTCGGGTATTGAATCGCTGTGTTTGAGTCGTCCGATTATCGGGGCGGATATAGGCGGAATCCCCGAACTGATTGACGGGAACGGTTATCTGTTTGAAAGCGGAAACTCCGACGACCTGAGAGCAAAACTCAAAGAGTTCGACAGTCTTAATGAGGAAGAGTACGACGCTAAGAAAAAAGCGTCTTATGAAATATACAGCAGGGAGCACACTCCCGAGGTTTACTATAAAAAACTTACGGAAGTATATGATAAGGCCCTGAAACACGGCGGATAAATACCGCAAATAAACAGCAAAGGAGGAAAAGATAATGCAAAACAAAACCATAAAAGTATCACTGCTTGATGTTTTAATATATTTATCTTTGACCTTCCTTTGTATGCAATTTTTTGTATCCAATTCTGTTAAAATCGGATTTTGCATGTTTTTTGATTCGCTGGGAATAAAGCACATACTTATGGTAGTTACCATAGTAGTGGGCTTATTATCTGACTTACGCCGCGGCAAATTTAAAATCTCCAAATTTTCCTACGAGTTGAAGATGGCATTATTTGCTGTTATTTCGTTACTGGTTATCTCGTTCGGTTACATGGCGTTCAACGGGTTCGCGGATTACTGGGTTTCCCAGGTGTATTTTCTTGTAATACCGCTGTGGTTCGCGTACACGATATTCAAAAACGATTATTCAGTCAAACGATTCAAAAGCATCGTCAGGTATCTGTTAGTTGTTACAAGTATTCTGTATACTATATTTATTATAGATACCGTGTTTTTTCAGAATGCGGAGCTGGAGTTTTCTTTTATGAAGTCCACATCTCCGTTTGAGTCGGAGACGGCGCACTTTTATCTGCTGATTTATATTTTCTATACATTCATTGAGGACAAGAAAGGCAGAGCGGTATCGGCGTTTTTCTGTATAATGGCGTGGAAGAGAATCAGCCTTATCTGCCTTTTATTGATTACAATAGCGGGCTTTATGAAACTGAGAAACAAACGCATAAAAATCGGTTATATAGTAGCGATAGCCGTTATTTTCTCAATTTATCCGCTGATTAATGAATATATGATGACGGCGGAATTCGGGCGATGGTTCAGCGAGGTTACGGGAATCAGTTTTGTCGACTTCTCAAACTTCCGTTACTACGCGTTTAAAGCCGCCATTGACGGCGGAATGAAGAGCCAGGGACTGGGTACATTCTTTTCCGTCAGGGTTCCGTGGTACGGCCACTTTGTAAATGTAAGTCTGCATAATGACATTATGAGGCTTTATCTTGAGGTTTCAATTGTCGGATTGTTCTTGTTCCTGTTGTTTACGGGAGCTGTCGCCAGAAGAAGATTTTCGATGTTTGTTATTCTGTATCTGTTCCTCGAGATGACGGGTAATCACCTTATCGGCAACGGCGGTATTCCCTACTGGCTTCTCGGATATTCGCTGATATTCTTCTTTAATATGTATGACCGAGACGGACTGGGGAATGTTTATCTCGCCGATAGCGAGGACAGCAAAAACAAAAAGCTCAAGAGACATATCAGCATTAAGAACGGAAAAATTTCCTTCCGCAAATAGTTTTGAAAAGAGGACTGTAGTGAACGACGTCAAGGTTACCGTAGTGTGTCTTACATACAACCACAAAAATTTCATAAGACACGCTCTGGAGGGCTTCGTTAATCAAAAAACGGATTTCCCCTTTGAAGTTATTGTTCACGACGACGCGTCAACTGACGGAACGTCGGATATTATCCGTGAGTATGAGGAAAAATACCCTGAAATTATTAAGGCGGTTTGTCAAAAAGAGAATAAATTCTCTCAGGGAATAAGCCCTACAAGGACATATGTTTTCCCGAAAGTCAGAGGAGAATATCTGGCGATATGCGAGGGCGATGATTACTGGACCGACGAAAACAAGCTCCAGATTCAGTACGATTATATGAGAACTCACCCCGAATGCGCTTTGTGCGTTCATCAGGCAACAATGCACGACTTTTTCAAGAACACGGATGAGAATTTTACCAAGTACACGGAAAACAGGGAGTTCTCCGTTGATGAATTGATTCCGTTGGGCGGCGGAGCGTTCGCGACCAACTCAATGGTGATGAAAAAGTGTGTATATATGGATATGCCCGAGTGCTTTAAGGCAAAGGGATTCAGTGACTATCAGGTGATGATTAACGGCGCGCTCAACGGAACTGTCTATTATATGGCGCGTAATATGTCGGTGTACAACTTCGGCGTGGCGGGTTCCTGGACTCAGAGAACAATGTTCAAGAACAAAAAGGCGATTGAACACTGCTTTGAAGTTATAAGGATGCTTAACACGTTTGATGAAGCGTACGGCGGAAAGTATCACGCCGCGGTGAGCAAAGCCATAGCGAAATACGAATATGATAAGCTAAAATATCAAGGCAGGTTTTTTGCCTCAAAAAAGGAACCTTACAGAGAATTTTATCTGGCGGATAAAGCGGAGAACGGGCTTTTAAAGTGCTTTGTCAGAAGCCTGTTTTTCAGATTTGATTTTCTCAACGCGGTGTATGGAAAAATAAAAGGAAGAAATTAATGAGTAAAAAGGTACTGTCCAATTTTATATGGCGGTTTTTGGAGCGCAGCGGAGCCCAGCTTGTACAGTTTTTGGTCTCTATTGTACTGGCGCGTATTCTTATGCCGAAGCAATACGGTATCGTCGCTCTGTTGACCGCATTTATAATGATACTCAGTATTTTTATAGACAGCGGTCTGAGCAGCGCGCTTATTCAGAAGAAAGACGCCGACGAAAAGGATTTTTCAACGGTTTTCTTCGTTAATCTGGCGCTTTGCGTGACGCTGTATATTGTTCTGTTTTTCACCGCTCCGTTTATAGCGGGACTATATCATAACCCCGATATGACAATATACCTGCGGGTTATCGGACTTACGCTGATAATCGCGGGAGTAAAAAATGTCCAGATGGCGTACGTATCGCGAAACCTCATCTTTAAGAGGTTTTTCTTCGCGACTCTGGGCGGAACCGTAGGCGCGGGAATTCTCGGCATCATAATGGCGTATATGGGTTTTGGCGTATGGGCGCTGATTGCCCAGTATTTGTTTAACAACGCGGTTGATACGCTTATTTTGTGGCTGACGGTTAAATGGAGACCGAAAAAACTGTTTTCATTCAAGCGGCTTAAAGGACTTTTTTCCTACGGATGGAAGCTCCTTGCATCGTCGCTTATCGATACCTTGTACAACAATATCCGAACTCTGTTAATCGGCGGAAAATACAGCAGCAAAGACCTTGCCTTCTACGACAGGGGCAACCAGTTCCCGAACGTTATCGTTAACAACATCAACCTGTCCATTGACAGTGTTCTGCTTCCGACTATGTCCAACGTTCAGGATGACAAAGCAAGGGTAAAAACTATGACAAGGCGTTCTATAAGGACGTCCACTTACCTTATCGCGCCCCTGCTTATGGGGCTCGCCTTTACGGCAATTCCGTTAATACGCCTTGTTCTTACCGAAAAATGGCTTCCCGCCGTTTTATTTTTAAGAATCTTTTGCGTTACGTATTTGTTCTACCCGATTCATACCGCTAACCTGAACGCCATAAAGGCTGTCGGGCGGAGCGATATGTTTCTGAAGCTGGAGATAATCAAGAAGGCTATAGGTATTACGGCTCTGTTCGCTACACTCTGGATAAGTGTGGAAGCAATGGCGTACAGTATGCTGTTCACTACGGTCGCTTCAATTATTATTAACGTCTGGCCGAACCGCAAACTGCTGGGATATACATATATCGAATTGATAAAGGACATACTCCCGGGAGTTCTGATGTCGGTCGCTATGGGACTTATAATTTTCCCGATTCAGTTTATCGGGCTGCCCGATATTGTCACCTTGTGTATTCAGATTCCGCTTGGCGCGGCTGTGTATATTATCGGCTCAAAGCTGTTTAAACTGGAATCGTTTGGATATCTTTTGGGTATATTAAAATCATTTTTCAGAAAGAAAGAAGAAAACTGATATCGGTTTTCGTACAACGAGGATACAATGAATAATCACAGAGAAAAACGAGTTATGGTAATTCCCGGAGCGACAGCCCAGATACCGCTCATTAACGCTTTGCATAAAAACGGATATACCGTAGTATGTGTGAATCCTTATGAGGATTCGCCCGCTTTCGAATATGCGGATTTTTCTGAGCGTTATGATATACTTGATGTCAGCGCGTGTACAAAGGTTGCAAAAAAATACGGAGTACGCGCGATTATGTCAGACCAGTGCGATATAGCTATGCCGCCTTTAGCCGCAGCGAGCGAAAAACTCGGGCTTTGTTCCATTGGCACCGAGATGGCGGAGCTTTATACAAATAAATACGCTATGCGTGAGTTCAGCGAGAATAACGGTTTTCCCTGTCCAAAATACGCTCAGTGCAAAACCTTACGGGAAGCCAAAGATTTTTTTAACTCCCTTGATAACCCGAAAATGATTATTAAACCTTTGGACAGCAACAGCAGCAGGGGTGTTTTTACGGTTTCAGATTCTGAGGAGCTTGACGGACTTTTTGAGCAAAGTCTGGCTTTTTCAAAAATCAATAAAGCGGTAATCTGTGAGGAATACATAGAGGGTACGGAGTTTACGGTTGACGGATTGATGTATAGAGGAAAACACTATTCGCTGGCGATTTCCAAGAAAAAACATTATGCTCATCATCCCAACATTGCCTGTGAGCTTTACTTTTCACACAGCAATTTCGAATATGACTACGACAGGCTCAGAGAACAAAACGACTTGTATGTGGAAAAGTCGGGACTTCCGTTCGGATTCACTCACGCGGAGTATAAATATAACGGCAGGGAATTTGTCTTGATTGAAATAGGAGCAAGGGGCGGCGGAAACTACATTTCCTCACATATCGTTCCCGCTATGACGGGTATTGACAATTATAAGCTGCTGATTGACTCAACAATGGAAAAGGACAATTATGACTGCGATTTAACGATAAAGGATGAATTCAAAGACCGCTGTGCGGTGTTGAAGTTTTTTGATATAAACACAAAAGACGACGGAAAAGTCCTGAAACAAATACTCGGTGAAAAGCTTTTGAAAGATAACCCGAAAGTGCTCCTGTACGGATTTAATGTTCAGCTTGGTGAGCGCGTCAAGGTTGCAGACAACGACAGCAAACGTATAGGATTCTATATAGCATACGGAGATACAAAGGCGGAACTGGATGAGTTTATAAAAACTGTTGACGAGAATGTCGATTTTGTTTTTTAACAGGTGAAACTATGAATATAAAAGATAAAATTATTGACTACATAAAAAAGAACAGAGTAAGCACCACTGAGGTTGCGGACGCTTTGGGTAAAACAGGAGCGGTCGAGAAGGTTAAGCCGATTAACAAAGGACATTTTAAAGTCGGAATAATAAAGTGGGTGTTCGCCTGCGACGAAAGCAACTGGACGGTGCATGAGCAGATTAAGGATATCGAGGAAAGTCATATTGTATTTGTCGATGTGTTCGGTTGCGGAGGCAGAGCTGTTTTCGGAGAGCTGGTGAGCAAATACTTGCTGCTGTATCGTCAGAGCGAAGGAATTGTTGTTCGCGGGAATATGCGCGATGCTGCCTCTCTGCTCAGACAAAACTGGCCGATATGGTGCGAGGGGTTTAATCCCGTAGGATGTTTTAACACAAAGCCGATCGCTTTGCCGGACAAAGCTCTGCTGGAGCAATATCGTGAGAAATACGACGGTTCAATTGCGGTTTGTGACGATTGCGGAGTAGTAATTATACCGAAAGAAAATATTACAGAGAGCTTCCTTAAGGCGTTATATCGTATCGAAAGCCAGGAGGACATCTGGTTTGACCGACTTGACCATTACAAAGAAAACACGTTTGACATTGTTTGTGATAAGAAATATTTATCGGATAAAGACTATATGAGGAGAGAAAAAAATGAGCCTTGATTTGGACAGTATGTTGAAAGACGGATGCTCAAAAAAATTCGCGACATATTTTCTGAACCTTATTGCTAACGAAAAACACAGCGGTCTATTTGATAAGGACTATATGGACTGGTGCCATTCAAAAGGCTTTTTGGCGGAAAGCGGCAGTGTTTATAAACTTAGCGGGGATAATATTGAGAACTATCTGTCCGACTATGATTATTACAAATCGTGGCCTCTCAATGATTGGACAAGAATCTGGATTAATGATAAACTGACGCTGAAATATATGTTGTCCGATACAGAGTTTGACAGGTTTATGCCTGAATACTATTATTACTGTTCAAAAGAGGGGCTGCGCGAACTTGTAGATAATCCATATGAAAACAATTCGTTCGAATCTTTTTTGTCGTTATTAAAGGAGAAGAAAGAGTTTGCGTGTAAACCCTGCAACGGCTCAGGCGCTGAAGGCTTTGTTAAAATTGAATATAAGGATAATGAGTATTTAATTAACGGACAGAAAAAAAGTGAAGAACAAGTAAAAAAATTTGTTAATGATAACCCGAATTATATTTATACCGAGTTTATATATCCGCACAAGGATTTGTATAAGATTGATCCCAAGATTCATACGCTCAGAGTTATTGTGTTGAACGATGAAGGCAATAACCCCGAAATTATCGGAGGGTATCTTCGTTTCGGACACAGCGGACAGGGAAGCTCAAATTATCTGCATACAAACGAATCGGTAAATATATATTCGGGAGTAGATTTTGACAAAGGAGAATTCGGGGACACAAAGGCGGTTTATTTAAATCGAATTGAAGATTTGGATAAACATCCCGACTCGGGCGCGGGGCTGAGCGGCAGCCTGCCGAATTTTGATATAATCAAAACAAATGTAATCGGAATATCAAAAAGATTTTTCGGTGTAGAGTTTATGGGATTTGATATTGGAATTACGGATGACGGATTCAAGATAATGGAGATTAACTCGCACCCCGGGCTGGCTATACCTCAGATATTTCACCCATACCGTTCAGACGAAAGAATCAGCCAATATTTTGAGCGTAAGCTCAAAAAGGTAGATAATCTGTCTGAAAACGAAAAACAACAGCGGAATAATATTTTGCGTTGATAGTTTTTCAGTATTAAAGGAATGATAAAATGGAAAATGAAATCAAATGTTGCGTTATAACCGATGCTCACGAAAAACAGGAAATGGTTGTTTGCTTTTCCGATTTCACTTACAGAAAGGATTTAGACAAAAAGGACATTGTTGAATTATCCCGAAAAATCGCCGCGCACGCGGCAGTTATAACAGCTGTTATAAACAACGAAAAAGCAGGGTTAATCTCTTATTATCGCAACGATTTAAAGAGCAAAACCGCATTTATTAATCTGGTTGTTGTTAACCCGAAAAAACGCGGAATGGGTGTAGCGACAGCTATGTTGAAAAAAGTTGTTGAAGATTGCGCTGATAACGGTTTCAGACAAATCAGACTTGAAGTTGACAGCGATAACAAAAAAGCAATTCATTTATATGAAAAAGCAGGATTTAAAAAGGAAGACGAAACGTCTGACGGAAAAACTTTTTATAAATTGATATTATGAACAAAATATTTATTACCCGCTCCTCAATGCCTGATTTTGAGGAATATATTGAAGAAATTAAAGAATTGTGGGACAGCCACTGGCTCACGAATATGGGAAAGAAACACAAAGAATTCCAGGCGCGCCTTTGTGAATATCTCGGCGTAAAAAACATTGAGCTTGTGGTTAACGGACATATGGCGCTCGAAATGACGCTGCAGGCGTTTAATCTGACGGGAGAGGTTATCACAACGCCGTATACCTTCGCGTCCACTACTCACGCCATAGTTCGCAATAACCTGACTCCTGTTTTCTGCGATATAAATCCCGATGATTTTACAATCGACGCGGATAAAATAGAGGCGCTTATCACCGAGAAAACCTCGGCGATTCTGCCCGTGCACGTTTACGGCAAAATCTGTAACGTCGAGAAGATTGAAAAGATTGCCCGCAAATACAACCTGAAGGTTATTTACGACGCGGCGCACACCTTTGGAGAGACATATAAGGGAGAGGGCGTCGGAAATTTAGGCGACGCTTCGATTTTCAGCTTCCACGCTACAAAGGTTTTCAACACCATTGAGGGCGGCGCGGTGTGCTATAAGGACAAGAAAATCGGCGACAAGATTTACGATTTGAAGAATTTCGGAATCCACGGTCCCGAGGTTGTCAGCGGCATAGGCGCGAACGCTAAGATGAACGAGTTCTGCGCGGCTATGGGGTTGTGCAACCTGCGCCATATTGACGAGGAAATAGCGGCGAGGAAAGCGGTTTTTAAAAATTACACAAGCATTCTCGGGGATGTTAAGGGAGTTAAAATTTCGCCAGTACAGAATGATGTTGTTTCGAATTACGCTTATTTCCCTGTCGTTTTTGACGAGAAAGAGTTCGGCAAAAGCCGTGACGAGGTTTTTGACGAGCTATGTAAAGAGGGTATAGTGCCACGAAAGTATTTTTACCCGATTACGAGTGATTTTGACTGTTACAAGGACAGGTTCAATCCGCTAGATACTCCGATTGCTTATGATATCAGCAAGAGGGTGCTGGTGCTCCCGATATACGGTGAGCTCGGCGCGGAAAATGTCGAAAAAATCTGCAAAATTATTCTTGAGTAAAAAGTATAAAACCAACCTTCCGCGCATACTATATATAATATGGTATGGATAATAATGTCAGCGGTTTTCGCGGTGGTTTTTATAACGCTGTATTCCTGTCTTATCGTTGCCAAACGTGCCGACAGGACAATGAAAAGAATATTTGAAAGCAAAGAATAAAACCGTTGCGTTTCTACGCAGCGGTTTTATTTTATTTCTTGTTCTAAGTTTTTAAAATCCTCTGTGTTAAAAAAGTCAATAATTGAAATGTCCAGACCATCACAAAGCTTCTTAATAGTAACAATACCAGGGTTTTTACTCTCGCCGTTTAATATGCTTTTTATAGTGGATTGCGATACTCCCGACAAATAACTAAGAGCATTGGGGGTGATATTTCGTTGGTAACAAAGCTCACGAATTCGAGCGACTGTGACATTATAAATGCTCATACTACACCTCGTTTACAAATTAGTGTGCACACTATAGTATGATGATATATCACTAGTTTGTTAAATGTTAGTGATATTTCACTGTGATTTTTGCAAAATATCTTGACACAAAAGATGAGTATGATATAATAATTTTAGTGATATATCACTAAAACTGTTTGTAAGAGGTGTTATTTATGAAAAGGATTATTTCAACATTTTTAGTTCTGGTTATTACATCAATAACGGTAATCGGCATTACATCCGTGAGCGCGGCAACTACACCGTCATTTAAAAACATTAAGGCAACCAATATTACTTATAAAGACGCGAAGGTTTATGCCGATGTAGCCAATGGAACTTCTGTTACAAAAGTCGGTTGTCGGTTAGGGATAACTAAGAATAAGTATCCAATTAATTTGAGTGATAACACAAAAAAATTAAATTGGGTTGAAAGCGTATGGTATAAAATGAGTAGCAAAAAAGTTACATTAAAATCTAACACTACTTATTATTATCAATTTTACGCAGTAAAAAGTGGAAAAACATATTATAGTAGTATAAATCACTTCAAAACAACGCCCGACTATATCTATTGTACAAATAAAAAAGCGACAAATATTACATATAATAACGCTACCATAAGCTGTTATGTCAACAATCCCAAAAAGGAAAAAATCACTATCACAGGTTTTCAGATAACTGCTGACAAAAGCTTTAAAAGCAATATTAAGTCAAAATCGTATTCCATAAGTAATAAGGGCAGCTTTTCTCGTTCATACGATATAAAAAAGACGGTTGGAGCTTTAAAAGAAAACACGACTTATTATTTCCGCTTCTTTAATAAAGTCGGCAGCAAAAATCGCAATTCCCAGATTGTAAGCTTTAAAACACCGATTAAATCAAATGTTACTCAAATTAGATTTCCTTTAGATACAGGAAAAGTCTGGTACGCATCGACGTATCCGGGACACGGCGACGCATTAGCGGGAGCGTATAGCGCGGTTGATATTACATTAAAAAATGGTACAAGTGCAAGGGGAAATGCCGTATATTCAGCAGAAGCGGGAAATGTTGTTGCAATTGACGAGTCTAATGGGCAGGTTGTTTTAAAACACACAAAAAAACTTGTAACAACAAATAATAAAACTTATTCCGCATGGTACTCCGTTTATGCGCATATGAGTGATATTACAGTTAAGGTCGGTAATTCTGTCAGCAGAGGTAAACAAATAGGTAAAGTTTCAGACGTTGGTAAAGCGACAGGACCGCATCTTCATTTTCATATTACAAGCGGTAACAACGGCTCAACATGGTATCAAAACACAAATAGAAAAAAAGCAATTTCGCCATATTATGTTTATGGATTTGTAAATCAAAACGGAAGCAATACAAAATACTGCATTTGTGACAGACAAGGTCCGGCTGTAACAGAAAAACTAATAAACTGGAAGCCCACAGGGGTTTAAAAACAGCAAAAAAGTTCTTACTCTTCCGCTCTACGGAAAGCTCGTCGGGGGAAACGTTGAAAAATTTGCGATATTATAAAATAATAGAATTATATTATAAAATCCGCGCATACTATATATAATATGGTATGGATAATAATGTCAGCGGTTTTCGCGGTGGTTTTTATAACGCTGTATTCCTGTCTTATCGTTGCCAAACGTGCCGACAGGACAATGAAAAGAATTTTTAATACCAAAGAGTAAGGAGCTGTTCACATCGGACGGCTCCTTATTCATTTGGAAAGAAAAATGCTTTTATTACAGCATTTTTTCTTGAAACCCTATCAAAATGTGCTATAATAAAAGTGTATTTTTAAACAGGAGGTATTGTTATGAGCATTAAAATAGGAATTCTTGGTTACGGCAACCTCGGCAGAGGTGTTGAAGCGGCTATAAAACAGAGTGACGATATGGTTCTCACAGGCGTTTATACCCGCAGAAATCCCGACTCGCTGAAGATTAACACAGAGGGCGTAGCGGTTCGTTCGGTATCCGAGCTTGAGCCCAAGCGCGATGATATTGACGTGCTGGTAATCTGCGGAGGTTCGGCGACGGATTTGCCTGAGATGACTCCCAAATACGCCGAGCTTTATAACGTAATTGACAGCTTCGATACACACGCGAATATCCCGACGCATTTCGCAAACGTTGACAGCGCGGCGAAAAAGGGAAACACTGTCGGCATTATCTCCTGCGGCTGGGATCCCGGTATGTTCTCGCTCAACCGACTTTACGCGCTCTCCATTCTGCCTGTCGGCAACGCGTACACATTCTGGGGCAAGGGCGTAAGCCAGGGACATTCCGACGCTATCCGCAGAATTGAGGGAGTAGTTGACGCGCGCCAGTACACAATCCCTGTTGAAAAGGCGCTCAATTCTGTAAGAGCGGGCGAAAATCCCGAACTCACAACACGTGAAAAACACACCCGCGAGTGCTTTGTAGTTGTAGAGGACGGCGCGGATAAAGCTAGGATAGAAAACGAAATCGTAACTATGCCCAACTATTTTGCCGATTACGATACCACTGTTCACTTCATTACAGAAGAAGAAATGAAGCGCGACCACAGCGGAATTCCGCACGGCGGTTCGGTTATTTATTCGGGACAGACAGGCGATGGCAACAACCACGTTATCGAGTACAGCCTGAATCTTTCCTCTAACCCCGAGTTTACGGGAGCTGTGCTTATTGCCTACGCCAGAGCGGCTTATAAGCTGAACAGAGAGGGTGTTAGCGGAGCAAAGACAGTGTTCGACATCGCCCCCGCGTATCTCAGCGCCGAGAGCGGTGAGGAAATAAGAGCGCATTATCTGTAATCGCTTGACTTTTAAGGTATAATTTGCTAAAGTGAATTTGTAATTTTTTAAATGAGGTGACTTTAATGCCCGATACAAAACACAGAAACGCTAATGTCGATGACGCAAGCGAAATCCAGGAAACCAGAAGAGCTCACAAGCATAATTTTAAAAACAGACGCGATAAAATCGCGTGGTATCTCGATGAGATTGACTGCTATAAGGAGGATATGGGCAAGTGGTATACGGTTTTTATCCGCCGAATTCTGCCTATTCTGGTATTTTTCTTTCCGATTAACAACCTGTCCTTCGGCTTGTGCGAGTATGCCGTAAAGCATATTCTCGGAGGAGTAATATCCTTTGACAATACCACCTTCCCGCTTGTCGTATTCTTCGTGGCTTTGTTGATATTTATACTTATTCTGATTTTTCTGCCCAGGTTCGCGACTTTCTGTGAATTCGCGATGGGAATCGCGTTTTACACTTTGGTTGTTTTAAGGCTGAATCAGTTTAACAACGGCGTTATTGACAAACCGCTTATCACAAACGGGCTCGGATATTTTGTAGCGATTGCTCTCGGGATATTCCTGTTTATGAAGCTTGTGTTCCTTGTAATCGAGATTATTTATATGATTACTTTCAGAGGCGAGCACGAGTCTAAAGTACAACACGGTGACGATAATGATGTAGTTTTCTAAAAAAACTTGCATTTTTTAAAAAAGCGTGCTATAATTCAAATGTTGAATAGTTAAAAGTATGAGGAGTGAGCGAACGGCTTGCTCCTCTGTCTTTTGCGAATAACTCTAAAGGAGTGATTTTATGCCGAAAAAGGGAGGCGGAACCGTACAGAAAGTATGGGAAATCGCCGAGCCTGTCGTAACAGACCTGGGCTTAAAACTCTGGGATGTTCGATATGTCAAGGAAGGCGCCGACTGGTATCTGCGCGTGTTTATCGACAAGGACGGCGGAGTGGACATAAACGACTGCGAGAATGTTTCCCGCGCGCTTGACGAGCCGCTCGACGAAAAAGACCCGGTTCCTCAGGCTTATACGCTGGAGGTGAGTTCCCCCGGGCTTGAACGTCCGCTTGTGCGCGACGAGCATTTTGAACAGTTTATCGGCGCGGATATTATGGTGAATATGATTCGCCCCGTCGAGGGATTGCCCAAGGAATTCAAGGGAGTTCTGGCGGCATACAAGGACGGCGAAGTAACAGTAAATGACCACAGCGGCGAAAATCAGGTAATAATAAACACAAAAGACGCCGCGTGGATTAAATTAGATGATTTTGATTAGGGCAGCTTTTGCTTGCTAAAGAAAGGATTGGTTTTGGAAAATGAATAACAAGGAATTATTTACGGCTTTGACCCTTCTTGAAAAAGAAAAGGGAATACCTATGGACTATATGATAGAGCAGATTGAACGCGCTATCCGTGTAGCCTGCAAGAACTTCTACGGCGGCAACGAGAACGTAGTGTTCAAGATTGTCCCCGAGAAAAACACATTTGACGTTAAACTGATTAAGACGGTTGTAGAGGAAGTTGAGGACCCGAACTTTGAGGTCAGCCTCGAGGAAGTCGCCAAAAAGCGTAAGAAATACGCTGTAGGCGACGAGTTCCAGGCGGCGCTCGACCCCAAACAGCTCGGTCGAATCGCGGTACAGACCGCCCGCAACGTTATCCGCCAGGGTATCCGTGACGGCGAGAAGGACCAGATGCTCCAGGAATTCAAGAGCAGACTCGGCGAGCTCGCCACAGCTACCGTTGAGAGAGTTGACCCGCAGAGCGGCGTCGCTATCATCAAAATCGGCAAGGCTGTCGCAACCCTGCCCAAGTCCGAGCAGGTTGGCGACAGAGTGCTCAGAGAGGGTGACAAGGTCAAGGTGCTCGTTGCGGGTATCCGCGATATGGATAACCCCGAAAACGAACAGCGCAAGGGCGGCCCCAAGGCTATGATAAGCCGCACAAGCCCCGAGCTTGTTAAGAGACTCTTTGAGCAGGAGGTTCCCGAAATCTATGATGGAACAGTCGAAATCAAGTCAATCGCTCGCGAAGCGGGCAACCGTACTAAGATGGCTGTCTACTCAAACGATGAAAACATCGACGCAATCGGCTCCTGCATTGGTACTCGCGGCGACCGTGTGAACGAGATTGTCGATGAACTCGGTAACGAGAAGATTGATATCATCGAGTACAGCGAGGACCCCGTAGAGTATATCGCCGCGGCGCTTTCACCCGCAAAGGTAATCAAGGTTGATATCCTTGACGAGAGCGCTAAGAAGTGCAAGGTAACGGTTCCCGACGGTCAGCTTTCACTGGCTATCGGCAACGGCGGACAGAACGTTCGTCTCGCGGCGCACCTCACAGGATGGAAGATTGATATCCGTCCCGAGTCAGGCTTCTACGGCGAGGACGAAGACGAGGAAGAAAACGAAGAATAAGACCTTTTTGGAGGAATTGCATTGAAACAGAAGAAAATCCCCATGCGCAAATGTACGGGCTGCGGCGAGATGAAGCCCAAGCGAGAGCTTGTGCGCGTCGTCAAAGCTCCCGATGTCAAGGGCGAGAACGGAGAAGTAACCGCAAAAGGCGAAATCAGTCTTGACCTGACAGGCAAGAAACCCGGCAGAGGCACTTATATATGTAATAATCCCGAATGCTTCAAAAAAGCCGTCAAGGCAAAGAGGCTGGAGAGAGCGTTTCAGACAGCAATTCCCGACGAGGTGTTTGAACAGATAAACGAGGAGATGTCAAAGGATGGATAAGCTTTTGAATTTCCTGGGCCTCTGCAGAAGGGCAGGGAAGCTCACCACAGGCTTTGACGCGGTTGAGGAAACCTTAATCAAAGGAGAGTCACAGTTGGTTATTATTGCGAGCGATACTTCCCCAAACACGGAAAAGAAGCTTTCAAGAACCTGTGAAACACATAATGTCAAGCTGATTAAACTAGACCGTTCAAAGGAAGAAATCAGCATTGCTATCGGCAGATTTGCCGCGACCGCGTCCGTTACGGACAAAGGCTTTGCCCAAAACATCGAGAGGCTCACACAAAACGAAACAGGAGGTAACAGTTTATGATAAAATATAAGGTTAAAGAAGTAGCTGATGATTTTAGCGTAAAGAGCAAACAGATAACCGATATCCTTTCGGATAAACTCGGCGTCAATAAAAAGGCTATGACATCGCTCGAGCCCGAAGAGCTCAACGTTATTTTTGACGTGATGACTCAGAAAAACGAGCTCAAGGATTTTTCAGAGTACTTTGCCGTGCGCGATAAGGCGGTAGAAGAATACGAAAAGCAGGTTGCCGAGCAGGAAAAACAGGAGAAAGAGGAGAAAAGCAGACGCAAGACTATTCCTGTCGATAAGACAGAGAAAAAGCCCGCGAAATCCTCAAAATCCGCTGCCAAAAAACCTGCCAAGAACGCTCAGCAGGTTAAGGTTGAAAATACTATTGAGGAAGAGCGTTCCGACCACCGCTCCAACCGCCGTGTAATAGACACGCGCCAGAGCGTTGTGGACGTTGAGCGTTACAACCAGAAATATGACGATATGGCGAACGATAAGCTCCGCCGTAATCAGGACACAAGCAAAAAGCAGAAGTTTACAAACCGAGCCCAGAGACAGCGCGCCCGCCGAGGCGGAAAGCGCGAGACAGAGGCTCAGCGTCTGGCTCGTATCGAGAAGCAGCGCAAGGAACGTTCAATCACCATCACCGTTCCCGAGGAAATCGTTGTTTCCGAGCTCGCCTCACGCCTTAAGGCGACTGTTGCCGAGGTTGTAAAAAAAGCGTTTATGATGGGTTCTATGATTACAGCCAACGATACCGTTGACTTTGACACAGCCGAGCTCATCGCTATGGAGTTCAACGCCAAGGTTGAAAAAGAGGTAGTTGTTACTATTGAGGAGCAGATTATCGACGACAGCGAAGACGACGACGCTAACCTCGTAGGCAGAGCGCCCGTAGTTGTTGTTATGGGTCACGTTGACCACGGTAAGACTTCTATCCTCGACGCTATCCGCCACGCCAACGTTACCGAGGGCGAAGCGGGCGGCATCACTCAGCACATCGGCGCTTACAGAACTATGGTAAACGACCAGCCCATTACATTCCTCGACACCCCGGGTCACGAAGCGTTCACCACAATGAGAGCCAGAGGCGCTCAGGCTACGGATATCGCTATCCTTGTTGTAGCGGCGGACGATGGTATTATGCCCCAGACTATCGAGGCTATCAACCACGCCAAAGCAGCGGGAGTTACAATTATCGTAGCAATCAACAAAATGGATAAAGAAGGAGCCAACCCCGATCAGGTTAAGCAGCAGCTCACAGAGTATGAGCTTATTCCCGAGGAATGGGGCGGCGATGTAATATGTGTACCCGTTTCCGCAAAGACTAAGATGGGACTTGACGATTTGCTCGAGAGCGTGCTTCTCGTAGCGGAGATGAAAGAGCTCAAGGCTAACCCCGACAGAGCGGCAAAGGGTATCGTAATCGAGGCTCGCCTTGACAAGGGCAGAGGTCCTATCGCGACCGTACTGGTTCAGAACGGTACGCTCAACGCGGGCGATATTGTCGTAGCGGGCACCTGTCTCGGCAGAGTCAGAGCTATGACAAACGACAAGGGCGAAAAGGTGCAGACAGCGGGTCCCTCCGTTCCTGTTGAGATTACAGGTCTTGACGAGGTTCCCGTGGGCGGAGATATCTTTAACTCCGTTACCAACGAGCACCTTGCGCGTCAGCTTGTCAACCAGCGTAAAACAGAGCGCAAGGAAGAAATCTTCAACGCTCAGACTAAGGTTACACTTGACAACCTGTTCGATCAGATGAAGCAGGGCGATATGAAGGAGCTTAAGATTATCGTCAAGGCTGACGTTCAGGGCTCGGTTGAGGCTGTTCGCCAGAGTCTTGAGAAGCTTACAAACGACGAAGTACGAGTTAATGTTATCCACGGCGGCGTAGGCGCTGTCAACGAGAGCGACGTTATGCTCGCCAGCGCTTCCAACGCGATTATTGTCGGATTCAACGTCCGTCCCGACGCCAGCGCGCAGGGTAATGCTGAGCGTGACGGCGTAGATATGCGACTGTATAGAGTTATTTACGATTGTATCGAGGAAATCGAGAGCGCGATGAAGGGTATGCTCGCGCCTAAGACCCGTGAGGTTGAGCTTGGTACCGCCGAGGTTCGCAACATCATCAAGATTAAGAGCGTCGGTACAGTAGCGGGTTCATACGTTACCAAGGGCAAAATCTCGCGCGACGGTAAAGTCCGCGTTGTTCGTGACGGTATCATTATTGCCGACGATGAAATCGCCTCGCTCCAGCGCTTTAAGGACAGCGTGAAGGAAGTAAGCGAGGGATACGAGTGCGGTATTTGCCTTGCTAAATTCAGCGACCTTAAGGAAGGCGATATCTTCGAGGTTTATGAAATTGAGGAATATAGAGAGTAATAATTTGATTAACGTTTGATAGGAGTACCGAGCCTTCCCTTGGGGGAAGGTGGTCAAATCGCCCCAAAGGCGATTTGGTCGGAAGAGGGTCCACATATAAAAACCGCTATATCAAACATTTGATGAACAGACAGTAACAAGGATTGTGAAAAATCGGATTAATACAAAAGTCGGTGCACGAAACTATTGATAATGACAATAGTACTAACTAACGCCGACCCTCTATCGGTTTTGTCATTCTCTGCGAGAACGCCAAAACCACTTTCCCCCCGGGGGAAAGCTATAAGGAGAGATTTATATTGGGACATAAGATAGAGAGGACAACCGAGGATATCAAGCGTGAGCTGACGGCTATTTTCCGTGAGCTCAAAGACCCGCGTGTCAAGGACGCTTTCATATCCATAATCAGAGTTGACCTGACAAATGATTTGTCGTATTGTACTGTGTATGTCAGCGCTATGGAGGGGCTCGACAGGTGCAAGCTCGCCTGCAAGGGCCTCGACAGCGCGTCGGGATTTATACGCCGTGAGCTTGGAATGAGACTCAAACTCAGACACGTTCCGACCCTGATTTTTACGGCAAGCGACAGCATAGAGTACAGCGCGAATATTTCGCGTATTCTCAATGATTTGCACATTAATGAGGACGAAAATGACGATTAAGGAAATAGCCGAGATTTTAAAACAGAATAACAATTTTGAAATCCTGACTCATAACTATCCCGACGGAGACTGTCTAGGCTCGGGCTTCGGACTCTGTATGGCGCTCAGACAAATCGGAAAGAACGCCAACGTCATCACAACCGATTCACCCAAAAGCTTTGAATTTATAACCGATAAGGTTAAAGAGCAGAGCTTTGAGTCTGAATACATTGTTTCCGTAGATGTGGCGGACGAAAAGCTGCTCGGCAAGAACGAGTATAAATACAGGGGCAGAATCGACCTTTGTATCGACCACCACGCCTCTAATGTTATTGAGGCAAAACACCGCTATGTTGACTGCGAGTCGGCAGCGGCGGGCGAGATAATCTATGAGGTTATCAAAGAGCTCGGCGCGGAAATCACTACCGATATAGCAAACTGCCTTTATACAGCGATTTCGACCGATACTGGCTGTTTCCGTTACACAAACACAACTTCACGAACGTTCAGGATTGCGGCGGATTTGCTTGACCTGGGCTGCGACAGCGCGTATATCAATAAGGTTATGTTTGAGACTAAGTCAAAGCGCAGAATCGAGCTCGAGAGAGATATCCTCGACAAGATGATTTTCTGCGCGGACGATAAGTGCGCTATGGTTTATACAACCTGCGAGATGGTTGAGGGAATGGGCGACGACGAAACCGAAGGTATCGCCTCCATTCCGCGCCAGATTGAGGGCGTTAAGCTTGGCATTACCATTAGAGAAAAGCAGGGCGGAGAGTATAAGGTCTCAGCGCGTACAAACGGAGACGTTGACGCCTGCGCGTTTTGCGCTCAGTTTGGCGGCGGCGGTCATGTTGCCGCGGCGGGCTGTACAATAAAAGGCACGCTTGAAAGCACAATCTCAAAGCTTAAAGAAGCGGCGGAAAAAACGCTATGAACGGCGTTTTAGTTGTAGATAAACCGCAGGAATTCACCTCGTTTGATGTGGTCGCGGTCGTGAGAAAGCTCAGCGGTCAGAAAAAAATCGGTCATACGGGTACACTCGACCCCAACGCTACGGGCGTGCTGCCCTTGCTTCTGGGCAACGCTACCAAGGCGCAGGATATTGTACCGAACCACGACAAGGAGTATATTGCCGAGTTTAAACTCGGCATTACTACCGACACACTTGATATCTGGGGACAGGTTAAGAGTGAAACCGAAAGCCCTGTACATCAAAATCAAATCGAGGAAATAATAAAAAAATTCACAGGCGAGATTGAGCAAATCCCGCCTATGTTTTCGGCTGTTTCCGTGAACGGTCAAAGACTCTACGATTTAGCCCGCAAAGGGGTAGAGGTGGAACGCAAGCCGCGGAAAATCACGGTATATGAGCTGGAGATTGAAAGCTTTGACGAGCAAAGCCAAAGCGGAACGCTGAGGGTTAAGTGCTCCAAGGGTACATATATCCGCACGTTGATTGACGACATCGGCGCGGAGCTCAAAGTCGGGGCGGTTATGACCGCGCTCAGGCGCACTATGGCGTGCGGCTTTGAGATTGAAAAGGCGCTGACGCTCAACAAAATAAAAGAGATCCCCAAAGAGGAGCTGGAAAATAAACTTATGAGTACCGAGAGCCTGTTCTATGCTTACCCCGAGCTCTGGGTTACCGACGCTCAGGCGAACAGGTTTCACAACGGCGGAGCGCTGAACGTTCATCGCACAAAGCTCGCCGACAAAAACGTGCCCGACGGCTCAATTTACAGAATAAAGGGGCTTAAAAAGTTCCTCGGTCTCGGAATAATCAAAGATAATTCAATAAAGTTATACAAACACTTTTAAAAGAAAACGGCTGTCAATCGACAGCCGTTTAGTTTATACCATTTTTATAGTATTGTATATGATTTTTCCGTTCGCTCAGGGAGCTTGTTTTGAAGCTTCTTGGGCAGTTTCTTTTTGCGCCACAGGAACAGGAACAAGGTGTACAGCACGAACAGCAGCAGAGCAAATCCGCTGATAATTGCGCCCTTGATGAAGCCCTTGGGAATGTATTTGAGCTCAATTTTGTGCTCGCCCTTGGTGAGCTTGAACGCCACCAGAGCGTTAGCGACGGGAGTGATATCAACTTTCTGATTGTCCACATACGCCTGCCAGCCTTCGTTGTCGCTCGCGAACAGCTTGCCGATGAGCTTGTCATCCTTGGTTTTACCCGATTCATAGGGAACAGAAGTGTAGAACAAGCCGTCTTTCTTAACGTTGATTGTACCCTCCATAGAGGAGCCCGAGAGTTTTGTGGTTGTCATTGAGCTCTCTTTCAGGCGGTCAAAGCCTTCGTTAAAGACCTCTTCGTTAAGGTAGTTGACATAAATATTGGCGTTACCGTTGGCGTTTTGTTTGAGCTCGCAGTGAATAGAAATCGTATCGCCTTTCTTATAATATCCGATTGACATTATATACGGGCGTTTAATATAGAAGTTATTGGTGCCGTTGCGAAGCTGTCCGTTTTTGTAAACGGAGAGGTTCTCGCCGTCGGTAATTCGCGTATAGGCATAATAATATCCTGATTTCGGCGCTTTATAGTTCCAGTGCAGGTGAGGAGTTACCGAGCTGTCTACTGTTGAGAAGTTGTAGACACCGTACGAGCCCTCATACGGGAGAGTAACCTGGAACTGTGAGAACGCTGTGTGCGACTGTGTCGGGTTTTCAACCCGTTCGTATACGTTCTTGTCAACGCCCGTGGCGAGTTTAAAGAACTTGTTTTGGTTTTCAAACGGATTGTAGGTGTCCTCCGCGTCTTGACCGTAATAATCAAGAAGAGCGGATTCAGCCATAAATCCCATAGGTATATATGACTTGTTTTTGAAGAGCTTGACATTGCCCGAGGAGGTTACGGGAGAAAGATAGGCGCCGTTGTTAACATTTCCGTCACGGGCGATAATATACTTTAGGTTCATAAACAGATTTGTTACGGGAGAGTTTTCCGCGTAGGTGTATCTGTTGCCCGAGAGCCAGCCCATAAGTCCGAAGTTTTCGGCGAATTTTGTAATGCTCTCGTTTGTCATTGAATTGAACATTGACACGCCGTTGAACCCGTTAAGAGCGGTATCACAAAGGGTTTGTGTGCTTGTAAACTCCGCTCGCCACAGCTCGGGGGTATCCTTTTCCTGTTCTTTCATATATTCAACAACCTCGGCGGTGTTTTGTCCCGCGCGCGGATAGTCGTATGTGGTGGTTGTTTTGGTAGTATCGACGCCGATATACGCCGTTACGCTGCCCTGGAGCACTATGAGAACCGCGAAAGCTATCGTCATAACGGTTTTATTAATTATATATGTGGAGTAAAGCAGCAGCAGGGTTATAATGATACCCGCGAGGATTGCAGAGTACAGCACAATTCTGATTTTTATAGCGTTGTCGCCCGTACCCAAATCATAATCGGGGTTAAGGTCATAAGAAATCAGGAATATTCCCACTGTCAGTAACGTTGCCAGAATAATGTCCAGCACGCCTGTTTTATGGATAATGTGGAAGGTTCTGAATGCCATCACCACAATTACAAAGCTGATAAGATAGCTGAATCTGAACGGAATCATATTTGTAAAATGGAATCCGTGCCACATATAGTCAAGCTGACGGATAACACAGCTCAGCCCGAGGAAAATCAACAGTCCGCCGCAGAAGAACTTTTCGCGGAGCTTGACCTTGCGGTTGACAAAGAACAACAAAGCCATAATAAGAGCAAGCATACCGCACGCGATATTCGGAGCTCCCGAGGATTCCACGGTGTTCGGCTGAATGAACGTAAGAGTGTTTGCGTAAACGTGGCGCAAACCGTCCAGAGTTTTGAGCAGCGCGTCCCAGAAAGATGTAAACGAGGTTAAAAGCTCGGGGAAGTTCAGCGCGTAGTTCGCGGGGAAAGTACTGCCCGCAGCGTGGGTGTTCTGAAGTCCGAAGAAAGCGGGGAGCATCAGGAAGGTTGTCAGCATTAATGACACAACCGAACAGATTGCTACTCTTAAGAAGTTTTTGAGGAGGTTTTTGAAGCCCTTGAATTCTATAATGCTGTATCCTATAAAGCACAATACCATAAACACGCAGGTGAACAGTCCGATATAGTAGTTGGACAGGACAGAAACAGCCAGAGCTATGATATATGTGCGGTATTTTCTCTCGCGCATCAAGGCGACAAGCCCCATTGTTACAAGAGGCGTCAGAGCAGCCGTGTCGAGCCAGATATAACACCAGTAATATCCCATAAAGAACGCGCTCAGCGCAAAGCAGGTGCCGAAAATAACCAGCGAGATATCATTGCGCTTGAATACATAACGCGCGAATATTGCGAAAAATCCGCCCGCGCAGCCAATGCGTACCGCTACGGTGAAGGTCAGGTACATATTAAGCACCGCAACATTATTATAATCGAAAAGCTTGGACGGCAGCAGAACCGTCAGAAAGTTGAGCGGACTTGCCAGATAATAGGACATAAGCGAGAAGTAGTTTGTACCTCCGCCCTGCGTCCATGACCAGAACAGGGACTCGCCGTGCTTGAGCTTGTCCTGATAGTCAACCAAAAACGGGAAATATTGATGCCATAAATCCGTGACAAGAATCTGCTGATCGCCGAAAGGCTGGCATTTATGGAAGGCAAACGCCAGATACATAAGCAAAAACGGAACGATAAAAGCCAGAATAATATAAAGGTTGTTGTTTAAAAAGCCTTTTTTCTTTATCATACGCGGCTCGTTCTCAACAGATAAAAACTCAAATCTGCCGACGTCACGCTTTGCCTTTCGTACATCCATAGCCGTCATATTCTTTCGCGACTCTGCCGAGGGATTTTTTTTCTTAGTTTTGTTTTTTGCCATTTGATAAAACTCCTTGCAAAAAATTCCACGATATATAATAACATATAATTTTGTAAAGGTCTAGTTTTATTTGAATTTTATATGGACTTTTTCATTTATAATTGGTATAATCTTCTTTGGAAGTGATAAAATGAAAGATTTTCTTAAAAAATTTTTTGATATTAAATTTTGGAAATTCCTTTTGGTCGGCGTAATCAATACCGCCGTCGGCGAAGGAGTAGTGCTGTTGTGCCTTCATCTGATTGGTTGGAAGAACTTCGTATGGGGAGCGGGAGCCGCCGCGATAGCGGGCACTGTAGTCGGAAGTATCGTCAGTTACTTTTTGAACAAATACTTTACTTTCAAAAACAAGGAAAAGGGCTTCAAGCCTATGCTGCGCTTTACGCTGAACATTGTTGTCTGTCTGCTTATCAGAGTAATCGCGGCTACGGCGGTCAGCGAGCTTTGCAAAGCGGCGTCGCTTTCAATGTTCGGAATGGATGTCAATTCCTTCGCGGGCAATATGGGTTGGGCAGTCGGCGCGTGCGTATTTGTAGCGTGCAACTATATCGGTCAGCGTTTCTTCGCATTTAAAGAAAAGGACGAGGACACCGAACCTCAAGAATAAAACCTTAAAAACCCAAATAATGTGACAAAACGCCTTGCGCTTTAGTTTGCGCAAGGCGTAAATATTTAAGATACTATTGCGTTTTGCGAACATTTGTGTTAAAATATTCATACGGAGTTGTCCGAACACATAACGGAAGCGGTTAGCCCTCCCCGAGGCACTGAGAGCCTCGTTTACATAGAAACCCTTTGGGAATATGTATTAGGAGGGGTTGTTATGTATGAAATCATTTTATACCTGACAATAATTCTCTTAATTGTTTTAATAAATAAAGAAAAGTAACCGCACCCCATAGCAAATAGTGCGGTTACTTTTGTAACTTATCTTTTACTTGGGCTGACCGTTTCGTTCGGTCAACTCTTTTTCTGTTTTTATTATAGCATAACTAATTAAAATGTCAATAGGGAGCCCTAGATGGGTTCCCTTACGTAAATGTATATTAATACTTACTTCGGCATTTCCGTGACAATTTCGTTTACTGTCTTTCCCGGGGGAATCATCGGCAGAACATTCGCGTCGGGGCTGATGATACAGTCGATTACAACAGGACCGCCGAGACCGATTGCTTTTTCAAATACCTCGTCGATATCCTCGGTCTTGTCCAGTCTGAACGCGGGGATGCCGAATCCCTGGGCAACCTTTACGAAGTCGGTCGCGCGCCTGGGGTCGGTCTGTGAGAAGCGGTTTCCGTAAAACAGCTTCTGCCACTGTCTTACCATACCGAGAACACCGTTGTTAAACACAACAACAATGACGGGCAGGTTATAGGACTTGAGAGTTACGAGCTCGTTTAAGTTCATATGGAAGCTGCCGTCGCCTGTTACAAGGAAAACCCTTTTGCTTGGACAACCGCACTGTGCGCCGATAGCCGCGCCCAAGCCAAAGCCCATCGTGCCCATTCCGCCCGAGGTGAGCAGTGTTCTGGGACGTTCAATCTCGGAGAACTGAGCAACCCACATCTGGTGCTGTCCGACGTCCGTGGAAATGATGTCCTCGGGGCGCTTAACCTCGTTGATTTTCAGGAGAACGTCGAGAGCTGACATATAGTCGAGCTTTTCTCTGGGAGCCTGATGCTCGCCCTTCCAGATTTCGAGCTGAACAAGCCACTGTGTGTGGTTCTGCTTTTCAACATAGTTATTTAAAATACTGAGAACCGACTTCATATCGCCGACAATGTGATTGTCGGTTTTTACATTCTTGTCGATTTCGTTTTCGTCGATGTCAATGTGAATGATGTTAGCCTGACTGCCGAACTTGTTGGGGTTGCCCGCAACACGGTCGGAGAATCTCGCGCCGCAGGCTATGATGAGGTCGCACTTTTCGGTCGCCATTCCTGTCGCGTAGGTGCCGTGCATACCGAGGTTGCCCATATTGAGCCTGTGAGTCGCGGGAATACAGCCCAAGCCCATAAGTGAGCAGCATACGGGACAGTCAATCTTTTCGGCAAATTCAAGAAGCTCCTGAGACGCGTCAGCGCTGATTACGCCGCCGCCCGCGTAAATGATGGGATGTTTTGCCTGATTGATGAGCTCAACAGCTTTTGTGATATCCTCTGCGCTGGTTACCTCGGCGGGAACGCGCTTCGGAGGGGTGACAGCCCTATAATCTGTCATCTGAGCGGTAATATCCTTGGGAACGTCTATGAGGACGGGTCCTTTTCTGCCGTCCTGAGCCAGCGCGAAAGCTGTGCGGATTGCGGGAGCCAGATCCTCTATACGTTTAACAAGGTAACAGCCCTTGGTGATGGGCTTGACTATATCTACAATATTGACCTCCTGGAAGCTGTCGCGTCCCAGGAGATTAACGTTTACGTTGCCTGTGATTACAACCATAGGTATACTGTCGATGTTGGCTGTGGCGATACCCGTTACAGTGTTTGTCGCTCCGGGACCCGAGGTTGTCATACAAACGCCAACCTTGCCCGTGGCTCTGGCGTAACCGTCCGCCGCGTGAGCCGCGCCCTGTTCGTGAGCGGTGAGTATATGATTGATTTTATCGCTGTATTGATAGAGAGCGTCATATGTGTTGAGCGCCGCGCCGCCGGGGTAACCGAAAACGGTGTCTACACCCTGTTCAATTAAGCACTCACAAATAATCTCAGCGCCTGTAAGCTGCATTATTTACTCCACTTCCTTAAAGAAAATTTACATAACTATGCTATTTTACTGGATTTTTCAAATAATGTCAATATTATAATGTCGATAAATACTCCCTGATTACTTTTATCGAGCGTTCGGCGGCTATGCGGCTGAATGCCATAAAATCCATACCCTCGTGTTTGGTGAAATCGTCCGATATAACTCGGAAAACGCAGAACGGAACCTTGTTTCTGTAGCATACGTGTCCTACGGCGCCGCCCTCCATCTCGCAGGCGAGAGCCTCAAAGCGGATGTTGAGCAGTTGACGCTTTCTTCTGCGTGAAACGAAAATGTCTCCCGAAGCAATCCTGCCTTTGAAGGTGTTCGCGCCCTCAACATTTTTGCAAATTTTATATAGCTGTTCGGTAGTTTCTCTGTCACAGGTGAAAAAGGTTCGGTTTCCCTCGGGCAGACTTATAAGACCAATCGGGTCGCCGATAGCGGAAGTATTCATATCGTGCTCGAGAACCTCGGTAGCGATAACCATATCGCAGATTTTGACTTCTTCGTGGGTAGCGCCCGCGACGCCGCTGTTTATGATAAGGTCGGGGCTGAAGCGGTCAATCATCGTCTGAGCGCACATAGCGGCGTTTACCTTGCCTATACCGCATTCTACCGCGACAACCTCGCAGTTATCGAGCTTTCCCTTGGTAAATACCATATTGGCGTATGTGAATTCCTCCGCGTCACGCATAAGTTTTTTTATTCCGTCAACCTCAATCGACATAGCGCAAATAATTCCTACCATAATTTCCTCCTTGGGACTTTAATATCCTTATTCAAAGTTACCTGTTTCGTACATTATAACCGAAAGAGCCGCGAGAGGGGCTGTTTCAGCTCTCAGTATTCTTTTTCCGAGCGTAGCGGCTTTCGCGCCGCTCTGCGCAGCGAGGTCTACCTCAGCCTGCTCGAATCCGCCCTCGCTGCCTATGAAAATCCCGATGGATTCAGGCTTGCTTTTGATGAGCGATTTGACGCTTTCGCCGCCGAGCTCATAGAATATGATATTCTGCTCGTTCTGAGCGCAGAGCCTTACCGCTTCTTTGAAACTTACGGCAGACTCAACCTTCGGGATTGTTCCGCGTCGTGACTGCTGGGCGGCTTCTCTGGCTATTTTCTGCCAGCGGACTTGCTTTTTGGCGAGAGATTTTTCATCGGGACGGGATATACACCTCGCCGAGATGACGGGAACGATTCTCGATATGCCAAGCTCCACGCATTTTTGCACGATGAACTCCATCTTGTCGCCCTTCGGCAGAGCCTGATAAAGAGTGATTTCCACATCGGGTTCGTTTTCGCAGGGCTTGCGTGAGGTTATTTCAACCTCGACACTGTCCGAGCCGACGGCTGTAATAACGCAATCGAGCTGTTCCTTTTCGGGAGTTACGAGAGTGAGGGACTCGCCTTGCTTCATCCGCAGACTTTTGGAAATGTGTCTGGCGTTTTCGCCTGTAATTATGCAGTTTTCGGAGCCGATTTCACTATCGGTAAAAAACCAAGCCATAATTATTCCTCCCATACAGCTATTTTATCAAAAAAAAACACGGATTGCAATAATAAAGTTGTTTGTGGTAAAATAATTGTCGGATGATAAATATGAAGGATTCGGGTGATTAATTATGAAAGAATTAACAGCAAAACAATTTGAAGCCATACTGAAAACAGAAGGCATAAACAGGAACGAACTCCAAGACCTTGCAGTTAACGCTCTGATTGAGAAAAAGCAGAAGGTTGCCACAGCCGAAAGCTGTACGGGCGGGCTCGTGAGCAAGAGAATCACCGAGGTCGGCGGAGCGAGCGCGGTGTTTGAGTGCGGCGTGTGCTCGTACGCCAACAGAATTAAGAACAAGCTGCTCGGAGTAAACCGCCATACACTAGACACTGTGGGAGCTGTTTCAAAGGAAACAGCCGAGCAGATGGCGGCGGGAGTTATGAAGCTGGCGGGCGCCGATTTCGGAGTCGCCGCAACGGGTATTGCGGGGCCCTCGGGAGGAACAGACGAAAAGCCTGTCGGACTGGTGTATATAGCGGTTTGTGACAAAAAATGTACAGAAGTTGTAAAAGCTAAGCTTTGGGACTCAACCCCCCTTGAAAGAGAGAAAATTCGGGAAATTTCGAGTGACATCGCATTGTACCTTTTGCTGCGAAAAATAGTACAAAAACCGTCAAATATCACAAATTAGGTATTGCAAAACTCGAATTAATATGTTAATATTAGACTACTAATGTGGAGAAGAAGGTTTTTTCACAAAAATTTAATAAATCTATCATCTGAAGGGAGATGAACATATGGCAAGAGTGGCAGGAATTTTAATGCCAATAACCTCTCTACCGTCACCATACGGCATCGGAACCATAGGTAAAGAGGCCCGGGAATTTGCGGATTTCTTGTCTGAAGCGGGGCAGAAGATTTGGCAGATTCTTCCCGCGGGACCTACCAGTTACGGCGATTCACCTTATCAGTCGTTTTCAACCTACGCGGGCAATCCTTATATGATTGACCTTGACACTCTGGTTGAAGAGGAACTTATTTCTCAGAAACAGCTGGATGTTATTGACTGGGGAGATAATCCCAACGAGGTTGATTACGAAAAGATTTACAATAATCGTTTTGTAGTATTGAAAAAAGCCTACGAAACATATATCGAGGATTATGAGCTTGATGTGTTCGAGGAGTTTAAGAAAGACAACGCTCACTGGATTAACGACTACGCTCTCTATATGGCGGTTAAAAAGTACTTTGATATGACAGCGTGGACCGAATGGCCCGACGAGGCAATCAAAATGCGCAAACCCGCCGCTATCAGAAAGTATAAAAAAAAGCTTGCTGAGGATATCGACTTCTGGAAATGGATTCAGTTCAAGTTTTATGAGCAGTGGTATGATTTCAGAGAGTATGTAAACGACCTCGGTATCGAGATTTTGGGCGATATGCCTATTTATGTCGCTATGGACAGCGCCGACACATGGGCAAATCCCGAGGTGTTCTGGCTTGACGAGGAGAATATGCCCGTGTGCGTTGCGGGATGTCCCCCCGATTATTTCTCCGAGACAGGTCAGCTCTGGGGCAATCCGCTCTATGACTGGGATTATCTCAGAGAAACCGACTACGCGTGGTGGTTCAACCGAATCGCCGCGGCGGCAAATCTCTATGATATTACCCGTATCGACCATTTCCGCGCGTTCAACGACTATTACGCTATTCCGTACGGCTCGGAGAACGCCATCAACGGCGAGTGGATGGACGGTCCCGGTATGGACTTCTTCAATAAAATGAAGGAAGCTATCGGAGATATTCCGATTGTCGCCGAGGATTTGGGCGATTTATCTCCCGGAGTTGAAAAGCTCCTTAAGGACAGCGGATATCCCGGAATGAAGGTTCTGGAGTTCGCGTTTGACGGTGACGAAGAAAATGACTTTCTCCCTCATAATTTCGAGAACAGCAACTGTGTTGTATACACAGGTACTCACGACAACGATACTATTATGGGTTGGTATGACGAGGCTGACGCCGATGAAATCAACCAGGCGATCGATTATTGCCAAATCGGTGAGGACGAGGAATTTAACTGGGGATTAATCCGCACGGCTTACGCAAGCAAAGCCGACTACGCGGTTATTCAAATGCAGGATATTCTGGGGCTTGGTACAGAGTCAAGGATGAATATACCCTCAACCCTCGGCGGTAACTGGGTATGGCGTATAGACGCCGACGCGCTGACTGACGAGCTCGCTGAAAGACTATCATGGATGTCTGATACATACGGACGATTGGAGGATTAAATCTATGGGTAAACTTATTATGGACGAGCTCAAAAAGAGCTCAAAAGCGCTTTATTGTAAAAAGCCCGAGGAGCTTTCTCCCGCTCAGTTACACTATCTTTTCGGCAGATATGTTCAGTCCGAAATTTCCGATAACTGGGTAAGAAGCAAGAAAAAGCACGCTCAGGGCAGAAGAGCTTTCTACTTCTCGGCAGAGTTCCTTATGGGACGTATGATGTACAACAACCTTTATTGCCTCGGCATGCTTGATGAGGCTAAGGCTTTCCTCAAGAAAAAGAATATTGACATCAATGTATTTGAGGAAGTTGACGACGCGGCTCTCGGCAACGGCGGTCTGGGTAGACTTGCTGCTTGCTATCTTGACTCCGCTGCTACTCAGGAGGTTCCGCTCGACGGTTACGGAATCCGCTATAAGTACGGTCTTTTTAAACAGCTCATCGAGAACGGCTATCAGGTAGAGGTTGCCGACGATTGGCAGAAATACGGAGATCCCTGGTGCGTTCGCCGCGAGGACCTTATAGTATATGTAGATTTCAAGGGTCAGACTGTAAAGGCTGTTCCTTATGATATGGCTATTATCGGCTATGATACAAGCAACATCAATACACTCCGCCTGTGGCAGGCTGAGGCTGTGGACGATTTTGATTTCCAGGAGTTCAACAACAGCCATTACGACAGCTCCGTTAAGGCTAAGAACGACGCCGAGAATATCTCCCGCGTTCTTTATCCCAACGACAACACCTACGAGGGCAAAGTTTTAAGACTTAAACAGCAGTATTTCTTCTGCTCCGCTTCTCTGCAGGATATTATGAATCATTATAAGGCAAAATACGGCAACGACTACAGCCACTTTGCTGAGGATTATGTATTCCAGCTCAACGATACTCATCCAGTATCGGCTATCCCCGAGCTCGTACGTCTGCTTATGAAAGACGGTCTTAACTTTGACGAGGCGTTTGAAATCGCCCGCAAGACCTGTTCATACACTAACCATACAGTACTCGGCGAGGCTCTCGAGAAATGGCACGCTGACCTTATGATGGATGTTATCCCCGAGATTTATCACATCATCTGCTTAATCGCCAACAAGCTTCAGGAAGAGCTTACAGAAAAGGGCATTGACGAAGAGCAGAAGGGCAGAATGAGAATTGTTGATAACAACACTGTTCATATGGCTCGTCTCGCTACTTATGTTTCCACATATGTAAACGGCGTTGCTCAGATTCATACCGAAATCTTAAAGAACGATGTTCTCAAGGATTGGTACAATGTTTATCCCGAGCGTTTCCAGAACAAGACAAACGGCATCACACAGCGCCGCTGGCTCGGACTTTGCAACCCCGAGCTTTCGGAATTCATCACAGAGCGCGTAGGCAAAGGCTGGCTCAAGGATTTGAGCAAGCTCTCCAAGCTCAACAAAATGATGGACGACGACACTGTTAAGGAATTCAACAAGATTAAGCTTAAGAAGAAAAAGCAGCTCGCGGCTTACATCAAGAAGATGGACGGCGTAGATGTTGACCCGAAGATGATTTTTGACGTTCAGGTTAAGCGTCTGCACGAGTATAAGAGACAGCTCATCAACGCTTTCTCGATTATGGCTATCTACTTCAAGCTCAAAAACGGCGAGCTCAAGAACTGGAACCCCACGTGCTTTATCTTCGGCGCTAAGGCGGCTCCCGGTTATGCCAGAGCCAAGGCTATCATCAAGTACATCAACGAGATTGCCAACCTTGTTAACAACGATCCCGAAACTAAAGATAAGCTCAAGGTCGTTTACTGCTCCAACTATAACGTAAGCTACGCCGAGAAGATTGTTACTGCCGCTGATATTTCCGAGCAGACATCTCTCGCGGGTACAGAGGCTTCAGGTACAGGTAACATGAAGTTTATGGTTAACGGCGCGGTAACACTCGGTACATGGGACGGCGCTAACATCGAAATCGCTGAGCAGGCAGGAGTTGAAAACGAGTATATCTTCGGCGCGAGAGTAGAAGAGATTGAGAAAATCAAGGATACTTATTCCTCGCGCGCTATCTACAACGATAACTTTGAGATTAAGAAAGTTATCGACACCCTCGTTGACGGCACTGTTTCCGACGGCGGAGCTCAGGGCGAAGGCAGCTTCGAGGAGCTTTACAGAGCTCTTCTCAACGGCGCTTCATGGCATGCTGCTGACCACTACTTCGTACTTTATGATTTACAGAGTTACATTGACGCCAAGATTCAGGCTAATATGGATTACTCAAAGCGTGTAGAATTCGGCAGAAAGTGTCTCGCTAACGTTGCCAACTCAGGCAAGTTCAGCTCCGACCGCGCTATCATCGAATACGCTCAGGACCTTTGGCATGTAAATTACAGAGGCAAAAAAGACTAAGAGTTTTTTGAAATATAGGCTCTATGTCAATAGTTGGGGTAAACCCAATAAAATGAAATAATGTATTTAGGACAAGCGATGGCTAAGAAGCTGTCGCTTGTTTGATATTAAGTTGTTGTTTGTAAGCGAACATATGAAGAATACGATTGCGAAAT
>JAFSZY010000022.1 GCA_017458845.1 Ruminococcus sp.
AAATTTGTGTAGAGCATATTGCTTCCTCCGTTTCGTGGTTTCTCGTCAATTCCATTTTAACGGATTTGTAGCAAATATGCTCTACTTTTTTACATTTTTTTATAATTATTTTTTGTAGGCTCTATTTGTTACCCCAACTTTCATTATAGAGCCAAACTTTTTAAATCTTGTAGGGGAGTCCGTCTCGGGCTCCCTAACTTGCGTTATGGTAAAACTTTAGAAATACAGACGGTATACCCTACAAAAAATATTAGATGTATTATCAACAGTTCGGGAAGATAAGGTTTGTTCTAACCCTATTTTTTGTTCTCGACATTCACTGATCACTGACCACTGATCACTAACCACCATCTACTCTCTTTGTACATTTGTACATATTATTGGGTCGGATTTTGACTATTTTGTCAATAGAATTTTTTTTGCTATAATGATACAATGTATTATGTAAAGATTTAGAATCCTATAAGGGGGATTGTTTTATGTATAAAACATCTTTTAAGAAATTAACGAGCATTGTGCTCGCGGTATTGATGTTGCTCTCAGTGTTTGCTGTAACATCTTACGCCGCTGATACGAACGCTGAATCCACAGGAGGGTCTACCGTGTACTTTGACCCGGGTCAGGCAGCGTCCGACAGCCCCGTATGGTTCGCGTGGACATGGGGCAGCGTAACCGACCAGTGGGTTACGGGCGACGCGAGCGATTCCAGCGGCTATGTCCGTTTTGACGGCGTAGGCGATAATATGGTTATCGTAAGGATGCCCGCGGGCAGCACTTCTCCCAGCTGGGACACAAAGTGGAACCAGAGTGCCGACCTCTCTGTTTCGGATAACCTCGCGACATTCTCAAGCTGGGACAACGGCGAAGGTAAATTCACCGTAACTTGGTCGCATTATGACGGCGGAGATGATCCTACATATCAGCCTCCCACACAGTATACAGGCGACACAAGAACAATCCTGTTCACTGATAATCAGGGTTGGGGCAGCGCTTTCGTCCATTACTTCGGCGGCTCAAGCGAGTCTACATGGCCGGGTATTTCTATGACACTGTCGGGCGACGACGGTTACGGCAACGCTCAGTTTTCAGCTGATGTTCCCGCTGACAGCACAGGTCTTGTGTTCAACAACGGCTCAGGAGCGCAGACAGTGGATTGCGACATCTATGATGGCGACGGAATCGAAGGCTTCTATACAACAGGAGATCTCGACGGCGAGGGACATTACATTACAGTGTCCTGGGGCAGTGCTCCTACGGACCCCACCGATACCGAGTACACTTACCCGACAGAGCCTACACAGCCCACAGAGACTGAACCCGCTCCAACAGCTACAACAGCTCCCATAGTTACAGAGCCCTCAAGTATTCAGGGCCCCATAGACTCCACAGAGGCTGACGAGAATACAAGCTTCTATGTGTCGGCTAAGTCTAACGTAAACGCGGTCGGCTCAAAGGTTAAGGTGAGCGAAGATACTGTTCAGGTAACATATACGCTCAAAACTGACCAGAAAGTTGACGACGGACAGTTCAGTGTTTCTTACGACAGTACAAAACTGTCGCTCAATCCTACATACAACACCTCGACTTCAATGTTCCCCGTAATCAGCGACGCTGTTTATAACCTCGGTGCTGCTACAGGCGTTGCGGTATTCAACTTCTCGGGGGCAGAGGGCAAGTATGACTTTACAGGCGACGGAAAAGTTCTCATAGACCTCGTATTCCAGAAGAAATCAGCAAGCGCTGTCGGCACAGCCACAGTATATCTGAATATTTTTGAGCTCGCCGCTAATAACTGCACACCTCTGATTGAGGACAGCGCCGTTAAGGCAGGCGCGAACGTAAGTGTATCTCAGCAGGTTGCGGGCATTACTCCCACAGTTCCCACAGAGACACAGGCTCCCACATCCGCAGAGAACAACCTTACAATCAACGCTAAGTCCAACCTTACAACAGCTGTTGAGACCAAGGTCGCCAAGAATGTTAACGTTAAGGTTACATACAACCTTACCGCCGACCAGATTATCTCATACGGTGACGCGACGGTTACTTACGACAGCTCAAAGCTAGCTCTTGAAAGCAGATACAATACATCCTCGACAATGTTCTCAACATTGAACTCAAACGTTTCCTATAAACTCAAAGTTTCCGATGGTGTAATGAAGTTCAACTTCACAAATGTCGGACAGGATCATCAGGGAACATACGACTTCCGCGGCGGAAACGTGTTAATTACTCTTATGTTTACAATAAGAGCGAACTCAGAGGGCAGCGCTGACGTAAACCTCATTTTCAACGAGCTCGGCTCAATAGACAAGGCTTATGTTCAGGATACAGCTGTTATCGCGACAGGCGCTGTGGTTGCGGCTGACGTTTCGGGCGAGGACGCTACTCAGGCAAGCTCAGGCGATACAGAGCCGTCCATCGCTACAGGCGAGACTACAGAACCCTATACACAGAAGACTGACCCTACTCAGACTAATCCTACAGAAACTCAGACTAATCCTACAGAAACCCATACTACACCTACTGAAACCCAGACAACGCCTACAGAGACTCAGACCACACCTACTGAAACTCAGACTACTCCAACAGGCACTCAGCCTACAACTCCGACTCAGCCTACAAATCCCACACAGACACAGGCTACTGAGACGCAGCCCACAGGACCTAAGTATCAGACGTCTATCGTTCTTGCCGCAGAGAAGAAAACAATCTATGTAAACGCTTCCACAAAGATTTACGCTTCGGTTACAAATCCTTTCGGCACTACCAAGTTCAAGTCCAGCAACACCAAGGTTGCGACAGTTTCCACACTCACATCCGATATCTGCAAGGTAGTCGGTAAGAAGGCGGGTACTGTAACAATCACAGCTACAAACAACGGCAAGGTTGCTACAATAAAGATTAAGGTAGTCAAGAGAGCCAACCCAATGACTGTCAAGGCTAAGACTGTTAAGGCTAAAGCTAATAAGAAGACCGTTATCAAGAAATCCAAGGCGTTCACAATCAAGAAGGCTAAGGGCAAGGTTGTATTCAAGAAGGTCAAGGGCGACAAGAAGATTACCATCAACAAAAAGACAGGTAAGATTACTGTCAAGAAGGGCCTCAAGAAGGGCAAGACCTACAAGTTCAAAGTTAAGGTAACCGCTAAGGGCAACACAGCCTACAAGGCAAAGTCCAAGACGGTAACCGTTAAGATTAAAGTAACTAAATAAATTCGCAATTCGCAATGCTTAATGCGTAATTAAGGGCAACCGATAATTCGGTTGCCCTTTTCAGTTATTTTAATTTTCGCAGGAGACAACTTCCCCCTTGTATACATTTGAAAAGTGTGCTAAAATGTTTTAAAAATCACAAAAGTAAGTATATCAGGGCGAGCAGAAGATGCTCACAGTCTTTTTCGCCCATCAGCAGTATAATAAGTATCAGTATTACACTTGTCTCCTTGTCCTTGAACAGCGCATCAAGTCCGAAGTTATTTTTCGGCGGTTCAGGTTTCGGCTCGGGAGGTTTCGGCGGGCGATGATGTTCCTTGGGATGTGGGGTTTCAGGTGGTTTCGGCGGGGTATTATTCTGTTTGCCCTGCATATGAGCGGCGCGCCTGAGGGCTTCCCGTGTAATCGGGTCTATATCAGCCATAATTCACCGCCTTTTCAGAATAGTTCAAACAAGCCGCCCTCTTTTAACGCGGGCAGCAGCTTCATAATTTTCAACATTCTCTTGGCTGAGTCAAGCTTTCGGCACTTTTCCTCGCTCAAAAAAGGTCTGAGCGCCGCGAGCAGGCGTGAGGTATCGTCCTCCTGATTCGCCATCGACAACAGCGGCATAAGCTTTGTCATTGCTCCCAGAGCTTCACCTGAAAAATCACTGTCAGCTTCAGGCTTTGGCTCGGGCGCGGAGGGCTCGTCAGAGCCCAGCCCAAGCATTTTTCCAAGGTTCTGCACTTGGCTGAGAGCCTCGGGGTCTGCCATAATTTCGGCGATTTTTTCCTGAATGTTCTCCATTATTTCATCAGCTTCTTCATCAGCGCCTGAGCGGCGGGAGAGTTCAGAACTTCCTGAGTTTTCTCGGGATTTGCCAGCGTGGATTTGAGCTGCTGAGCCTGCTTGTCACTGAGAGAGCCCAGCATTTTTTCCACTTTAGCCTGGTTTTTGGGGTCAGCTTTAGCCCCGTTTTTATTGATAAAACCTTTGATAAGGTTGTTAAGTTCGTTATTCAATCGTAACACCTCGGTATATACTATGCAGTTTTAAAGTTTTTATGAGGAGATTCTTATGAAGATTTTAGTTATGTCCGACACACACGGAAATATAAGCGGTATGGAAAAGGCGATAAAAAAATTCGGCTCCAACGCCGACATAATTGTCCACTGCGGTGACGGTACACGCGGCGAGGCTATGTGGCTGAGTGATAATATCACCCATGCGTCGGTTGTATGCGTGCGCGGCAACTGTGATTTCTTCGGTATGATGAAGGATATCGAGTATCTCGACATCTGCTCACACCGTATAATGATTACTCACGGTCACCTTTTCGGCGCGAAATACGGGCTTGAAAAGCTCTCCTACAAAGCCGAGGAGGAGGGCGCGGATATGGTATTCTTTGGTCACACGCATATATGTACCGATGAGACTATAGGCGGCGTGCGCCTGATTAACCCGGGCAGCTGCGGACGCTGGGAACCCACCTGCGCCGTTGTTGAGATTGACGACAAGGGCAATACTCTGGTCAACCACGTCAGCGTAAAATAGGTGTAGTAATTTGTGAAAAATTATGTTATAATATTTAAATGTGGGGTGATTTGATGAACTTTTTGGATTTACAGCTCAATATAAGTCTGAAAAATTCGCTCAACTCACTCGACAAAGGGAACCGTATGCCCCACGCCCTGATAATCAGCGGCGGCAGTGAGGATGACCGCAAAGCTCTCTGCGACCATCTGGCGGCATGGGCGGTGTGTTCGTCCGACGGCGACAGACCCTGCGGCGATTGTAAGAACTGCAAGAACGCTTTTGACAGAGCCCACAGCGATGTCTATTTTGCTAAAGGCTCTGGCAAGACAAAGATATATAAAGCTGAAGAACTCAGAGATATCATCCGCGATGCCTCAATTAAGCCCAATCAGGCTGACAGAAAGGTTTTTATTTTTGAGGAATGCGATAAAAAGCTCAGCGAGATATCTCAGAATATTCTCCTCAAAACCTTAGAAGAACCCCCGCAGGACATACTTTTCATCCTCACCTGTGAGAACAGCAAGAATCTGCTCGAGACTATCCGTTCCCGTTCGGTTACGCTGAACTTAGGCGACGAGAAGGAAGTCGTCGGAAAGTCAAAGGAACTCGCCGAGGAAATACTCTCGAGTATGCTTATGTCGTCCGAGATAGAGCTGATGAGGGCGACCTACAAGCTGGGCGACAGATTTTCAGCTCTTGAAACACTCGAAAGCATAGTTATTATGCTCAGGGACGGCTTGTGTACACAGTCGGGATTTGCCCCCGAAAACAATACCGAGATTGCGGAGAAATTGTGCCGCAAGCTTACCAAAGCACAGTTTCTGGAGCTGATAGAAATAACTAACTCAGCCCAGCTCAGGATTAATCAGAACGTAAGCCTTGAGCTCGTGGGAACATGGCTGTGCTCTCAGTACCGAAAGACAGTATGGTAACATTACATATAGAAAGGTAGAAAACTATGGCAGAAGTAATCGGAGTACGATTTAAAGAGGTCGGAAAGATTTATTACTTTGACCCTAAAAACATAAAGATTAATGTGGGAGACAAGGTCATCGTCGAAACCGCCCGCGGAATTGAGTGCGGTATGGTTGCTTTGGCGAACAAGGAAGTTCCCGACAACGAGCTCGTTTATCCCCTCAAGCCGCTTATCCGCAAGGCTACGGAGAACGACCTTTCCCACGTTGAGGAAAACAAGAAGCGAGAAAAAGAGGCTTTCAAAACCTGTGAAAAGAAGATAGCCGAACACAACCTAAAAATGAACCTTGTCGATGTCGAGTATACATTCGACAACAACAAGATTCTGTTCTATTTCACCGCCGACGGCAGAGTTGACTTCAGAGCTCTGGTTAAGGACTTGGCGGGCGTGTTCAGAACAAGGATTGAGCTCAGGCAAATCGGCGTTCGTGACGAAGCGAAAATGCTCGGCGGACTCGGCGTATGCGGCAGACCTTTCTGCTGTCACAGCTTTATGGGCGATTTCCAGCCTGTTTCCATCAAAATGGCAAAGGAGCAGGGGCTTTCGCTCTCACCCGTCAAAATTTCGGGAACCTGCGGACGTCTTATGTGCTGCCTGAAATATGAGCAGGAGGCGTACACAGACCTGCTTAAGCGCACGCCCAAGGTCGGCGCTATAGTCAAAACGCCCGAGGGCAAGGGTCTGGTTGTGGAGAACAACCTGATTTCGGGTACAATAAAGGTCAAGCTCGACTCAGCACCCGACGGAGTTGCCCCGAGCACATTCAATGTCAAGGAAGTCAAGATCCTCAAGGACGGTTATATCCGTATGGAAAAGAAGGAAATTGACGAGCTTAAGCACCTTGAAGAGTAAGTTTTTTGAGAAATTTACATATCCGGCGATACTAAACTATTGCATTTTATGAAAAATATGATACAATTATATTAATACTATAAGGAGGTACATCTAATGGCATACGTAATTAATGACGATTGCATTAGCTGTGGCGCATGTTCGGATGAGTGCCCTGTAAGCGCTATTTCCGAGGGCGACGGCAAATATGCTATCGACGCGGACGCTTGTATCGATTGCGGTACATGTGCTGACGTTTGTCCCGTAGGCGCTCCCGAGGAAGGCTAAAGGGTTTATAACCTACATACAAAACGGCGAGGCTGTGCCTTGCCGTTTTTTGTTTTATTTGGTATAATACGAGGTGTAGGAATTAAGAAAGCCCTCCCTTGGGGGAGGGTGGGCAATTCGCCCTAAAGGCGAATTGGTCGGGAGAGGGTCCACTTTATAGAACACCTCTCTTGCATACATTTGATAAACAGACTGGAATAAGGTTTAAGCAAAGTCGGATAAAGACAAAAGTCGGTACACGAAACTATTTATATATGAGATAGTACTTACTTACGCCGACCCTCATCCGTCAAAGTCTTTCGCTTTGCTCACGCCTTTGCCACCTTCCCCCCGGGGGAAGGCAACAAGGAAAGGATTGTATAATGGCAAAAGGTGAAAGAATCGAACCACTGGGAAACGGTATCAAAATAATCGTCAACGATATGTACCATTTCTCCACCGACACAATTTTACTCGCCGACTTCGCCGCCCCTCAAAAGGGCATAAAGGCGGCTGACCTCGGCGCGGGCTGCGGTACAATTCCGCTATTGTGGACGAGAAACGACAGAGCTCTCGATATCACCGCGGTCGAAATTCAGCGTGATGCGTGCGCGCTTTTTGAACGGAGCCTTGAACTCAACGAACTTTGCAATATAAAGATTATCAACGCCGATTTAAAGGAGCTTGCGGGAGTTATCCCATTTGGCTGTTTTGATTTGGTGTCCTGTAACCCGCCTTATAAGCTCGGCGGCTCGGGATTAAAGAACCCCGACGACAAAAAGCTCATTGCCCGTCACGAGGAGAGCTGTACCGTTGACGACGTGTGCCGTGCTGCGAAGAACATTTTGCAGTTCGGCGGACGATTTGTGATGTGTCAGCGCCCCGAGAGGCTTACGGACGTACTCACTTCGATGAGAAAAAACGACCTTGAGCCTAAGAGAATCCGCTTCGTTCAGCAGCGCGAGGGAAAAGCTCCCAAGCTGTTTCTCGTTGAGGGACGGCGCGGAGGCAGGAGCGGAGGGCTCGTCACTCTGCCGACATTATATATTGAAAGCGACGAAATGATAAGTATTTACGGAAGCTACAAGGAGGATTACCTTGAGTAAATTATATGTTGTGGGAACGCCGATAGGCAACCTTTCGGATATGTCCCCGCGCGCCGTGGAAACCCTGAATGATGTGGACTTCATAGCGGCGGAGGACACCCGCGTAACAATGAAACTGCTCAACCACTTTAACATCAAGAAGCCGATGGTAAGCTACTACGAGCACAACAAGCGCGAGCGCGGCGAAGTTATCTGCGAGCGTATTCTCGAGGGGGAGAGCTGCGCGATTGTGACCGACGCGGGTATGCCGTGTATATCCGACCCCGGGGAGGATTTGATTAAGCTCTGTGAGCAAAAGGGGATTCCTGTGTTTGTTGTGCCGGGTCCCAGCGCGGTTATCTCGGCGCTCGCTGTGAGCGGGCTTGACACGGGCAGGTTCTGCTTTGAGGGCTTTTTGAGCGTGAACAAAAAGAGCCGCAAGGAACACCTTGAACTCCTCAAAAACGAGAGCAGGACTATGGTTTTCTACGAGGCTCCGCACAAGCTCCCGACTACACTCAGGGACTTGTACGATTTCTTCGGCGAGCGGAAGCTGAGCATAGTGCGTGAGATTACAAAAATCCATGAGGAAGTTATCCGCACCACCACAAAGCACGCCGCCGAGGCGCTCGCCGACAGCGGTATCAAGGGTGAAATCGTGCTCGTGCTTGAGGGCAAACAGCCCGACGACAAGGACGAATACACATTGGAGCAAGCGGTGGAGCTTGCGAAAAAACTGATAGACGAAGGCTCAAAGCTGGGCGACGCCGCCAAGGAAGCCGCCACTGTGACGGGCTTTAAGAAGAACGAAATCTACAAGGAACTCGTATGACAGCGATAGAAAAAATACATTCTCTCGACAAATTCGGCTCGCGCCCCGGGCTTGACAGGATAAGAAAATTCCTTGATATCCTCGGCAACCCGCAAGACAAACTGCGGTTTATCCACGTGGCGGGAACTAACGGCAAGGGCTCCGTGTGCAGACTGCTCAGCAGTATTTTGACCGACGCGGGGTACAGGACGGGGCTGTTTATCTCGCCCTATATTGTCGATTTCAGGGAACGAATACAGATAAATAACGAGCTGATTTCCGAAATAACTCTCAGCGAAGCGGTCGAAAAAACCTTCCCGATTATTGAAAAACTCAGGGAGGACGGCTGCGTTATAACCGAGTTTGAGTACGTTATGGCGCTGGAGTTTTTAATCCACGCCGAGGCTGAGTGCGACGTTGTCGTGCTCGAGACGGGGATGGGCGGATTGCTCGACTGCACAAACGTGATTAAGCCGCCGCTGTGCACGATTTTGACACGAATCGGGCTTGACCACACCGCTGTGCTCGGCGAGACAATAGAAGAAATCGCGGCGCAAAAGTGTGGTATAATCAAGAGCGGTTCTGTGGTTGTAACTTCTCCGCAGGATGTTAAAGCGATGAACGTAATCAAAACCACTTGCACCGAGAAAAATGTTCAGCTTATCCAAAGCGAAAATCTGAATGTTCAGGTGAAAAGCGAGAGTCTTTCGGGGACAGCGCTTAGCTATAACGGGTTGGATTTGACATTAAATCTGCTCGGGAGTCATCAGATCGAGAACGCAGGGACTGCCCTTGCGGCGATTGAGGTTTTTAAAAAGCACTTTGATATCTCGGACGAAAACATCGTCAACGGATTTTTGAGCACCACCAATCCCGCCCGATTTGAGCTGTTGTCCCGCTCGCCGTATATTATTCTGGACGGCGCTCACAACCCCGACGGAATAAGCGCTTTGAGGAATTCACTTAAAAAGTATTTCGACGGCAAAAAGGCGGTTCTCATACTCGGTATGCTCTCCGACAAGGACAGCAAGAGTTCCGTAAAGCTGTTGAGAGGTTTTTTCGATACGGTCTACACTGTGCCCGTCAACAATCCGAGAACGCTCTCGGCTGAGGATTTGGCCGAGGAATGCGCAGAATATTTTGATGATGTAAAGGCATTTGACAGCGTTTTTAAGGCTTTTGACACGGCGTATGAATTGTGCGGCAGCGAGGATAAAATGCTCGTAATCGCGGGTTCGCTCTACCTCGCGGGAGAAATCCGACCGTATATTTTAAGTAAAACATAATATGACAAATTTTTCAGTCTGTACTCGGTATAATGAGTACAGGCTGATTCTTTTGGCAAAGGAATGAAAATGATGTTGAAAACCGACTACAAGGACGAAGTGCTAACGGTGCACCTCAGCGGGGAACTCGACCACAACCGCGCCGCGAATCTCCGCGCCAAAATCGACGGGCGCGTTAACGCTCTGCGCCCCAAAACGCTGGAGCTTGACTTTTCAAAGGTGAGTTTTATGGACAGCTCGGGCATAGGGCTGATTATGGGGCGCTACCGCTCGGTAGGGCTCGTTGGCGGCAAGCTGAGAGTTGTAAACATCCCCGACAACCTGACAAAAATTTTCGCGCTCAGCGGTATCAGTTCACTGGGGGTGCTTAAATGAAAGTGATTAACGAAATGCACCTGAAGTTTTTGAGCAAAAGCTCCAACGAAAGCTTTGCCCGCAGCGCTGTGGCGGCGTTTGTGCTGGAGCTGGATCCGACCATCACCGAGCTCGCCGACATCAAAACCGCCGTCAGCGAGGCGGTGACAAACGCAATCGTGCACGGCTATCAGCGGGAGAGCGGAATGATTTACATAGACGTCAAGCTAACCGATGAGAACAACGTGATTATAAAAATCCGCGACAAAGGCGTCGGCATAGAGGATATAAAACAGGCTATGCAGCCGCTGTTCACCACAGCCGAGAGCGAGGAACGCGCGGGGTTGGGGTTCGCCGTAATGCAGAGCTTCACCGACAACGTGAAAGTTACTTCCGCGCCGCAAAAGGGAACAACCGTAACCCTGAAAAAACGGATAATTCCGCTGAAATGACCGAACGTGAAAACGCCGTCAGAGATAACCTCGGGCTTGTGCGGGCGTGCTGCAAACGCTTTAAGGACAGGGGCGTCGAGTACGACGACCTCTATTCGGCGGGGTGCCTCGGACTTGTCAAGGCGGTTGATAACTTTGACTCAAGCTACGGTGTGAAGTTCTCCACCTACGCCGTCCCCGTGATACTCGGCGAAATCAAAAGGATTTTCCGTGACGGCGGCGCTGTCAAGGTAAGCAGAAGCCTCAAAGAACTGTCGTTAAAAATAAAGAGGTTCTCGACTGACTTTGAACTGCAAAACGGTAGAGAGCCGAGCGTCAGCGAAATTTCCGAGGGTTTGGGCGAGAGCGCCGAAAAACTCTGCGAAGCCCTCAACGCGAGCAAATTGCCGCTCTCATTGACCGCGGAGAGCAATGACGACAGAGCGGTGGATATTCCGACTGAGGATATCGCGGAAAAGCTGACCGAAAAGCTTGCGCTCAGGGACGTAATCAACACCCTGAACACCAACGACAAGAAAATCATAGAGCTGAGGTACTACAAGCATATGACGCAGACCAAAACCGCCGAAAAGCTCGGTATGACGCAGGTGCAGATAAGCCGCCGCGAGAAGAAAATCCTCAGAGAATTAAGACTAAAACTAGGATAATCTGACTTTTTAATAAATCTCCAAACAATAAAGCCGTCGCGTTTTATGCGGCGGCTTTATTGCAGTGATCAGTGGTCAGTGAGCAGTGAGCAGTAAATGTCGAGAACATAAACTGAAATAGTACAAACTTTATGTTCCCGAACTATTTATAAAACATCTAATACTATATAGCAAAGCCTTAGGTTCATCGCAAAACCTAAGGCTTTAATAGTTTATAACATTTATTAATACAATCGGGTAGCATTGTGACCGCCGCCAGTGGCGGATTAAGGGAGCAATAGCGCTGTGCAAAAATAAGGAGTTATAGGACTGCGCTCCAAGCTGTCCGCATAACGACTATATTTTTTTACTGGGGAACGTTATGGAAGATGGAAGGTTTCTCCACGACCACAACTGACCACTGACTGCTGACCACTGACCACTAAATTATTCCTGTTCCTCATACATTTTTTTGAGGTCCTCAAGGTCGTACGGCGTCTGCTGATATACATAGTAGTTGAGCCAGTTCGAGAACAGCAGGCTCGCGCTGCTGCGCCATACCATCGGAGGTACTTTTGTGGGGTCGTCGTTCGGGAAATAGTTTTCGGGGACTTTGATTTTGAGCCCCTTGTTGATGTCGCGGAAATACTCGTTGGCGAGCGTCTCACGGTCGTATTCGGCGTGGCCGAGCACATAGAAGGCTCTGCCGTTTTTCTTTCCGATTATGGAAACTCCCGCTTTGTCGCTCTTGGCGAGGATTTCAAGCTTGGGGTTATCGTAGTTGTAAACATCCTCCTCGACAACGCCCGTATAGCGTGAGTGAGGCAGGTAGAACTTGTCGTCAAACCCCCTGAGAAGAGGGTGGAGCGGGTTGAGAATATTGTGCTCATAAATGCCCGAAAGCTTTTCCTTGAATTCATACTTGCGGATTCCGTAACGGTGATAAAGTCCCGCCTGAGCGCCCCAGCAGATGTGGAGCACTGAGTAGACGTTCTTCTTTGACCAGTCAAGAATCTCACACAGCTCATCCCAGTAGTCTACTTCCTCAAAATCGAGCTGCTCAACGGGAGCGCCCGTGATAATCATTCCGTCAAACTTTTGCGACTTTATTTCGTCAAAGGTTTTGTAGAAGGTAGTCAGATGCCGACGCGAGGTGTTCTTTGACTTGTGAGTAGCCATCTGAAGAAGCTCGATGTCAACCTGAAGCGGGCTGTTGCCGAGCAGCCTGAGCAGTTGTGTCTCGGTGACAACCTTCGTGGGCATAAGGTTGAGTATGACAATCTTCAGCGGACGAATGTCCTGCGCCATAGCTCTCTCCTCGGGCATAACGAAAATGTTCTCGCTCTCGAGAATTTTTATGGCTGGCAAGTTTGTCTGTACTTTAATCGGCATTGTTACACCTCCTTAGTAAATGAGAAATGAGAATGGAGAAATGAGAATAATTGCGAATTGCGCATTGCGCATTGCGAATTAATACTGCTTTCCCCAGTAAACCATATGCTTAGCGGGCTTGCCGCAGCATACGCAGGTGTCCGCGAGGTGTTCCTCCTCAAACGGGATACAACGGCTCTTCACGCCGCCCGTATCCTCTTTGAGCTTGTCCTCGCAGGCGCTGTCGCCGCACCACATAGCCTTGATGAACCCGCCCTGCTCTTTGCCGAGCTTGATGAACTCGTCATATGTTGTGGCGACGTTAGTCTTTTCCTTCATATTCCGAAGCGCTTTTTCGTACATAGCGTCGTGTACGTCCTGAAGCGCTTTTTCGATTGTTTCATCGAGCTTGTCAATTGGAGTAAAAATCTTCTCACGGTTATCGCGGCGAACCACTACGCACTGACCTTTTTCAATGTCCTTGGGGCCAATCTCAACTCTCACGGGAACGCCCTTCATCTCGTACTCGGAGAACTTCCAGCCGGGAGCGTGGTCGCTGTCGTCGAGTTTAACTCTGAACTTGCCTTTGAGCGCGTCTTTTATTTCGTTAGCTTTTTCAAGAACGCCATCCTTGTGCATAGCTATCGGCAGGATAACTACCTGAATGGGGCTGATTTTTGGCGGGAGAACAAGTCCGTCGTCGTCGCCGTGAACCATAATAATCGCGCCTATCATTCTTGTCGATACACCCCACGAGGTCTGGTGGGGATAGTGGAGTTTGTTGTCGCGTCCCTGGAACTTGATGTCAAAGCTCTTTGCGAAGCCGTCGCCAAAGTAGTGCGATGTGCCGCCCTGAAGCGCCACGCCGTTGTGCATCATAGGCTCGATTGTGTATGTAGCCTCAGCGCCCGCGAAGCGTTCTTTCTCGGTCTTTTCGCCGACAACGGCGGGAATTGCGAGAGTCTCGCGGTAGAAGTCCTCGTAAACTTTCAGCATACGCAGGGTTTCTTCCTTAGCTTCCTCGGGCGTTTCGTGCAGAGTGTGACCTTCCTGCCACAAAAACTCGGAATTTCTGAGGAACGGACGGGTGGTCTTTTCCCATCTTACTACCGAGCACCACTGGTTGTAGAGCTTGGGTAAATCGCGGTAGGTTTCCACTACTTTCTTGTAATGCTCACAGAACAGCGTCTCGGATGTGGGACGAACAGCAAGGCGTTCGGTCAGCTTTTCGCTGCCGCCTGTTGTCACCCACGCGCACTCGGGAGCAAAGCCCTCTACGTGGTCTTTCTCCTTCTGTAAAAGGCTTTCGGGAATGAACATAGGCATATAAACGTTCTCGACGCCTGTTTCCTTAAAGCGTCTGTCCATATCCGCCTGAATATTCTCCCAGATAGCGTAGCCGTAGGGGCGGAATACCATACAGCCCTTGACGCTTGAGTAGTCGATGAGCTCAGCTTTTTTAACTATATCCGTATACCATTTTGCAAAGTCTTCGTCGCGGCCCGTTATCGCCTCGACCATTTTTTTGTTATTAGCCATTTCTTCCTCCGCAATTACCATAAATTATAACATTCCTATTATACAAAATCCGTTCGAGAATTTCAAGTCCGATTTATTATTGAAATTGTTGACTGAATTTCACAAAAACGTTATAATAAAAGATAACGATATTAAAAGGGGCAGTATGATGATTTACAACAATGTTTTGGAGGCGGTCGGACAGACGCCGCTTATAAGACTCAACAAAATGGTTCCCGACGACAGCGCCGAGATTCTGGTGAAGTTCGAGGCACTCAACGTCGGCGGTTCCATAAAAACCCGCACGGCTCTCAATATGATTGAGCAGGCTGAAAAAGAGGGAAAAATTAACAAGGACAGCATTATCGTCGAACCCACAAGCGGCAACCAGGGAATAGGGCTCGCGCTTGTCGGAGCTGTCAAGGGTTATCGCACAATTATCATTATGCCCGACTCGGTCAGCGAGGAACGCCGCAAGCTGATAAGACATTACGGCGCCGAGGTCAAGCTCATCCACGACGCGGGCGACATCGGCGAATGCATAGACGAATGTCTCAAAACCGCTCTGAGAATGAGTGATAAGGACCCGAGAGTTTTTGTTCCCCAGCAGTTTGAGAACATCAACAACGTTTTGGCGCACAAGAAATACACCGCTCTCGAGATTATGCAGCAGGCGGCAAAGCCCATTCACGGCTTCTGCTCGGGCATAGGCACGGGCGGTACCATTACGGGAATGGGAGAGGTGTTCAAGGCGCAGTATCCCGACATCGAAATCTGGGCGGTTGAACCCGAGAACGCCGCGATTCTGGCGGGCGGCACAATAGGCACGCACCTGCAAATGGGTATAGGTGACGGAATTATCCCCGATATTTTAAACCGTGATATCTACAATGAAATTTATGTAGTAACCGACGACGAAGCGCTCGCCACCGCTAAAAGGCTTGCCCGTGAGGAAGGCTTGATGTGCGGCATTTCGGCGGGCACAAATGTTGCCGCGGCGCTCAAGCTCGCGAAAAAACTCGGCAAGGGCAAGACAGTCGTCACAATCCTGCCCGACACCGCCGAGAGGTATTTTTCAACACCGTTATTTGAGGAATAGAATTTGAGGATTTAGGCTCCTTTGGCTAAAGGAGCTGTCAGCGCAAGCTGACTGAGGATTGTAGAAATAGCGGCACAGCCGCCACATATTAAAAGGATTTGAGGATTTAGGAGATATTGTTATGAAACTCGAACCAATTATTATTTCACTGCTCGATACGGATTTATACAAGTTCAATATGGACCAGGTGATTTTCCACAAGCACACCGATTTAAGCGGCGAGTACTACTTTAAGTGCCGCAACGAGGATATTGTTTTCACACGTGAAATGCTCGACGAAATCAACGGACAGATTGACCACCTCTGTTCTTTGAGATTTACTCATAAGGAGCTCGATTACCTGCGTTCAATCCGATTCATCAAGTCCGACTATGTGGAATTTCTGAGACTGTGGAGACCTATCCGCGAGTATGTCAGCGTCAGTCTTTCAGACAACGGCGAGCTCTCGATAGTTGTCAAAGGCCCGCTGTTTTCGGCTATGCAGTTTGAGATTTATCTGCTCGAGATTGTCAACGAGGTTTACTTCAGGATGAAGTACGACTATGACGATCTGCTCAAATCCGCCGAGGAAAAACTCAACAAGAAGATTGAGGACTTCAAAAGCGGAAAATACACTTTTAAATTTGCAGAGTTCGGCAGCCGCCGCAGACTTTCCCGAGAGTGGGAGGGCGAGGTTATCAGGCGATTTATCGACGAAACAGACAACTGCGTCGGAACCTCTAACGTGTATTTCGCGATGAAATATAACATTACCCCGATTGGCACATACGCTCACGAGTTTGTGCAGATGTATCAGGGCATCGACAAGATTCCGCTCGCGTTTACAAACTACTACGCAATGAAGGACTGGTACGAGGAGTATGACGGCGATAACGGTACAGCCCTCACGGATACTGTCACAACCGATTTGTTCCTGCTAGACTTCAACCGTTCAATGGTCAACAACTATTCGGGCGTGCGCCACGACAGCGGCGACCCGTACGAATGGGGCGAAAAGATCATCGCTCACTATAAGAGCTACGGCGTAGACCCGAGGACAAAACAGCTTCTGTTCAGCGACAGCCTCGACTTTGACAGGGCTCAGGAGCTTTACAACTACTTTAAGGATAAGACGAAGGTGTCGTTTGGCATCGGCACATTCTGTTCGAATGATACTTTTGCGGAGCCGCTCAACATTGTAATAAAACTTCAGTACGTAAACGGCAGACCTGTTGCAAAGCTCTCCGACACACCGGGCAAGTCTATGTGTATGGACGAGAACTATCTCGACTACCTTAAAGCGTCTGTTGATTTTAGAATCAACAGAGTATTAATGGGGGATTAATTATGAAAAAAACAGTCAAGAAGCTCACAGCTTTCGCTCTGGTTGTGTTGTTGATGTTCAGCGCGTGCGCGACAATCGGCGCGGTCGGTGATGACCCGGCTGAATCCGGTGAAATCAGTGTTGATAAGATTAATTTCAAAAACTCTGATTTTATCAAGGGTATGGACGTTTCGTCCGTAATCGCTCTCGAAAACTCGGGAGTACAATATTACGACGAGAACGGAACAAAGGATTTGTTTGAAATTCTCAGCGACAACGAAGTAAACTACATCCGCGTTCGCGTGTGGAACAATCCCTATAACGAAGAGGGCAAAGGCTATGGCGGAGGCAACTGTGATGTTGAAACAGCCGCCAAAATCGGCGCGCGCGCCGCTAAATACGGAATGAAGCTCCTTGTGGACTTCCACTATTCCGACTTCTGGGCAGATCCGTCAAAACAGCTTGCCCCCAAGGCGTGGGCGAATATGGATGTTGAACAGAAGGTAACCGCTCTGAGCAGATTTACCGCGTCGTCACTTGATGCAATAAAGAACGCTGGCGCCGATATCGGTATGGTTCAGATTGGTAACGAAATCAACAACGGTATGGCGGGCGAAACCGAGTTTATGAAAATGGCACAGCTGCTAAATGCGGGCGCAAAGGCTGTCAGAGATTTTGACGAAAATATACGTGTGGCTGTACATTTTACAGATATTCAGGATGTTAACGCGTTTGAATGGAACGCGAGCGCGCTGGATGTAAACGAGGTCGATTACGACGTTTTCGCTGTTTCGTATTATCCTTACTGGCACGGCAGTCTTTCCAACCTTACAAACGAGCTTGATAAAATTGCGAAAACATACGGCAAGGAAGTTATGGTTGCCGAGACCTCTTATCCCTACACTCTCAGCGACTCCGACGGCTACGCCAACACCGTAAGCAAAGGCTACAACGATACGGGCGACAATATGAACTGGGAGATCAGCGCTCAGGGTCAGGCGAGCGAAGTCCGCGACGTTATGGCGGCTGTCAACGATGTTGATGACGGCAAAGGCATCGGCGTGTTCTACTGGGAAGGCGCTTGGATTACTGTAGGAGACACAACAGGTCTTTCCGACAATGATTATGGTATTCGTGTAGGCGAAAACCAGGAGCTCTGGGAAAGATACGGTTCGGGCTGGGCTACCAGTTATTCGGCAGAATATGCCTCAACTACGACTATGGCGCAATTCGGCGGCTGCGCCGTGGATAACCAGGCGTTCTTTGATTCAAAGGGCAAAGCTCTGCCCTCGCTCAAGGTGTTTAAGCTTGTCAGTGGAGGCGAACAGGAAACCACCGTGCCCGCAGCTTCGTCCGGGGTTACTCAGTCTACCGATACAAGCGAGACTTCAAATACAGAGACTACAGAGCCCACTCAGGTAACGGAAGCAACTGAAACTACCGAAACCGCTAATCCTACAGAAACAAGCTCGGAAGCCACTGTTCCGACAGTTCCGACCGTGACATCCTCCTCTGCGATAACAGAGCCGACTGTCTGGCAGGAGCCTAAACTCAAAAAAACAAGCGTTACCCTAAAGGCGGGTCAGACAAGCCGAATTGTCGTTATTAACAGCAACAACGCTGAGATTACATATAGATGTTACAATACAAACGCCGCGATTGTTGACAAGAACGGTCTTGTTACCGCGCTCAAAACAGGCTCAACCAAAATAGTCGTATATGTTGGCAGTAAAACAAAGCTGTTCTATAATATAAAAGTTACTTCGAGCCCATCAATTAAAGTGAACAACAGCAAGTTCAAGAAAGCTGCGGTCTACAGCGTTAAAAAAGGCAAGAGTATCACCGTAAAGATTACGGGTAAAGCTAAAGCTGTTAACAACAAATACTCCAGCACAAACGCTAAAATTGCAAAGGTTACTTCGAAAGCTTCCGCAACAACAGTAAAAATCAAAGGTCTTAAAAAGGGTACCGCTACCGTAAAAATCAAGGTTAACGGAGTACTGTTCGCAATCAAGGTAAAGGTCATCACATATGTTCCATATTACCTCAGGGGGATGGAGGTTGGCAGTCGTCAGGACGACGGCAGCATTCTCTTTAAAATACAGAAATCTGCCGCTCTTAACGGCAGGGCTCTGTGCAGGCTTGTTGAGGGCAACTCAAAGCGAAAGATTGTCCTGCCCAAAAAGAAGATAAAGATTGAGCGGGTTCTCCATGTAGGCAACAACAAGACTATTATTGCTAAAGGCGCTACTATATTCCAGACTAAACGCAAAACACCTATTATTTTGAACGAGTGCAAGAAAACCAACTACAATTCACTCAAAAACCTTACAATTAACGGAGGTACATGGCAGATTAAAGATAATGCCAAGGCAAAATCAAAAGAGAAAGACCAAACTATCACATTCCGTTTTGCTCACGCGCAGAAGATTACAATTAAAAACGCGCGGGTTGATACCAACTATATCAGCCACGCGGTAGAGCTGATTGCCTGCAAGAACGTAACTGTTTATAACTGTAAGCTAGAGGCAAAGGGCAAAGTCTGTGACGACCAGGAGGCGGAGGCTCTCCAGATTGATATCGCGACAAAGAAAAACGCTCCCGCAATTGCCTCGCAAGGCAAGAAGTTCGTTAAAGGTCAGGTTTGCAAGAACATCACCGTTGAAAAGTGCGTGATTAAAAACGCCAGAGGAATCAGCACCAACAGGGACGATAAATGGCTTGGCAAGTACCACTCTAATGTTAAGGTTATCGGCTGTACCATCACGGGTAAGGTGACTGAGGCGCTCTGTCTGCATAATGTTATGGGAGTTACCGTTAAGGATAACAAGACTTATTCATACGGCAGCGACAGCCAGCGCAACAGCGGCTGTATATTTATGAACTTCGGCAAAAACGGCCAGACCGTAAAGTATGCAAACGTATTCAGCGGAAATACTTTCAAGGGCGGCGGCCACGGTTTATTAATCAAATCCAAATCGTCCAAGCACGGCAAAACTACTATAACAAAAAACAAGCTCTACGCAAAGGCGGGCAAAGGCGCGGCACTCAGCGTAACCGACTGCACGAAGGTTATCAAAAAGAAAAACAAGTGTTATAAGTGGTAATATACAACTAAATGTAATGCCAAATAAAAATCCGAGCCTTTTGCGGGCTCGGATTTTTAGGCTCTATGTCAATAGTTGGGGTAAACCCAATAAAATGAAATAATGTATTTAGGACAAGCGATGGCTAAGAAGCTGTCGCTTGTTTGATATTAAGTTGTTGTTTGTAAGCGAACATATGAAGAATACGATTGCGAAA
>JAFSZY010000023.1 GCA_017458845.1 Ruminococcus sp.
CATTCTGAACACCGCCCAGCCCTTCGGCCAGCCGGTGTACATTGTGGCATGGGTTATAATTGCCGCGATTTCCTCTTTACTGACGCCGTTGTTCTTTGCATTCTGCAAGTGGTATTTAAGCGAGCTGTCGGTAATTCCCGACGCCATAAGCGACACAACGGTTATAATACACTTTGTCTTAACATCTATCGCTTCCTCGTTCCACACCTCACCGAACAACACGTCATCGTTAAGGTGCGCGAACATCGGAGCGAAATCTCCGAGCTGTTCCCTGCCTGCCGTCTGTACTATTTTCTCACTCATTTTCATTTCCTCCATTTTTCATAGTCATGAAATCAAATTTACGATAAATCCGCTTAAAAGAGCAAACACCATTACAAATCCGAGATACATAGCAAAATGCTTTATACCAAGCACAATCTTGAGCGCGCCGAGATTTGTTATCTTTGTAGCCGGTCCCGTTATCATAAATGCAGCTGCTCGTCCCATTCCGCAAGCGGAAGATTTAATCTTGCCGCCGCCGCGCAAAACGAGGTTATGCCGCTTACAAGCTCGACCTCATAGCCGTCCTCTTCAAGCATGTGCTGGAGGTAGCTGAAGGTACAGTAAATAGCAGGGTCGCCAAGAGTGAGAAAAACCACGTTTTTAGCCTGTTCAAGATATTTCTCTATAATTTCCGCGCCCTTTTTATGCTCCGCGTGTATGAGGCTTCTGTCCTTTACCATTGGCATGTAAATGGGAACAAGCTGCTTTTGGGCAAGCTCGGGTATGTTTTTGACCGCTATCCGGTACGCGACGGATTTCTCCGCGTCCTTTCCCTGCAGTGCAATTATATCATTTTCCTTAATAATCCTTATTGCCTTTAGCGTCATAAGCTCCGGGTCTCCCGGTCCGACACCAACTCCGTATGCTATACCTTTTTTGTTCTTTCCCATTAGTTCCCTCCAAAGCTTCTTCCGTCAGCAGTTCGTCTTTTAGTACGTTTCGGATATTATTCACGGTTACGAAATCCATATCTATATAGGAAGAAATGCAGCAATAACGGCAAAAACGACCGCCGGCAGCATATTCGCCACCCTTACTTTCCTTCCCCAAACAAGATTTAATCCGACACAGAATATCAGAATTGACCCAATCAGCGATAAATAACTCATCGCTATATCCGTCATAACCGGCTTTAGGAATGATGCGAAGACAGTAATCAGTCCTTCAAACAACAATACCGGAATTGCAGAGAAAGCACATCCCTTTCCGAGTGAGCATGTCATTACCATTATGATAATGAAATCCAGAACAGATTTTGTCGCAAGCACAGACCAATCTCCAAGAATGCCATCCTGTATCGCGCCCACTATAGCCATCGCTCCTATACATACCGTCAGTGAGGCTGTAACAAACGCGTTTACAAATTCCTTATCTTTTGCATTGCCTGTCTTGATTTTGAGCCACTCTCCAAAGCGTTCAAACAGCCCTTCAATGTTGATAATCTCACCAACAAGCGTACCCAACGCAAGGCAGAGTGTCACAAGCATTGCCTGCCCGCTGTTTATCACCCCGTTGTTTATGGTCAGCATTCCTTCCATTGCACCTGCGGTTCCTATAAACATAACGCTTATGCCGCAGGCGATTGTCAGTGATGTCTGATGTCTTTCCTTCAGAAGCTTTCCGAAGAAATGACCGAATACACCGCCAAGGACTATCCCCGCTGTGTTAATCAATGTACCTAATCCAAACATTATAATCTAAAAACCTCTCATTCTTCCGTAAATCAGTATCGCCGTATTTTTATCTCATGTATTACTCCATCTGTTTTCTTATTCTACACCATTTTCGGGTATAAATCAAGCTCGGCTTTAAATTCATACCTGGGCAAATAAAAAAAATCAAGTTCAAAAAAGAACTTGATTTTTTCGTCTGAATTTCGGATTTTGTACATTTGGTTATTCCCATACTTCCTTCGCAAGCCTGAACACCGCCCAGCCCTTAGGCCAGCCTGCATACATTGTGGCATGGGTTATAATTGCCGCGATTTCCTCTTTGCTGACGCCGTTGTTTTTCGCGTTCTGCAAATGATATTTAAGCGAACTATCCGTAATCCCCGATGACATAAGCGCCACAACGGTTATAATACACTTTGTCTTTACATCAATAGCGTCCTCATTCCACACCTCACCGAACAGCACGTCATCGTTAAGGTGTGCGAACATCGGCGCAAAATCACCAAGCTGTTCCCTGCCTGCCGTCTGTACTATCTTCTCACTCATTGTTATAACCATTAACTCCTTTCACAAAACTGTCTGGGAAAATGCTCTAAGCAGAGTGCTGTTATAAAGGACGCAGTCGTACTCAATGTACTTCAAGTCCTGAATGACAGTGCTATGCGACGAGCATTTTTTCAGACTTTATCCTCCTCAAAATCTATTTGTTATATCCGTTACCCTCAAGCCATGATTTAATCTGTTCCTCTGTGGTTGAAGATGTGCCACGCATACCATCTATAAGATTTGCGTTTGGCGCGTACTTCTTAACATCCGAAACAGCCGTGCTTATGCCGGTGCTGCCGGAGGTGCAGAACGTATATACGTTTTTACCCGATAAATCATATGTGTCCATAAAGGTATAGATAATTCTCGGAATCGTTCCCCACCAAATCGGATGGCCTATAATAATTGTGTCGTAGCTATCAAAGTTTTCAATAGTGTTTGCAATCGCAGGACGAGCAGTATCATCATTCTGCTCCCTGTTTGCACGGCAATCACCATTATAATTAAGGTCTGCTGATGTGTACGGCTCTGAAGGAACAATCTCGAATATATCCGCGTCAGCCGCAGCCGCAAATTTTTCCGCAAGTGTTTTTGTTGTTCCTGTTGCCGAGAAGTATGCAACAAGTGTTTTTGAGGCGGGTGTTTCCCCGTCTTGCCCTTTATACTTTTTAATATCAATTCCGTAGGCTGTCATTTTTGGCTGCTGCTTGTCTGTCCACACAAACAGCTTCATAAAATCCGCATCTTCATAACTCGGAAAAATATCCTTGTTGTAATCTATGACGGCTTCGCCGGTATTTTTGTAGACTTTCACGCCTTCCAGCGCCTTGTTATTGTTATAAATTGCCGCAATCAAGAAATCGTCTTCGGAAATGTTTGAAACCGTCACAGATGATGCGCCCTCGTTTATCTCCGGTGCTGCCGCGCAAGCGGAAATCGACATAGTTATCACAGCAATCATAAATATAAATAGCGATAATATTCTTTTCATCACAAAGCTCCTCTCTTTTACAGACTATTTACCCACACCGCAAGCTCCTCTTTTGAAGGTCTGCCGTTAAGGATTTTTCCTTCTTTTATGACCGTATCACTTGACACGCTGCCTTTAAGACCTGCGACCGCTTTGCCGAAACCGCTGCCGCCCGAGGTTGCGAAAAGAATAATTGTCTTTCCCGAAAAGTCATAGCTTTCAAGGAAGGTGTTTATAATTGTCGGTGCGACATACCACCATATAGGAAAGCCGACAAATATTGTGTCGTAGTCCGATATATTCGCGTTTGTATCGTTAAGCGC
>JAFSZY010000024.1 GCA_017458845.1 Ruminococcus sp.
ACGCCTACAACCATAAGCATAACAAGGACAAGTGCCACTACCGTGAGAAGCAGATTCTTTTTGCCTATTAAGTTTTTAAGGTTAAATCTCTTTTTCATAGTGACACCTCCTTATTGTAAAAGTCATTATTAGAAGTCATCGCCGTCGAGGTCGCCGATATCTACGCCGCCGCCGTCGCTGTCGCCGAGAGGTACCCATCGTCCTTCACATTCGCTCGCAATGTTATTTGCTGAAGCGTCTTCAACAATATACTGACGGTTTACTCCGCGGTTTTCTGTAGAAGTTGAATGCGAGCCTGTCTGTCTGCAGAACGTATAGACAGTTGTGTCGTTGGATCCCGCGGGCGGACTGAGAATAAAGGTAATCTTGTTCGTCATATCGCTCGGGATACTCGCGGTCCATTCGTCTGAAGTTTGTCTGTATTGATATGTATTGAAGTCTACCACGTCTGAAGAATCAGTCGCGTCGGTAAATCTTACTGTCAAATTATACTTATTACTCTGCGAATTAAGCTTGTTTCTGATCCAGCCGTCTGTTGTCGCGTCTTTAAAGCGGATGACGTCGGTATCATCCCAAGAAGTCTTGAACGCGAGACCGAGGTAAATGTCGCTTTTGTCAATCGGGTCAAGCCAAGTACGTGTACACTTGGGGTCGTTGCCCTCCAGCCAGATAATAACAGAGAAAGTAGTTTCTTTTCCTGCTGAGAGTGTAGCTAAGGGTGTGCCGCCGACCGCGTAATCCGAGAACTGATGAGCTATCTGGGGCGAACTGCCCAGATAAGCGCCGCTGCCTCGGTCAACATCGTTGACTGCGGGGGTGGTGACTGTCTTTTCCTGTGAGTTGAAAACAACAGGAGTCATCGCCGAGCCGTCCTTTTCGGGAGCTGTGCACCAGATGGCCATTCTCAAAGGAGCCGCCTGCTGGGCGCTGGCGTTGGTATGATTCTCGTCATCATCTTCATTATAAACCTTAAGCCAGGTTTTGTCCGGGTTAAGGTAGATGGATGTATGGTTAGCCTGCGCGGTAACCTTAAAATCAATTTGTATGTAATTTACGTTTTTATCACCCGCGTTGGCGCTGCGGAAGGTCATATCCTTCGCGACGTTGGAAAAATCCGTACCGTCCGTGGGAAAGTAAAGATTGCGCCCGTCTACAGAGGACGCGGGGAGAAGCTCGAAGTCATTCTCCGCTGAGTTGAACTGACTGGTACCTGTGTCGTTTACGCGCAAGCCTTTGCCCGCGTCGAGCGTGAAGTTGTTGGCTTTGCCGTAAGCTGTTTTTATATAATACCAACAGACGGTGCAGGTGACGAGTATAACCGAAGCCAAAACAAGTGAGACTACGGACTTAAGCAGCTTTGATCTGTCTGTTTTGACGTTGCCTATCCATTTTGAAAAAACAGCCGCAATGTTAGACTTTTTGCCCATAATCTCACCTCTCTTTAATTTATTTTAAGCTTTAATTGTATATTAACCTGAATTTCCGAACTCAATATACAAGCTGAATTTGCCCGTATCCATAGCTCGTCGCGCCTCGGTGTCTGTTCCCTCAATCCAAAGGTTGATATAATACTTATAATAATAGTAATCGCCAATCTTTGTGGGTGTTGTTGAAAACTCCGAAATCTTTTTGCCCTCTCCCAAGGTCGGAACCGTTCCGTTTGTGAGTGTTGTTGTCTTGGTTACATCAGACTTATAGGCGTTGCTGGGGAGCTCTTCAGATCCACCCAAAGGCGTGTAAGTGTTATCCGTGCTCGGGTCCTCAACATAGGAAACGCCGTTAACAACAGGAGAAGCCGCCTCCGGGTCTACATATCTGTATGTATAATAGTTGTGTTTAAAAGTAGTGCCCGGGTCAACCGCCGTTCCCAATCTTGTAAAACCTGATTTATAAGTAGTCGAATCAGCGGAATTTGAACCCTGTGTAGTTTTCGTTACACCTGTAAGAAGCGTCCAGTCATCCTCGCTTGTACCCGACGGAATTGTCAGGAACAAATCGGGACGCGGAACCCACACAAATGAGCTTTCGTATTTAGATGGATTTGTAGCGGTATGGGTGGAGTCGTTAATTTCCGATATAGGTCCGCCTGTAAGCGAAACTCTCATAGCCGCTACAAGCGCGTCGGAAGTAAAGTTACCGTAAGCGCTTTTGCGCGTGCTGCTTGAGCCTGTCATAACTTCACCTGAAGTTGTCTCAACACCCATAGCGAGATAAGCGGAAGGCTTAACATATAAATCCGAATTCTTGGAGCGAAGATAGAACGGAACAGAATAGTACTCGGGTTTTGCGCCGCTGTCAATCTCAGACTGTGAAAAGGTGTAAAGATTGCTCTTTGCGACGGTCGGGATAGCGTTGAGGTTGACAATTTTGCCGTTTGTGCGCGCGTCAGCCTTAGCGTCGTCGTTATCCTCAGTCGAACTGAAACCCGGGTTTATAAAGGTTAACCCGTCGCTGGTTACGTCGTTTGAGAACTGGAACGGTCCGTCAAAGGTCGCGCTGTCGGACCATTGACCCGCTACAAAAGATGTCGTGTTGTTCGTTGTAACGTAATTTCCGAAAATGCCGGTATCAGCGCCATTTTCTGTAATGGCGATTTGAACCTCGTCGGGCTGCGCCGCCTTAACGCTGATACCTGTAGCGCTGACGTTTTTGTTGATAAAATACCACGCAAAGATGGCTAAGAAGATGATAACCAGCATTACAAGCATCATTATTGAATTTTTAGTAATCAAAAGACGCCTGTTACTAACGCCGGTTTTCCCCTTCATAAGCTTAACCTCTGTAGAAATAAATACCTATAGCGGACTTGCCGCTGCGCTGTGATTTATTGTGGAAAATCTGAGCTGCCTCAAACTCCGCCTCATCCCTGAGGAATTCGGCAAAGCCGTCCATATACGCCTTATCGACAGTCTTGTATGTCAGATAAGCGCAGGTCTTGTCAGCGCCCTTGAGCGCCTCGGCTGCCTCTGATTTACACTTGTCAAAGTCGCTCTCACCGCGGAAGTTCTTGATGACCTCAAGGCGGTTGTGAGTTCCCTTGTAAACTGTGATTTTCTTGCTGTCCTTAACGATATACACACAGCTGAGCTTGCTTGAGCTCGGAAACTCGGCAGGTTCGCCGCTTGCTATAATAGCGTTCGCCTTCATCTGCTGAGCGCCGAGAGCGCCGAGAGCGAAGTCAAAGCGGAACATATCCTCGCTTTTCTTGTCAATCTTGAGCTCTTTCTTATACATAGCGGCGGTGGCGTTAGCCTTTTTAGCCGCCTTTTTAGCCTCAGCCTGAGCCTTGTCAACCTGCTTCTTGATTTCCGCCTTAGCCTTCTTGTCGGCTTCCTTCTGAGCCGCCTTAACACGGGCGTCGGCGTCCTTCTGGATGCGGTTTTTATCGTTATCGCACTGCTTCTGCACTTTGTCAAGCGCCTGCTTGTGCTCGTTGTTCAGCTTGTCAATCTGCTTGTTGTGAGCCTGCTCGATCTTAGCCTTCTCGTCCTCGTGCTCTTTGTTGAGACGGGCGATGTCATCGGCTCTGCCCTGCTTCTCGTCAGCAAGGTTGGTTTCGAGGTCGGCGACATTTTTGTTGAGTCCGTCAATCTTGGAGCTCTGCTCGGCGATAGTCTTGTCACGCTCGCTGAGAGTGCCGTTGAGGGATTCAATCTCGCTCTTGGCGTCAGCGATTGCGGTCTCCAGACCAGCGATAGCAGCCTTCTGCTCGGCGATTGTAGCCTCGTGAGCTTCGATAGTAGCTTTCTGTTCGGCGTTCTCTTTCTCGAGAGCGGCAACGTTGGCTTCCAGCTCTGCCTTAATCTTTTCGAGTTCGGCTACGATACCTTCGAGTTCCTCGATACGGGCTTTCTGCTGTGCAACGATTTCTTCGAGCTCCGCGATACGCGCCTTCTGCTCCTCGATAATGCCTTCGAGTTCCTCGATTTTTGCTTCGAGCTGCGCCTTGATTTCCTCAAGCTCGGCAACCTTGGCTTCGAGCTCGGCAATACGGGATTCAAGATATTTAATCCTTGCCTCGAGTTCTTCGACCTTGGCTTCGAGTTCGGCGATACGCTCCTTAGCTTTGAGGAGCTCAGCCTTAACCTTCTGCAGCTCGTTCTCGAGCTCTTTAACCTGTTCTTCGAGAGCCTTGATGTTGCTCTTGAGACTTTCGATAGTCTTGTCGCGCTTTTCAATCTCGCGCTTGAGAGCCTCAATTTCAGCCTTCTGCTCACGAATAATTTTCTCGCGCTCACGGATTTCCGCGAGACGAATTTTCATTTCTTCCGCGCGAATCTTTTCAATCAGCTCATTCTCGCGCTGCATACGCTCGTCTCTGGCAAGCTTTGCCTCTGCGTCAAAGACAGCGTTCTGCTCCTGATACCTCTCCTCGAGGTAGTCCATCAGCTGGGGATTGTTAACAATGGACATCAAAAAGTGCTGATAACCCCACGCCATATACATACCCTCCTGGGTAACAGGGTCAATCCTGCCCGTGAGGTCGCGGCCGACAATTTCGTAGCCGGGCTTTTTGTATGAGTTAAGGTATGTAAACAAATCCAAGCCCGCCTTATAGTTCGGGTTCTTGGTCATAAGGTTTGTACGGTTGATAGGAGGCTTAACGCGAATGCACTTTTTGAGCTCCTGCATCATATCCGTGTTGAGGAAGCTGTTGAGCTTCTCGCGGATACGGCGCACACGGTCAAAGTCGGAAAGCTTCTCATAGTCCTCGGTGTTGAGGTCTGCTTCCTCAGCCTCTTTAACCTCGTTGCTGTACTCGCATTTAAATGTAATCTTCTGCTGGTTGAGAACGAGGTCACGTTCCATTTCTACCTTTTCATAGGTATCGGTCGGAGCGTTTACCATTTTTCTGTATTTATCGGCAACGAAGTTCAGCGCTGTCTCGATAAGCGTAATGAGGAAGCGGTTTTCATAGGTTTCAAAGCTGTCCTCACGCTCGATTGTGAGCACCTTGTTAGGCGTTACCTTGCCTGTTTCGTCAATGTTGTCGATAAAGTTTGTATGTTGAATCAGATGCTTTACAGAATCCTTGTTGATGATTTTAGCCTTGTCGATTCTGTAAATCTCATTATTCTCAACGATGAATCGGCGCTGTTCGTCGATAGCCTTTTCGATATAGGGCAGGGTATCCTCAATGGCGGTAACCCAGTCCATATCGATAATCTTCTCGTGAATACGACCTGTCAGAACATCCTGTCCCTTGTCGGCGTCCGACATATTCTGGCGCAGGTAGTTGTACGTGAAGTCTGTCGCGAGCAGCTTCTCCATATATTTATAGGAGCGGTAATATTTATCAAAATTTTCCAAGCTTACTCACCTCTCTTTATACTTGAAACTTGCTTTTCAGCCTCCCTTTGCTAAAGGGAGGTGGCACGGTCTATAGACCGTGACGGTGGGATTATCCCCTGTTTTTCAACCTTTTTTGTACTTCACTGTCTATTGTATCGCAAATTCCGCTAAAATTCTTATGAATATCATAATTGCTAAACCGTAACACTGTAATTCCGTAATTTTGCAGCTTATTATCTCTGACTATATCACGGGATTGTCCTAAAGCCTGATAATGTTGATCTCCATCAAGTTCTATTACAAGCTTAGCTTTGGCGCAATAAAAATCTACAATATAGTTATATAACACTCTTTGACGAAGAAACCTGATAGGATATGTACTTAAAAAATCATACCAAAGATGCCGTTCTTCTTTTGTCATATTTTTTCTTAATTTTCGAGCGTTAAAGGTTAATTCAGGGTTATGTTTAGGCTCCATACGGAATCCCCCTTGGAATCAACAAGTTGATTCCTTTCCCCCTTAATTTAAGGGGGACTCATTTAAGCAAGCTTCTTGAGCATAAGGAGGTAGTCCTTACATTCACCCATATTCTCCTCGCCGAAGAGCTCATCCATATAAGCGATGAGTCCGTCGATTTCGTCACGGATGTATGAAAGGTTGAGTGCCTCAAATTTACGAAGTACCTTACGGGCGAGTATGTAGTCAAGACCGTCAATCTCGGTGCCGCCTGTACCCACATACGCGGGAACATAGTCCTTAATCTGCTTCATAATACGGTTACCGAAAGCTACTCTGAAGTGAGAGATTATATAATCGTCTACGAGTGCGAGTTTGTTTAAGATTTCGTCGGAAATCGGATTTTCCGCTTTAGCCTGGTTGAGGATATCCTCAAAGTGGTGGTAGTTGATAACTACAGGCGGTGTGTCGGGAGCCTCAAAAGCGACGCCCTTGGTGTCGATGTTAATCGGCATAGCACGGTCATAAACCTTATCAGTTACGGCGAATGTCGAGTCATCGTTGTTGATTGTACCGCAATACCACATATTGGGCGGTACGGTAAACTTACCGCGGTCAAGCTGTTTGGGGTCGTTGGGCCATGTGCTGGGCACGAGGTCAACTATCCACTCATCGCGGCGCGGCATTTCAAGGATGGAGAGCATCTCGGCGAAGTAGTACTCAACACGCGCGATGTTCATCTCATCGAGGATTACCAGGTAAACGTTCTCGTTGAAGTTAGCTTCGTACATAGCGCACAGCAGAGCTGTCTCGTTATACTTCTTTGTAAACTCGTTGAAGTAGCCGAAAAGCTCGGAACGGTCACGCCATGAAGGCTGTACGGGGGTAATTACGGAGTCGTTGCAAACATACTTACCGAATGCGTAGGCGAGTGATGTTTTACCTGTACCGGAAATACCCTGTAATACGATAAGTCTTGTGGAAGCGAACGCCGATACAAAGCGGCGAATCATACTGATATCATAATAAAGACCGAGTCTGGAACAAGCGAAAAGACGGAAACGGTCACAGAATTCGGGTAGCGTAATATCGTTGTCGTACTCGGGGGGAGTGTAGTTTTCCCAGTCCTTGTCGAGCTGAGTGAGCTTGAGGAAACGGATGTCGTCCTCGCCTTCCTCGCCCTCACCGTTGAGAGTTTCGAGTTCTTCGCCTGTGAGCTCGGAGATTTCGTTGGGGTTGAGGCCAATCTGGCTGACCTTCATAGATAAGATTTTGTCCTTTTCAAGGTTGAGTCGCATAACCTCGCGGTTGAGCGCCTGAACTTCCTGAACAAGAGAGCCTGTGTCCTTGCGGGCACGGCGGTTCTTGATAAATTTCTTTAAGGAAACAACTATAAAGAATACAATAAGACCTAAAATCGCTACCAAAAGCAGTATAGCGATGATTGCTACTACCCAAGCCATACCGCCCAGAGTGGTAGTATAGCGGGAGATGATGTTTACGTACTCGGGGATATTAAACGCGCCGAGAATGCTGACAATTCCGTTCCAGATGGAACCGAAGAACTGTCCCAGGAATTGGAATAAAAATTGGAATACACTATCCATAGGATTATCTCCTTAAAAAAATTTTTCTTCGGGCTAAAAGCGTCTGACCTTGCTCTCTCTTATAAGTTCCTTTACATTTCGGCGTTTTGCGCCGAACCTTGTTGTTATAGCCCTCAAAAAGTTAACAAGTAACAGGTAACAGTGAACAGTTACCCTATTTACAAAACTTCTTTTTCGCTAACTGTTAATTGTTAACTGTTAGCTGTTAACTGTCCGAGCTCTGCTCGGACTAAGTGATGTGGCTTTGTCGACTTCATCACAAAATAAGTTATGTAAATGAAAAACTCTCATTTCTCATTTCTCATTTCGCCGCGCGTGCGCGGCGCCGCGACAAAGCCGTTCACTTAGAGCGAATATCCCTGCTGACTGAATATTCGGGTTAACCCGAGGGCGAGAGCCTCGCCCTCGGGGTTGGGTTTGACATAGTGGAGAAGCGTCCTCTCGTCCCCCTTTGTTAAAGGGGGAACGAAACCGATAAATCGGTTTCGAGGGGGATTCAGGTCAGTGATTCTTACTCACGTAAGTATGTAACCCGCTTCAATCCCACCGTCACGGTCTGGCGACCGTGCCACCTCCCTTTAGCAAAGGGAGGCTGCGGCTGTGTTAATTACAAATTAATTAGATTAAATAATTAAGTAATTAAATTAAGCGTCTGTGAGTGTGAAGCTGAGAGCCCACTGTACAGAGTTAGCAATAGCTGTTGTATTGTTTGTGTAGCAGTCTGTGTCTTCGCCGTCAGCGTAAGCTACTACATAATAGTGCTTAACTGTTGCGCCTGAAGCTGCATAAGCAACAGCAGAACCAAGATCCTCTGCTGTGCCGCTTGTCATAGCAGAAGCGTCCTTGTTAGCGCCGAGGAGATTACCGTCAGCAGCGTCAACTACTGCGAGGTGGATGAAAGAGTCAGTTAATGTACCTGTAGCTGTAACCTGAGCCTGTACTGTACCAGCCTTTGCGCTATCCGACTTAACCCAGATTTCGTCTACAACGTAGTATGTGCCTTCACCATCAGCTACTGTTACATAATCGCCTGTCTTAGCTGATGCGCTAGCAGCAGCACCGTCAGCGTACTTACAAGTAGCAACACCTGATGTACCAAATGTTAAAGTAGCGGGGTTGAGTACTACAGGAGTTGATGCGCTACCCATGTCAACGAGATCAACGTCTGTGCTCCAGTTGTTGTTGTCTAATGAGATTAAGAGACCACCAGGAGTAGAAGCCTTTACGTTGACTGTGTCAGCTGTAACTACACGGTTGATTGAGTACCATGCGAATGTTGCGGAGCCTAAAGCTACGAGAGCAACGAGAAGCATAGCGATTGAAGATAATAACATCTTCGATCTTTTTGTTGTTTTCATAAGAGAATCCTCCTTAAAATTTTTGCCGATTTGTTCGGCTGTTTTAAAATATTTATTTTACGTTCGATTTAATCGCTCAGCAATTCGTTCAAATCGGACGTTAAAATACGAACATTGTGCAGAAGTTCGCGTGACCTGTATTTAAGTATATTAGGTGGTCCGCTTCGCTTCGTGACCCCCTCTGCTCACTTCGTTCGCTTCTCCCCCAAGGGGGAGACAAGAAGTCAGTTCCTCACTTTACTGCGGGTGGGGAGACTGGGGGAGTGTATCAAAAATTGGTTTTTGTTCCTGTGTCGCCCCTCTTAACGTATAGGCAAAGCCGCACGTTCTCGGCGCCCCCTTGGGGGAGCTGGCAGCGCTTTTGCGCTGACTGAGGGGGTCACATAAGTCGATTTTTTGACTTATGATTTTTCCTCTTCCCCGTTCACACTATAAGTAATCTGGCTGCGGATATGTCCGCCGCGGATAGCGTCAACGCACTCCTTGTCGTTGCCCTCTATCCAGATGACAACGGTGTATTTATCCTGAGATTTAGCTTTGAGGGAGGTTTTGGGAATGTTGAAAATGGTATCGTTGGTTTTCCACTTTGTGGCGTCGGTCTCCGCCTGCTTGCGGTCGCTGAACTTAGCCTTGGCGTAGACTGCCTCCTTGCCGTTCTTTATTATCATAATACGGGTCGCCTCGTCGGCGCTCTTGCTGGCGCCCGTGAGGGTCATAGTGGTCTCATAGTCGAGGTTCTGGTCGCCCGTGTTCCTGAGATAGAAGGTATAGGCGAGGTAGTTCTTGCCGTTGTGGGAGCCGTCCTCTTTGTCGAGTCCTTTGGGCAGCCACGCCTTGGTGATGTTGGTGACCTCTTTGACGCTGCCGCCGTTGAGCTTTGTCGCGCCGTCCTTGAAGTCTGCCGACTCGGAAAGCAGGATGGTCTTGCCGGGTTCGCCGTTCTCGACAGAAACTACAAGATCGCCCCACTGGGTGGTGAGCATCGAGATTATGTAGATTATGAGCAGAACCGCCACAAGTGTGCCGAGGATGATGCCGTAACGGCGCTTGCGCTTTTTCGCCTGAGCTATCTCTTTGGCGTTGTCCTGCGCGTGAAAATGGTCGTAGACCGAGGATTTGTGGTCTTTTGCCGCGTCAACCTCGTGCTTGTGGCCTATCTTCGCGACTTCTTGCGGAGTGACGAGCTCTTCAGTTTTTTTCTTTTTTCCAAATGCCATTTTCGAGATTCACTCCTTTAAAGTTGCTATGGAGGTAACGTGACCCCCTTTTTCTGCGCATCGGGTGGTCCGCTTCGCTTCGTGACCCCCTCTGCTCACTTCGTTCGCTTCTCCCCCAAGGGGGAGACGAGAAGTTGCGGCTATAACTTTACGTTAGGTGTTTAGTGATTTCATCACAATAGAAATCTACAATATATATATCAATTACTTTTTGTCGTCTAAAATGTACTGGTAAAATCCTTAGAAAACTATACCACAATCGCCGTTCCTGCTCGGTCATATTTTTTCTTAACAATCGAGCCTTATTGGTAAGTTCGGGGTTGCCCAATACTTTTGGTTTATACATAGTCTATACTCCGAACGTACAGAAAGGAACGGGATTCCTGTTGCCCCCTTGGGGGAAATGTCCGCTTGCGGACAAAGGGGGTCACATATGACGCTTTATCGACTTATGATTCCTGTTCTTCAGCTTCCTCCGCCTGCGGCGCCTCCTCAGGCTTTGGCTCCTCTTTTTTCTCCTGCTGAGCGAGGTATTCCTCGATAGCCTTCTGCTTTTGCTCCTCGGAAAGGTCTGCGTTCTGAATCATTTCCTGAGCCTTTTTGAGTGTTTTCTCCTTGTTATAGGCTACGATATTGATAACAACGCGAACTGCCTGATAGAGGAAGAATATAATCATCGGCAGCAGGATTATGAGGAAGAAGCCGAGACTTGTCTGGAGATAAGCAATGAAATCGCCGAGACCTCCGATTTTGGAACCGTGGTATGTAGCGACGATGTCCATTTTTGAAACATCCTGCCAAGCGTTAGCCTTGGGGTCCTGGTCGTAGGTCGAGTTTGCGTCGCCCTTGGTCTGGAAGGTGCCGTCTTTGTTAACTTTATAGATTCTATGGGTTACGAAGTCGTCCTGCTCATCCTTGTCGATGTCGATTCCTCTGAGCTTGAAGGTTACTACGTCGCCGACCTTATACTCGGCTTCCGCCTTGTTCTCAACTACATCGCACAGGAGCAAGTCGCCCTTGGAAAAATCGTCGTCCTTATCGCCTTTCATCGAGTCGGAAAGAACCGAAATAGGCGCTTTACCAAACACAGAGGGGACGCCGTCGTCGCCCTTTGTGCCTAATACCATAGTGAGTATCAACACTGAAATTATGAGAATGCAAACGACTAATACGTCAACTATGACATTGAGAACCTTTGTAAGTTTACTTTTCATTGTTTTAATTTCTCCTTATTTTCCATTACCTTTTTATAAGTTGAAAGTGGAAAGTCGAAAGTGGAAAGTTAATTTTCCTTATTTACTCCCCTTCTTTTTTCCATTCTTTCACTTTCAATATTGTATCTTGTAGTTTTGACTATAGATGTCAAAATCTTTTCTATTTCACTGGCATCCTCATATATTGAATCAAATTCTTTATTTGTTAAATAATCAGATTCATAAAGAAGTCGTAACCAATGCTTTGTTTCAGCTGCTTCTTTAAGCGCTATATTCATCTTATTTGCAAAATCATTTTTGCTGCTGCCTTGTAGAGCTTCGTTGACGTTAGCGGAAACACTCGTTCCCGAACGATAAATTTGTATGGAGATAACATTTTCGTGTTTAGTTGATTTAAGGTATCGGCTAAGTTTAATTATACGTACCGAAAAAGCTTCACTTTTTCTTCTGATGATACTCTCAGACATCTAACACTCAACTTTCAACTATTAACTAACTATCAACTCTCAACTATCAACTTTCAACTTACTATGAAATAGGATTATTCTTATCGTCGCAGCCTACGAACGACATACGAACCGAGAGGTTAGCGTCCTGAACGTCGTTGTCACACTGGGGATCCTCGCCCTCCATCCAAAGCCTGAACGTAACCTTTTTGGGTGTGAGCTTCTCGAGGTGGAAGAGGTTGTTTTCGTCGCTGTATTTCATTTCGCCCGAGGGCAAATCGAATGTTGTCAGTCTGGTAACAGAGGCTCCCTTGTTGGGCTCCCATGTTTTAACTCCGTCGGATGAGTCCTCAGTCTGGAAGTCAATACGTATAGCCTGAGTGATCTCGGACTTGGGAGCGGAGGAAGAGCTGCTTACGCGGGTACCTTCTTTATTACTGTTTTCCTCGCCTGTTTCGGTAGTGAGGTGAACCCACATTTCCTTGGTAGCGATAAAGTAGCACTCAATCTCGAGGTAGGACGCGTCGTCGTTGGGCTTTGCCTCAGTGCCGTACTGATAAGTAAACCGAGAGCCGTTATTTGTGGTAACAGGATAAAGAATCATCTTGTCAAGCGAAGTGTCGTACTTGCGAAGGTGCTGGTTCATCATCTCGTTGGTGATTTCAAAAACATATTGGTCAATGTCAGAGCCGTGGTTCTGCATAGACACGCGAAGCTCTTCGCCCGTGCTTATTTTGAGCTCAAAGTCGTTTACACCCGCAAATGTATTGACCGTGAACCACGCGAACGTAGCGGTGGAGAGTCCGAGAATTGCAAGAATAGACAGGAAGGCAATTAATCTCTTTCTTTTACGGAGTCTTTTTCGGTTTTTCTTAATATAGGTTTTTAAAGACACGTTATCCCTCCTGAACTTCTCTATCATAACGTTAAGCGCCAGAGGCACTTATACACTACTTATATAATTAGCTATATAATTTTACACTATTTTTGGTTGTAAAGTCAATATTATTTGTGCATATTTTTCAGGTTTGGGACAATTTTGTGCAACATTTTTAGCTGTTAGTAATAATAGACAAAAACTTTTTGTAAAATTTGTTTATTTCGCTAATAGAATTATGGCGAGTTGAATAATTATCGTCCTTCGGTTTGTGAAAATTACATAAATATGGTGTTGGCAAACAAAAAAGCCGACTCAAAAGTCAGCCCTGCTGTCATACTGAACCTCTCCCTGTCATCCTGAGTGTCAGCGAAGGAGCTTAAAGATTCTTCGTCGCTACGCTCCTCTGAATGACAAAATACGACGCTCCTCAGAATTGCACGAGGGGGCAGCTTTTGAACTGCCCCCTATGTGTTGGATTTTGTAATCAGCTTTGTCCGTATACGGCGTTTTCCAGCGCTGTTATACGCGGATTCACAATTTCGGTCCAGCTCTCCGCCTGAAAGCCGGGAGCCACTCTTGTAACCTTACGAGCGAAAACCTGCTGTGTGTCTGTCTGCGTGATAATTTGATATCCGTTGACATAGCGGAGCTCACAGGGCTTGCCTGAGGAGATTCCGACAGTAAACGACAGCGATGGCTGAATAGTAAACTGATATATTCCGCCGAGAGTGCAATAATCGCCCGAGTCAAAGAAATTCTGCGTGGACACTACCCCCAGATATTTCACAAAAACCGGAGTATCGGGAACGGTATCCACGATATTCTGCAGCTCTGGTGACAGCTTGGCGTAGGTGACGGAATTGTCCGCGAGCTTGGCGGTTGTGACCGCGTTGTCCGAGATTTTGTCCGCTGTAACAGCGTTGCCCGCTATATTGGACGAAGCCACACTGTTTGGGGCGTTTTCCAGCTTGTTGCTGAGCGCCGCCGTTAGCGACACAATGGCGGACTGGCTCGCGGTAATATTAGCGGTATTGGCGGAGATATGAGCTTCGTCATCCGCAAGCCTGTCGGGAAAGCTGTTGTATGTACCTTTGAGCTGCTCGAGAGTCTCGGTCAGGATTGATGCTGACTCAAGCTCGCTCTCGAGCTCGGCAATCTGCTCCTCAAGCTGCCCGCGCGGGATGATTCCCGTCTGTTCCTCGGGGGAATCGTAAACCTGCAGCTTGACGGTGTTGGACTTGCCGATGACGGTAGTGCCGCTTGTAATCTCGATGTAGAGCTTTAAAAACTGCGCCGCCGAGGTTATATCGCTTGTTATCGGAACAAAGCCCGTGAGGGGAATGCTGTTTTCGCTCCACGTAATCGGGTATATGATATAGCTTTTGTCAGGCAAAACAACGTGGAGATTAAACTCGCAGTCCTCGACGCGCTTGTCCCCGATGTAGGGATTCAGAGCCGTAACCTGAATTGAGTTGATGAGATTCTCGCCTTTGAAAACTTTCGCTGACTTTGAAATCGAAAGTTCCTTTTGGCTGTTTAGTTCAAGTTTAATCATTAATGATATCCTTTCGTTTTGCTAAGTTTTAAAAAACACCTCCTACTATTCCCGCAAAAAACGAAAAAATTGCATTGTTTAATGCAATTTCAAAGAAAAAGCGCCGAAAAATTTTTCAGCGCCATTGTTTCTATTATATTCAGTTCTGTTTTTCGACTATTTTGTATTCATCATAAAGTTGGAAGTAATGACAGTTGTCCATACTCCGGGACATAAATCGAGCCATTTCGTCCTCGTCGAGATTTACATCACAAAAGTAACACTCGTACTCGTCATCATACACGTAGTGAGCGCAGCACTCGCAGGCAGGCATAGTTAATTCTCCTCCAAAAACTCATATTTGTCGTAAGAATACGGCTTGTAATTTTCAAGATAATCAAAAACCGTATCTGCGCTGTCGGCAACAAAGTACAGAGCGCGGAATTTATCCGCCATAAATTTCTGGGATATCGCGGATTCCATAAGATTGATTAACGGGTCATAGTATCCGTTTTCGTTAAAAATTATGATGGGTTTTGAATGTCGGCGGAGCTGTTTGAGTGTGAGCACCTCAAAGAACTCCTCGAAGGTGCCTATTCCGCCCGGCAGAATGACAAAAGCGTCGCTCTTTTCCTCCATTATGAATTTGCGTTCGCGCATACTCTCGGTGTAAATCAGCTCGCAGTCGGTAAAGGTAACGTCTACTTCCTCAAAAAACGTGGGTATTACGCCAATGGCTTTGCCGCCCTTGGAGCGAACTCCGCGGGCTACCGCTCCCATTATTCCGTATTTGCCCGCGCCGAACACCAGGGTGTGGTCTTTCCCGGCGAGCGTTTCTCCAAACCTCTCGCCTGTCTGCAAATAGGCTTTGTCGATTGTTTCACTTGACGCGCAAAAAACGCAAATTTTCATATTAATCTGTCCTTATGCTTGTTTTCTAGCTATATAAATCTGAATATCGGTAGCGTCGTTGATGTTGATAACACCGTCCTCGTTAAAGTCGGCAAAGCAGTCGATATAGTCGGGCATAGTCTTGTCCACCAGAGTGTACTGAATCTCGGTGACATCGTTGATGTTGACTTTAAGGTCTGAGTTGACGTCGCCCTTGATTTCGGGATGCGTTTTGTAGAATTCATTTGTAAGCCAAGCTGCGCGGGATGCCTTCCAGTCAACCATATAGTTGTACTCGCCCTCAAAGTCGGAAGCGTAGTGTGTCGCTGTCGTGTCTACCGTGTATTTGCCCAGCGCGAACTTAGCCTTCTTGAGAGAAGAATGGTCACTTATCCAGCTGCCTGTGTTTAAGAGCCAGCCTCTTGTGTAATTCATATCGGCAGTACCCGAAAGCAACCCATAATAACCCGAAGCGGAGTAGAACTCACCCGAGGTTGAATCGGTGTTTTGGAAAGCGTTGATTTGAGGCAGGAATTTTTCTAACCAGATTTCAGCCGCGCGGTTGGTGACAACGGAGTTGTTCGCGCATTTGTTCATAATATTGTTTGAGGTCGTATCTCTGGCTCTCTTGCCCTTGTACTTGCACCACCAGCCTGAATATTCGTTGTAATCCGAAACTCCCATATTGCTTAAATCTCTCTCTATGCCGACGCAGTTGCCGAGAGAGTTGTCGTAGTCCCACACGGGAGAAGCGTAGAAACGCCACTTGCCGTCAGGCGACTGCTTGTATACCATAAAGAAGCTGCTGACGCCGCTGTCCCAGTTTTTGCCGAGCTCGTTTATGAGGAACATTTTGGCGAAAGAGTCGATATCTATTGACTGGGAAAGGGATTCGTATGTCGCGCTTGAACTTCCGAGCTTGCTGAACATCGCGGCAAACCTGTTCTTTATCTTGGTTTTTACGTCCTCATATAACGGGTCTGATGATGACAGCTCGGGAGATTTTATAGTAATTTCGTTGCCGCTGGCGGAAGTGTGATAGTCGTCCTCCGCAAAGCTCGGGTCAATCTCGATACAGAACGAAAACTCGCTTGCCGGTGTTCCGTCAGAAGCAAGGTAATCGTTGTCGGGAATATCGTTTACAAGGTCACTTTTTCCGACTTCGATTTTCTGAGCGCACTGATATGAGCCGTAATATTTTCCGTTGATATAAAAATCCACAAAACGGGAATCGGAAGCATAGGGCATATCCACCGCGTCGGAAAGGTCATATAGGATTCTGTTGCGCGCCAATGAAGCGTCCTGATAGTTCGCAAGCAGGGAGAATTTTTTGCCTTTATCCATTCCCGCGATAGAAACAGCGGAGCTGTAGGTAATATTGAACGGCTTTTTGGCTTTGGACCAAGTTGTGTTGCCTCTGCCCTTGATTTTCTTGATTGCGGTGTTGTCGATTTTTCCATCGCCTGTTACAATCGCGCCTTTAGCCGCAGCTGATATAGACTTATCGTCTTTGATATAATCATAGAGCGGAGTGCCCTTGCCGTCGGCGTCGGCGTTGTTCGCGTAGATAGCCGCCTCTGCTGTTGAAACCTTAAATATAAGTCGATATGTTTCACTATCAACAGTTACATTATAGGACGTATTTGCTTCATAGTCAACTATCCCTGTCTGAGAAGGCTCAATTGAGGTTCCGTTGACCTCTATCGCGGTTGAAAACCCGTTGTAGATTTCCGCTTTTTTGCCGTCGGCAGAAGATGGCATAAAGAAGTATTTTGTTTGTGAATCTTCAACTGCGCCGTCCTCGTCCTCGGCGCACTGCCAGCAAGCCCACGCTTCGGCGTCCGCTGACCGCGCCACCGCGTGAGCGTACAAGCCCTCTCCCGAAGCGCTTAAAAACGACGGAACGGCAGACACGCTGTCCTCAGCCTGAACGGAAAAAACGGGTATTGACAACAACAGCGTCATTGTCAGTAGTATTGCCGATAATTTTTTAGTTTTCATAATTCCTTAACTCCTAAATAAATAGTATACTGGTATTATACCATACGGAATATGTTTTTTCTATTGATATTTTGGCTATAAACATTCGCTGAATTTTGTATATAATACTTCAAAAAAGTGATAGATATTGGTTATTGATAAAATTATTTTTTTGTGTTATTATGTTTTCACCCAATAAAATACGAAAGAAGATTTAAATATGCAAAAGAAAAAACTTGAAAAGAAAGACAAAATCCTGCTCGGTGTTTTAGCCGCTTTAATTGTTATCGTAATTGCCGTGGGCGTATTTTTGATTGTAAAAAATACCAACGCCGCAAACGAGCAGGTTAACGGTATTACTTCCTCAAACGCTTCGGGCAAAATCAGCTCCTCATCTCAGACTTCGTCAAAAGATAACGGCAAATCATCTTCCGAGAAAAACAGCTCCGACAGCAAATCAAAGGACAGCTCCGACTCCGTAAATTCCTCATCCGCTTCCGATAATTCTCAGAACGGAGGCGCGAACACACCGTCAAATTCCAGCAAAAAGTCCTCTTCCAAAGCTTCCTCAAAAACCTCTTCCAAAGTAACCGTCAAGGGCGATAAGGTTAAGCGCGTAAAGCCGAAGAAAAACACCTCCCACGCTACCAATAAAACCCTGTCCGTAAACGGAAAGACCTGCTATGTGGGCGACACAATCACTGTTGTGATGAACATCACATCGGATAAATCAGTCGTTAACTATCAGGGCGCAATGAGCTTTGACGACAGCTATCTCAAAGTCAAGGACGTAACATCCAACGAATACGGAATAGCAAACGCAAGCGGACAACAGATTATGTACAACGCGTCCAATCTCAACGGAATGAATTTCTCCGAGACTGGTACGGTTTTCACCGCTACATTTGAAGTTCTGAAAGCGGGCTCCACAAAGCTTAACAACAATGTGGAGATTATTTCCGAGTTGATTGACAACAACATCAAGCAGCTTGCTCCCTCGGATTACAAAGCGACTATCGAAATATTCAGCTGATAACTTAATAACCGCAACAAAAAGGGGTGGCTCAAAAGCAAATTTGAGCCACCCCTATGTGTCATTCTGAGGAGCAGCGCGACGAAGAATCTTTGGTTTTATGCGGTGTAAGATTCTTCGCTGACGCTCAGAATGACAGCGGGGGCTGACTTTGAGCCAGCCCCTTTTGATTATGTTCTGAAAATATTAAGCTTTGCCTACAGAACCGAAGAGTTCCATCTTCTCTTTTACTGTATCCTTGATTGCCTGAGCGCCGGGAGCGAGGAGCTTTCTGGGGTCAAATCCCTTGCCCTGAAGGTCCTTGCCCGCCTCGATGTACTCTCTTGTGGCAGCCGCGAAGGCGAGCTGGCACTCTGTATTAACGTTAATCTTTGAAACGCCGAGTTCGATAGCCTTCTTAATCATATCCGCGGGGATACCTGTGCCGCCGTGAAGAACGAGGGGCATATCGCCTGTGAGCTGCTGGATAGCGTCGAGCGTCTCAAAGGAAAGGCCTGCCCAGTTCTCGGGATATTTGCCGTGGATATTACCGATACCCGCCGCGAGCATTGTAACGCCGAGGTCTGCAACCATCTTACACTCCTGAGGATCAGCGCATTCGCCCGCGCCGATAACTCCGTCTTCCTCGCCGCCGATTGAACCAACTTCAGCCTCGATTGAAAGACCGAGCTCGTTACAAGTAGCGACTAATTCCTTCGTCTTTGCAACGTTCTCGTCGATGGGATAGTGGGAACCGTCGAACATAATTGAGCTGAAACCCGCTTCGATACAAGCCTTTGCGCCCTCATATGTACCGTGGTCAAGATGAAGAGCTACGGGAACAGTGATGTTAAGCTCCTCAATCATTGCGGTAACCATACCTACTACGGTCTTATAACCGCACATATACTTACCCGCGCCCTCTGATACACCTAAGATAACAGGTGATTTTAACTCCTCGGCTGTGAGAAGAATGGATTTTGTCCACTCGAGGTTGTTAATGTTAAACTGACCAACCGCATAATGGCCCGCTTTTGCTTTTGTAAGCATTTCTTTTGCGTTAACTAATGGCATAATTAAGCCTCCTTACAGGAAAATTCATACGGAGTACGTCTACTTCCGTACGGTTAGGTATATTTTAACATAAATTCCTGCCAATATAAAGCATTTTTTAAAAATTTTTTCATTTTTATTGTTTTTATTTTACGAAAAGAGTATAATGATTTGGAAAAGACAAATACAAAGACAAAAACAATAAAGGAGATATTGCTATGTCCGATTATTATAACGGAAACGAAAATCAATATTATACGGGGTATGGTACACCTTCTCAACCCCCTCAGCCTCAACAGCCGCCACAGGCTCCTCCTATGCAGAACAATTTTAACACTCCTTCCGCTCCTCCCGTTCAGCCGCCGTATAATAACGTAGCGCCTCCGCCTGTTCACCCTCATCCCACAGACAGGATTCCGCCTATGTCTCCCGAGCAGGCTCCGCCTATGGCGCCCGCTCCTCAGGCTCCCGTTCAGACTCCCCCGCCTGCTCCTGTCAGAAATATCCCCGCGTATAATCAGCGGCAACAGGCTCCCAACACTCCACCGTATCAGGCGCCGACTGCTCCGGCTCAGCAGCAGTATTACGAGAACTCTCCTTATGCTCCCAAGCAGCCTATGGGCGCGGGGCTTAAGGCTCTGCTGATTATAATAATCACATTTCTTGTTGTAAGTCTGGTGGCGTTCATCGCTTATGTTTCACTTTCACCAAGCAGCAATTCGGGATTTGTACCGTCTGTGGAATCCACCAAAGCCACAGAAAGTATGCCCTTCGGCGGATATCAGTTCGGCACCGAGGACGACGAGGACGTCACAGCTCCATCGACGGGCAACTATGAAGAATCAAACGCCAAAGACAAGACCGATAAAAACTATAAAGGACTTGCTTTGAACAAGAAACCCATAAAGTCGAACGAGAAAAACAAGGGGTCGCACTACGCGTTCACACAGGTTGAAAAATCCGTTGTCGGAATTATCGCGTATGTTGACGGTCAGAAAGGCACCTCGGAAAGCTATTCGGGTATGGGCACGGGTATAATCGCCACTTCCGACGGATATATTGTCACCAACGCTCACCTGGTAGATTACAGCCGTACAGCGTATAAATATAAGGTTATCACAAACGATAAAAAGGAATACAAGGCGGGAATAGTCGGCTTTGACAGCCGTTCGGACCTCGCCGTACTCAAAATCGACGCCAAAGGTCTCAAGCCCGCGTCATTCGGCGACAGCTCGCAGATTGAAGTGACAGAGGACGTTATCGTTGTGGGCAATCCTCTGAGTCTTAACTACCAGAACTCCGTCACCAAAGGTATTGTATCGGCAATTGACCGTCAGGTAAGCATTACTAACAACGTTAAATGCATCCAGACCGACGCGGCTATCAACCCGGGCAACAGCGGCGGTCCGCTTTGTAATATGTACGGTCAGGTTATAGGTATCACAAACTCAAAAATCGCTCTCGACGATTATGAGGGAATGGGCTTCGCTATTCCGAGTAAGCTTGTCAAGAAGATTACCGATGATATAATCAAATACAGCTACGTCAAAAACCGCGTAAAAATCGGAATCATCGGTGAAGTTAATTTTATAGACGACACCTACAAAACAGGAATTGAAGTCAAGGAAATTTCTAAAGGCGGTCCTATGGACGGCTCGGGCATTAAGGTCGGCGACTTCATCACCAAGTTTGAGAACAAGGACGTAGCAAACTTTGCCGATATTTATAATATCCTCGAAAACTACAAGGCGGGAGACAAGGTCAAAGTAAAAGCCTACCGCCCGAGCGACGGCAAGGAACACGAGTTTGAAATCACTCTCCAAGAGGACAAAAATTAAATCGTAAACTATAAAAACGCCCCTAAAAAAAGGGGTGTTTTTTATGTATTATATGCCGTTTTTGTCAATTGACTTTTTCGGCGATTTGAAGTAATATATATAATGTATAATTATATAATGGGTAATTATGAGCATAAATTATGATTACATTACACGAAAGGAGATGTCGGTATGGCGCTGGTAATGGATATAGCGGTAGTAGCTCTGCGAATGCTGCTGCCCTTGTATACCATAGTAATTGTGTACCAATGCTTCGCGTCCATGCGTCGAAAAAGGAGAAGCGAGCGTTCGCTTGTTCTGCTTCAGGATACCGAAACAGGGGTAAAAACCCCCGTTCTGTTCTGGGAAAACTCCATAGGGCGCAGCCGAGGCTCGGATATCGCGGTTGACGACCCCGCTGTTTCGCGCGACCACTGTGTTCTTCTCAGACGTAAAGAGGGCTGGTTCATCGCCGACACTGGTTCCAAAACGGGCACCTTTGTCAACGGCAGCCGTGTAAGACGACGCACACAGGTAAAGATAGACGACATTATCTCCATAGGCAACCGCGAATACGCTCTCAAGCGCGGCGACGAGTTCCACGAGGAGCTGAAGTCGAGCTGGTTCTTCTCAAAGGTCAGCAACAAGCCTGCTATGAAGTCGTACAAGCTTATGATACTGATAACTCTTTTCCACATTTTTATGGGAGTAGAGGCCTGTTTCTGTAACGGCGCCGAGAGCTTTAAGGAATATTGGTTCTCGCCTGTCTTTGACCCGCTGTATATATGCGGGGCGCTGGTGGCGGTTGAGTGGATATACTTTGCGATATCCTCGTTCGCTCTCAAGCGTGTATCGTTTGAAATCGAAAGCCTTTGCCTTTTCCTGACGGGAATAGGCGTTATGCTGCTTGTGCGTCAGGATATGCGTTCCGCTCTCGTTCAGCTCATAGCCGCCTCGGTGGGAATGGTAGTTTTCTGCGCGCTGATTAAATTCATCGAAAACCCCGACCGCATAGGTAAATGGCGATTGATTATTATGATTGCGGCGGTTGGTCTTCTGGCAATCAACCTTGTGTTCGGTAAGGTAACAAACGGCTCGGCAAACTGGATTCAGCTTGGCCCGATTACGATTCAGCCCTCCGAATTTGTTAAAATAGCTTATATCTTTGTCGGTGCTTCAACTCTCGACAGATTACAAACTAAACAGAACCTCATTGAGTTCATCATCTTCTCGATGGTATGCGTAGGAGCTCTGGCGCTGATGGGTGACTTCGGAACAGCTCTCATCTTCTTTATGAGCTTCCTGATTATATCCTTCGTCCGTTCGGGCGATTTCAAAACACTCATTCTCGCACTGACCGGCGCGGGCGCCGCGGCGATTATTGTGCTTCGATTCAAAGCCTATGTGCTTGACAGATTCAAGGCTTGGCGTCATGTATGGCAGCATACTCAGGACGCGGGCGGTTATCAGCAGGCGCGTACGCTCACATATATCGCTTCGGGCGGTCTGTTCGGCGTAGGTATCGGCAACGGATGTCTTAAATATGTAGCCGCGTCGGAATCTGACCTCGTGTTCGGACTTATGAGCGAGGAAATGGGCTTTATCGTGGCGGTAACAATCGCTATAGCGGTAGCGTCATTGTTCCTGTACGCCCGTTCCGTTACCACAAGAGCGCGCAGCACATTCTACTCGATTTCCGCTTGCTGCGCCGCGGGTATGCTGGTAATTCAGATGTCGCTGAACATTTTCGGCGCTACGGACATTCTTCCGTTGACGGGCGTTACGTTCCCGTTCATCAGCGCGGGCGGTTCAAGTATTATCTCGTGTTGGGGATTGCTAGCATTCATTAAAGCGGCGGACGAAAAAACATATTCTCTCAAAGTAAAACAAAAGTAGAAACAAATAAAACAATTGCGAATTGATTAAAATCCCCCTTTCGTCTGTTGAATACGACAGCGTATTCAACAGCCACTTTCCCCAAAGGGGACAGCTTATAATGATATTTATTTATATTTGAAAGTGGTGGTTGTATGAAACGAACACTACAGCGCTCATGGCTTATATTTATACTGGTAATTGCTTTTCTTGTCGGTATGGCGTTTCTGGTTGTCGAAACGGTTCTCGGCGCTTCCGACTGGGTAGACCAGCCCTACAACGGACATATCGCGGGCGCGGGCGGTCTCCTTGAGGCGGGCGTTATCTCCGACCGAAACGAAAACGTGCTGGCGCAGACCGTTGACAACAAGCGCGTCTACAACGACGACGCCGATGTGCGAAAAGCTCTGCTGCACGTTGTCGGCGACGATTCTCTGAATATCTCGACAGCTATACAGAGCCAGTTCCGCTCACAGCTCACGGGCTACAGCTTCATATGGGGGCTGAATCTGCCCGACTCGTTCAGAGGCGGAAAGGACGTTGACCTGACCGTTGACGCCGATACCTGCAAAACAGCCTATAACGCTCTCAAGGAATATGACAGCGGAGCGTGCGTTATATATAACTATGAAACAGGCGAGATTATCTGCGACGTAAGCACAAAGACTTACGATCCCGCCGATCCGCCTGAAATAACAAAGGACAACGAGGATGAGTACGAGGGCGTTTATCTCGACAACGTGCTGTCCTCCACATATACCCCCGGTTCGATTTTTAAAATCGTAACAGCGGCTGCCGCTATCGAGAATATTCCCGATATATGGGACAGAACCTGGACCTGTAACGGCAAGGAGGAAATCGACGGCGGCGACGTAACCTGTGTTGAAGCTCACGGCACAATGAACCTGAAAGAAGCGTTTGGTCACTCCTGCAACATCGTTTTCGCGGAGCTCGCGGTTGAGCTCGGCGAGGACGTTATGACGGAAACCGCCGAAAAGATGGGTATAAACGCTTCGTTCAAAATAAGCGGGATTAAAACCAAAGCGGGCAACTACGATGTTTCAAAGGCAACGACACATCAGCTTGCTTGGTCGGGCGTAGGTCAGTATGAGGACAAGGTCAACCCGATGCAGATGGCTATACTCTGCGGGGCAATCGCCAGGAAGGGTACTCCTGTTATTCCCTATCTTGTAGAGGGAACCTCAGGCTCTATGCTCAAGGATATGGGGCTTGCGGGCTCGGCTTCAAACGGCGAGAAAATGCTTGACTCCGGCACGGCAAAAAAGCTGAAGGAGCTTATGCGCTTTGCCGTACAAAACGATTACGGTGACGATATGTTCGGCGGACTTACCGTTTGCGCCAAAACAGGAACGGGCGAAACTCTGATAAGCGAGGGCAGCGACAAGAACGACGGATGGATGGTAGGCTTTGCCGCCGATAAGGATGTCCCGCTCGCGTTTGCCTGTGTGGTACGAGGCACGTCCGACTACGGTTATTCCACCGCGGGTCAGGTCGCCAAGGCGGCTATGATTCAGGCGGCGGAGAGCCTGCGAAATCAAGACGATGATTAAAAAAATAACAAACCGAAAGGATTAGATACATATGAACCCATTAAAAGCATTATTCGGAAACTACTCCAAGCGTGAGGTGAAACGCGTTCAGCCAATCGCCGACAAGGTGCTTGCGCTTGAAAGCAAGTACGCGGCTATGAGCGAGAGCGAGCTCAAAGCTCAGACAGCAATCCTCAAAGAAAGACTCCAAAACGGCGAGACAACGGACGATATACTGCCCGACGCTTTTGCCGTATGCCGAGAGGCGTCATGGAGAGTGCTCGGAATGAAGCACTTCCCCGTACAGGTTATCGGCGGAATCGTTCTGCACCAGGGCCGTATCGCCGAGATGAAAACAGGTGAAGGTAAAACTCTGGTGGCTACTCTGCCCGCGTACCTCAACGGTCTTACGGGCGAGGGCGTTCACATCGTTACGGTCAACGACTATCTTGCCCGCCGTGACTCGGAGTGGATGGGAAAGCTCTACCGTTACTTAGGCTTAACAGTCGGTCTTGTTGTCCACGACATCGACCCCGACGACCGCAAGGAGTCATATGACGCCGACATCACCTACGGTACAAACAACGAGTTCGGTTTCGACTATCTGCGTGACAATATGGTAGTTTACAAGGAGAACAAAGTTCAGCGCGGCCACGCTTTCGCAATCGTCGATGAGGTTGACTCAATCCTCATAGACGAAGCCCGTACCCCGCTCATCATCAGCGGTAAAGGCGACAAAAGCACTGAGCTCTACACTCAGGCGAACCGCTTCGCTAAAACACTTAAAGTACAGCGCTTCGCGGAGCTCAACTCCAAAGAGGATATGGAGGACTACTACGCCGAGAACGGTATCGACTATGTTGTGGACGAGAAGGCGAAGTCCGTTACTCTCACTCAAAGCGGCGTTAAAAAGGCGGAGGCTTTCTTTAACATAGACAACCTCACCGACCCCGAAAACCTCACAATTCAGCACCACGTTAATCAGGCTATCCGCGCCAACGGCATTATGAAGCGCGACGTTGATTACGTTATTAAAGACGGCGAGATTATCATCGTTGACGAGTTTACAGGCCGTCTTATGTACGGCAGACGCTACAACGAGGGTCTGCATCAGGCGATAGAAGCAAAGGAAGGCGTAAAGGTTCAGAACGAGAGCAAAACTCTGGCGACAATTACCTTCCAGAACTACTTCAGACTTTACAAAAAGCTCTCGGGTATGACGGGTACGGCTCAGACCGAGGCGACCGAGTTTCAGGAAATCTACAAGCTCGATGTTGTCGAAATTCCGACAAACAAGCCCCTTATTCGCGAGGATTTGCCCGACTCCATCTACCGCACCGAGAACGGCAAGTTTATGGCTGTTATCCGCCAGATTGTAGAGGCTCACGAAAAAGGCCAGCCTGTACTGGTAGGTACTATTTCAATCGAAAAATCCGAAATCCTCTCCAAAATGCTCAAAAAGCAGGGGATTAAACATAACGTGCTCAACGCCAAGCAGCACGACAAGGAAGCCGAAATCATCGCTCAGGCGGGTAAGCTCGGTGCGGTTACCATCGCCACAAATATGGCCGGCCGCGGTACCGATATTATCCTCGGCGGTAACGCCGAGTACCTTGCGAAAGCTCAAATGCGCAAGCAGGGTATTGAGGACGAGCTCATAGCTGAAGCCACGGGCTTTGCCGAAACCGACGACGAGGAAATCCTTGAAGCTAGAAAGATTTTCGCCGAGCTCAACGAGGGATACAGCGAGGAAATCAAGGAAGAAGCCGACAAGGTCAGAGAAGCGGGCGGACTGTTCATCATCGGTACGGAGCGACACGAGTCACGCCGTATTGACAACCAGCTTCGCGGACGCGCGGGACGTCAGGGCGACCCCGGTACAAGCCGTTTCTTCCTCTCCACCGAGGACGACCTTATGCGTCTGTTCGGCGGCGACAGAATGAAGATGATGCTCGACAGACTCAACGTCGAGGAAGATATGCCGATTGAAAACAAAATGCTCACCAACATCATCGAGAACTCTCAGGAAAAGGTTGAGCTGAGAAACTTCGGTATTCGTAAAGACGTGCTCCAGTACGATGATGTTCTCAACAAGCAGCGTGAAATCATCTACACTCAACGCGACCAGGTTCTTGACGGCGAGAACCTCCACGATACCATTATCAAGATGATTGAGGACAATATCTCAGAGACTGTCGCTCGATTCCTGCCAGAGGGTATTCACGACAACTGGAACATTACTGGTCTGCTCGACACATATATGGATTGGGTTATTACAGACCGCTCCAAATACAACTTCTCCGAGAGAGATATTGAGATTATCGAAGCGGACGAAATCAAGAATATGATTATCGAGGACGCTCTTAACCTTTACGAAGAAAACGAAAAGCTTCTCCCCGAGGAAACTATCCGCGAGATGGAGCGCGTATATCTGCTCAGAAGCGTTGACACCTACTGGATGGACCATATCGACAATATGGAACAGCTCAAGGCGGGTATCCATCTGCGTTCATACGGTCAGCACGACCCCGTTGTAGAGTACCGTTTAGAGGGCTTTGATATGTTTGACGATATGATTGCCTCAATCCGCGAGGATACAATCAAGCTTATGCTCACTCAGCCCAGACGGATTCATGAACAGCAAAGACGCCGCGAGGCTATCGCCGCCGCCAAGCGTCTGGCTGCTCAGAAAGCTGCCGAAGGCAAGAGCGATAACGAACAAAGCGACGTGCTCAAAAACGCTCTCAAACGTGAGCAGGTCGCACAGCCCACAGCGACCTCAGGCGACGGCACAGACACCTCTAACAAAACAATCCGCAAAGGCAAGAAGGTCGGTCGCAACGACCCCTGTCCCTGCGGAAGCGGCAAGAAGTACAAGAAGTGCTGCGGCAGAGATGAATAACTTACACATAAACGGCTACCCAATCGGATAGCCGTTTATCTATTTGTTTTACAGTTATCGGTTCTTTCAAGAATATAATCTACACTTACGTTATAGAAATCCGCAAGTTTAATTAAAATGTTTGTCGGTATGTCGTTCTCTCCTGTTTCATACTTTGAGTACCCTGTCTGTGACATTCCCAGCATTTTCGCGATCTGAGTTTGATTCATATCCCAATCCTCTCTCAAATCTCTTATACGCTTATACATATAACCACCTCTAATGATAGTATATGTTAACCTGTTTCAGGGTATTGACTTTTAACCTGAAACAGGTTAAAATGAAATTGGATTTAATAATCTAAAACAGGCTAATATTATTTAAAGGAGGCTAAATATGTATTGCCCAAATTGCGGTAAACCGCTAAACGGTTCCTCAAACTACTGCCCCGATTGCGGTTATTCGATCGGAGCGATAACAAATCATCAATCTGCTGTCAGTTCACAACGTCCGCTGAAAAGCAAATCTGAATTCATTAGCGAGCATTTAAAAAAATCCAGCTATTACTCACTGGTAATCTTCAGTGTGATTTTTGATTCGATTGCTCTGTTGCTTTTCATTTTGAACTTTAATAAGCTTGAAGTTATATTTAGCAGATACAGCTCGGATTCCTCAAAGCTTGAAGCTCTTATTCCTTTCTTCGTTGTAATAGTTTTCTTTATTATAGGCTCTGTTTTAATAGCGAGTGCCAAAAAGGTAAGCAAAAAGGTACAGAACGAATACAATATTTATATCTTAACCGAGCCGCAAGAGATTCGGAGAAATACGAGCGGCAGAATTTTAGGCACTAATGAATGGATGTGCCCAAAATGCGGAAAAATCCACCAGAACTACGTGGGCTCCTGCGGATGTGGAGGCGAAAAGCCATGAAAAAAAGAATATTCTCTATTTTTCTATCTTTATCTTTTCTGATTTGTATGACGGCTTGTTCAACCGAGCCTAAAGAAAAAAAGATAAAAAGCAGTGATAAAAAATATATAAATACCGTTTATAATTACATGGACGCATGGGACACCGAAGTAAGTGACAGCGGACAAAAATGGAATATTGATAAAGTGGCTTTTTATGATTTTGATGGAACCGGACAAATATGTTTTTATGTTCTTTATCCTATTACTGATGTGTATGGATGGGGATACTATGTTTATAAAGATGGAACTATTGAAGCAATAGACCCTGATATTTCTGACCATGATACAAAAACAATAAATTCCGGCTGGCAAGCTCGCACAAGAGTCAATGGTACAGATTGGGATAGCACAGCTTCAAAGAAGAAGAAACGTAAAACACTTGAAAAAGCGTATAAATATTTTTTAAATCATAATATATATGATGATTAATTATGTAAGAAGGATAGCTATGAAAAAAAGCATTATCAATCTTGCTTTCTGTTGTTATTATGATAAGCATCTTTGTGTCCTTGCCAATAACAACAAACGCATATAGAGAGTATTCCGTTAAAAACGACAACGCTTGGCTAAAAGTTTATGTTGATAAAAATTCAGCTGTGATGAAAAAAATAAAAGCTTATATGATAACCCAAATATACTGACTTCGGGCAAAAAACAATCGGAGCATTTACAGCCGATAATTACGATGATGATTGGTACAAGTTTTACTTAAGTAAAATACAGATTGCTGACATTAATTTTAAAAACTATGGAGAAGAAGATTACCATTCAGATTTCTGTGTTTATAACTCCTCTTTAGTGAAGGAGTATTATAACACTTATTACATGTATGGAAGTCCTGCTTCTCCGTCAAGTGAAAGTGTTAAACTGACATTAAAAAGGGAGTATACTATATAAAAGCACACAGATATAAAGGAAAATACACAATCTCATTCATTACATATGTAAAACCAAAGCTCTCGTCAACATATTGCAAAATAAAAAAAGGGAAAAAACCCCGACAGTACGGGGCGGTAAAGGAAAAATCAAATGGATTTCCTCTAACAAAAAATTGCTCCAGTAACATCAAAGGGTAAAGTTAAAGGAAAGAAAAAAGGCTTCGCTACGATTATAGCGAAAAGAAACGGTTATAAACTGTCGTGCAAAGTAAAGATAGTATAAATGTTTAGCGGATACAGCAAACTGTATCCGCTTTTTTCTCAAAAAGTTTATAAAGTATTTGCTAAATATAAATTTTGTGATATACTATGTTTTGTATCTTATTTTAAAAGGTGATATAAATGTCAGTAATCAAAAAAGTCAGAACGCGCTACGCCCCCAGTCCCACGGGCTTTATGCACGTGGGCAACCTGAGGACGGCGCTGTATGAATATTTAATCGCGAAATCTCAGGGCGGCACGTTCGTGCTGAGAATCGAGGATACCGACCGGGAACGCTATGTGGAAGGAGCTGTAGAGGTAATCTACAACACCCTGAAGCTGGCGGGAATCGAACACGACGAAGGTCCCGACAAGGGCGGTGACTACGGTCCTTACGTTCAGTCCGAGCGCAAGGATATGTACCTGCCCTATGCCGAACAGCTCATCAAGGACGGCAAGGCTTACCGCTGCTTTTGCTCCAAGGAAAGGCTCGAAAAGCTCGCAGAGGATTCCGAGTTCGGCGGCTATGACCGTCACTGCCGCGACCTTTCAGATGAGGAAATCGACGCTCAGTTAAAGGCGGGCACGCCTTATGTCATCCGTCAGAAAATGCCGATTGACGGCGAGACGACCTTTACTGACGCTGTTTTCGGTGAGATTACGGTGGACAACTCCGAATTACAAGACCAGATTCTGATTAAAACCGACGGTTATCCCACATACAACTTCGCCAACGTAATTGACGACCACACAATGGGTATTACTCACGTTGTGCGCGGCAGCGAGTACCTGAGCTCAACGCCGAAGTACAACCTGCTTTATGAGGCTTTCGGCTGGGAGATTCCGACCTACGTTCACCTGCCGTTGATTATGGGCAAGAACGAGGACGGCTCCGTAAGCAAACTCAGTAAACGCCACGGCTCAACGGGCTTTGAAGACCTTGTAAAAGAAGGCTATCTGCCCGAGGCGATAATCAACTATATCGCCCTGCTCGGCTGGTGCCCTAAGGACAATCAGGAAATTTTCACAATGAAGGAGCTTGAAGAAAACTTCTTCATTGAAGGAATTTCAAAATCCCCCGCCGTGTTCGACTACGACAAGCTTCTGTGGTTCAACGCCGAGTACATCAAGGCTATGAGCGAGGAAGAATTCAACGCCCGCGCTATGCCGTATTACAAGGAAGTTTTCGGCGACACAGCAATGCCGTACGAAAAATTCCCCGCTATTTTGCAGAAGCGTACCGAGAAATTCACCGATATTCCCGACAAGATAAGATTCTTTGCCGAGCTCCCCGAGTACGACAAGGAATTGTTCATAAACAAAAAGAGCAAGTCAAACCTAGACAACGCTCCCGAAAATCTCAAGGAAGCGTACGATAGATTAAAAGCATTGCCCCAATGGGACAACGAGAGTATTCACGACTGCCTTATCAATATGGCTCAGGAAAAAGAGCTCAAAAACGGCACTGTTATGTGGCCTGTACGCATCGCGGCGGCGGGTCAGACTGTAACCGCGGGCGGAGCGATTGAGATTCTCGATATTTTGGGAAGAGAGGAAGCCCTGCGCAGGCTGGAAATCGGACTTGAAAAGTTAAGCATTTAGTGTTCAGTTTTTATGAAATTGGGTGCGGGCAAAGCCCGCCCTTCACTGACCACTGACTGCTGAATACTGACCACTAGGATAAAATTTTTTATGGTTGAGCACAAACATTTGAAAAACAGCAATCTTATTAGAGAGGCACAATATATATGGAAGTAATGTCAAGCAATTTTATTCATACATTTATTGATGAGGATATAGCCGAGGGCGGCGCGTACTACGGCAAAAAGGTACACACGCGCTTCCCTCCCGAGCCGAACGGCTATCTGCACATAGGTCACGCCAAAGCGGTATTTGTAAACTTCGGCACCGCTCAGAAGTACAACGGACTTTGCAACCTTCGTATGGACGACACTAACCCCACCAAAGAGGACGTTGAGTATGTTGACGCGATTAAAGAGGACATAAGCTGGCTCGGATTTGACTGGGACGACCGCTTCTACTTCGCGTCCGACTACTTTGAGCAGATGTACGACTACGCCGTGGAGCTTATCAAAAAGGGCTTGGCGTATGTGTGCGAACTCAACGGCGAACAGATGAGAGAATACCGCGGTGATTTGAATACTCCCGCGAAAAGCCCTTACCGCGACCGTCCGATTGAGGAGAGCTTAGACCTCTTTAAACGAATGAGAGAGGGCGAATTTGAGGACGGAAAGATGACCTTACGCGCTAAGATTGACCTTGCTTCGGGCAATTTCAATATGCGCGACCCCGTGCTCTACCGTATTAATCATATGCGCCACCACCGCACGGGCTCAAAATGGTGCATCTATCCGATGTACGACTTTGCGCACCCGATTGAGGACGCTATCGAGGGCATTACCCACTCGCTGTGCACTCTGGAGTTTGAGGCTCACCGTCCGCTTTACGACTGGGTTGTGGAGAATATCTCCGCTCCCTCAAAGCCCAGGCAGATTGAGTTCGCGCGCCTCGGAATCAACAACACCGTTATGTCAAAGCGCAAGCTAAGACAGCTTGTTGAGGAAAACTACGTGGACGGCTGGGATGACCCCAGAATGCCCACAATCCGCGGTCTTCGCCGCAGAGGCTACACTCCCGCCGCTATCAGAAGCTTTACCGACCAGATTGGCGTGTCAAAGGTAAACTCCACCGTGGAGTACGGCTTTTTAGAGCATTGTCTGCGTGACGACCTCAACGAAACCGCCGCGAGAGCTATGGCGGTTCTTGACCCGATAAAGCTTGTCATCACTAACTACCCCGAGGGAAAGACTGAGGAATTTGAGGTTGAAAACCACCCAAATCATCCTGAAATGGGCACGCGTAAAGTCACGTTCTCCCGTGAGCTGTATATCGAGAGCACCGACTTTATGGAGGAGCCGATTAAAAAGTATCAGCGCCTTTATCCGGGCAACGAAGTCAGAATAAAGAGCGCCTACATCGTAAAATGCACAGGCTGTGAAAAGGACGAAAACGGCAAGGTTACAGCCGTTTACGCCGAATACGACCCCGAAACCCGCGGCGGCAACACACCCGACGGCAGAAAGGTTCGCGGCACTATTCACTGGGTCAACGCCGAGGATTGCGTTGACGCCGAGGTCAGGCTGTACGACAACCTCTTCACGGTTTCCGACCCCGACGGCGAGGACGGCGAGTTTACGGATTACATCAATCCCGACTCACTCGTAGTCCTCAAAAACTGCAAGCTCGAAACATCGCTGAAAAACGCGGACAAAACCGACCGCTTCCAGTTTATGAGACAGGGGTATTTCTGTGTGGACTTAAAGGACAGCTCCGCCAAGCACCTTGTTTTCAACAGAGCCGTAAACCTCAGAGACAGCTTTAAGAAAAAATAAACAAAAAACATAAAGCAAGCCCGACGGAAAACCGTCGGGCTTTAACTATGTTCTTCGGATTATTTGAGAGCGTCGATAGCCGCCTGGATCAAGGCGATTTGCTCGCGCTCCTTTTGAGCCTGTCCCTTAACCTTTTCGACAACCGCGGCGGGAGCCTTGGAAACGAAACCTTGGTTATTGAGCTTACCCTCGCTCTGGGCAAGACGTTTTTTGACGGACTCCAGCTCTTTGCTGAGGCGGTCAAGCTCCGCCTTTTTGTCTACAAGCTCGTCCATCGGGATATAAATCTTGGCGTCGGCTGTAACTACGTTGACAGCGCCGTCGATTTCAAAGCTGCCGCCGACCTCAACCTCGCTTGCCGAAGCAAGGCGGCAGATAAACTGACTGCCCTGCTCGAAAACCTCGGGAAGCTTTGTGGCGATATATACCTTGGCTTTCTTTGACGGCGGAACGTTCATCTCCGCGCGGCGGTTACGGATTCCCCTGATTGCCTCCATAACCTTTTCCATACTGCTTACAGCCTCGGGGAAGTTGAGCCTTTCGTCATAGGACGGATACTCAGCGAGCATAACCGTGTCGCCGTCGGCGGGCAAGGTCTGCCAGATTTCCTCGGTGATATACGGCATAAAGGGATGGAGCAGTCTGAGAATCTTCTCGAGCGTCCACAGGAGTACCTGACGGGCGTTCTGAGCTGTTGCTCCCTCGCTCTGAAGTCTGGACTTTGAAAGCTCAATGTACCAGTCGCAGAAGCAATCCCAGATGAAGTCGTAAATCTTCTGAACAGCAACGCCTAGCTCGAATTTTTCGAGGTTTTCATTTATCTCCTTAGCGACGCTGTTGAGGGTGGAAACAATCCACTTATCCTCTGTGGTGAGTTCGTCGGGAAGCTCGTTTTTAACGTCGAAATCGTCGATGTTCATATGAACAAAGCGGCTGGCGTTCCACAGCTTGTTGGCGAAGTTCGCGCAAGCTTCAACTCTCTTTTCGGAGAAACGCATATCGTTACCCGGGGAGTTGCCTGTCGCGAGGAAGAACCTCAGCGCGTCGGCGCCGTATTTGTCGATAATCTCCAGCGGGTCAATACCGTTGCCGAGAGATTTGCTCATCTTTACGCCGTTGGCGTCACGCACGATACCGTGGATAAATACGGTCTTGAACGGAGCCATACCCGTGTGCTCAACGGCGGAGAATATCATTCTGGCAACCCAGAAGAATATAATGTCATAACCCGTAACTAAAGTGTTGGTGGGATAGAAATATTTTAAATCCTCGGTGTTCTCGGGCCAGCCGAGAGTGGAGAACGGCCACAAAGCGGAGCTGAACCAGGTGTCGAGAGTGTCCTCGTCCTGGCTGAGATGCGTACAGCCGCATTTGGGACACTTTTCGGGAGCATTCTTGTCAACGATAACCTCGCCGCACTCGTCACAGTAATAAGCGGGAATACGGTGTCCCCACCAAAGCTGACGGCTGATACACCAGTCCTTGATGTTCTCCATCCAGTGATAATATATTTTGTCGAAACGCTCGGGAATAAACTTGGTCTCGCCGTTTTTAACGGCTTCGATAGCGGGTCCCGCGAGGGGTTTCATCTTTACAAACCACTGCTTTGAAACCATAGGCTCAATAGTGGTGTGACAGCGGTAACAAGTGCCGACGTCGTGGGTTAAATCCTCAACCTCTTTGAGAGCGCCGCAGGCTTTCAAGTCCTCTAAAATAGCCTTGCGGGCTTCCATTGTGGTCATACCTGCGTACTTGCCGCAGTCGAGAACCTCGGGCTCATTCTCGGCAAGGTTGCCCTTTGCTTTCATTTCTTCGTACTCGGCAACGTCCTTTGCGCCTGTCATATGTCCGTCATAGGTGAAGCAGCGGACTATGGGAAGGTTGCAGCGCTGACCTACCTCAAAGTCGTTAGGGTCGTGGGCGGGGGTGATTTTAACTACGCCCGTTCCTTTTTCCATATCGGCGTGCTCGTCGCATACAATTGGGATTTCTTTATTCAAAAGCGGAAGGATAGCGTGACATCCGTGCAGATGCTTGTAACGCTCGTCCTCGGCGTTAATCGCTACGGCGGTATCACCGAGCATAGTCTCGGGACGTGTTGTGGCGAGCTCGAGATACTCGCCCGTCTCCTTAACCTGATAGAGCAAATGCCAGAAGTGGCCGTTCTGCTCCTCGTATTCAACCTCGGCGTCCGAGATAGATGTTCCGCAATGCGGGCACCAGTTGACCATACGGTTGCCGCGGTAAATCTTCTTGTCGCGGTAGAGCTTTACAAAAACCTCTTTGACGGCTTCCGAGCAGCCTTCGTCCATTGTGAAGCGTTCTCTCTGCCAGTCGCAGGAGGAACCGAGCTTCTTGAGCTGTTCGGTGATACGTCCGCCGTACTCACGCTTCCAGTCCCATGCTCTCTCGAGGAATTTTTCTCTGCCGAGGTCGTCCTTTGTCACGCCTTCCTTGCGCATAGCCTCAACGATTTTAGCCTCGGTAGCGATTGACGCGTGGTCTGTACCCGGGAGCCAGAGAGCGGAGTAACCCTGCATTCTTCTCCAGCGGATAAGGATATCCTGCAAAGTCTCGTCCAGAGCGTGTCCCATATGAAGCTGTCCCGTGATGTTCGGCGGCGGCATAACGATAGTGTAGGGCTTTTTGTCCTTGTCCACCTCAGCGTGGAAGTAGTTTCCCTTTACCCAAAAGTCGTAAATTCTGTCCTCAAACTCACGTGGAGAGTAAGCTTTAGCCATTTCTTTTGCCATTTTGATTCCTCCAAATATAATTATATCCATATAAGCTTCCCCCGAGGGGGAAGTGGCGGGCAAAGCCCGTCAATAGGGGGATTAATTTTTTTTGTTTATATGGGAATAAATATCCTCACAAACACCCCTGAAATTACTGTTTATTTCATAATTTGAATATCTTAATACTGTAAAACCAGCCTTTTTTAAAAATCTATCTCTTTCTTTGTCCTTTTCGATTTGTTTATCATTATCAAAATGCTGTGACCCATCAAGTTCAATAACAATTTTTTCCTTAACACACAAAAAATCAACAATATAGTTATCAATAATTGCTTGCCGTCTGAACCTAACCGATAATTCTGCTAAAAAGCCAAACCATAGCTGTTTTTCTTCTTTTGTCATATTTTTTCTTAATTCTCGAGCATAGCTTTTTAAGGAAGGATTCTTATTGATTGGTTTACGTTCTTTATCAAACTTATATCCCCCTTTTGTCATCCTGCGGCTGACATTTTCCCCTAAGGGGACAACCAATAAAAAAGCCCCGAGCAAAAGCTCGGGGCGAACAATGTCCGTGGTACCACCCAAGTTCGGTACATTTAATATACCGCACTCAAATCTTTAACGCCGATTAAGCGTCGATGCCTACTGTCAGTTCAGCCCCGCGGCTCACGGGCTACATCAAACGCATCCTCACGGGGACTTACACCTGCCGTCCTCTCTCTTTGCATTGGATTACGCCAACCTCCCGGTCAAAGCCTTTCAAATATCGAAAATAATTTTATCACAGCCAAAAATTATTGTCAAGAAAACCACAATCAAAAAAATTGATTTTCTTTATTCATCTATATATTCAATTATATCCTCTACTTTACATTTTAAAATTCGGCACAAATCATTAATAGTTTGAGTAGATATACCTTTATTTTTTCTTAATCTGTCGATTGTGGAACTGCTTATATTGTATTTTTGAATCAATGTGTAAGTGCTTTCTTGGCTTTTATCTAAAGTTTCCCAAAATGGACTGTATATAATCATTGGTATCACCATTTTTATGGTAAAATACGATAAAACCATTGACAATAGTCGAAATAACGACTATAATATCATTATGGTCTTAATTGAGACTATATATACATTAAAATCGGAGCAATGTGCTTTTGGCGAACAACTTCGGTTGTGCGTCTTTTTTCATTATATATTAAGGAGGTCTTTATTATGTCAAGAACCATCATCAGAGTCCCTCACAACAAAACTGAAAATGAGATAAAAAATTTAGTGGAACCATTTTTGATGCAGAACAGCTTCTCTCGGTTGCTTTATAACAACATTGAGGAAGTTTGGAGAAAAGGAACGGGTATGATGACAGCAATGCAATATATTAAACTCGAATATGAAGAAAATACCCTTATTCTCTCCGCTTGGATTCAAGATGGTGTAGGAAATGTTATTGGTGGAAAAGAGAGAGATTTAAGCGGAATTACAGGTGTTATTCCCAAAAAATCTCTTAAAAAAACTATTGAACAAATACGTCAATTATTGTGAGGTTATTATATGATAAAACCAATTCTTTGTATAGTTTCGTTATTCTTGATTACCCTCCTTGTCGGATGTAATTCCGAAACGAACTCAAATAAGACAGAAGTTAGTGGTGTGGTTTCGGGCAATAAATTCTATCGTATAGGGTTTCCTGAAACAAACAAAAGCGATGGAGTATATGCACATAAATATTTTATCGAGGATAACTTCGATATAGATAGTACCCATGAGTTTGGCGTCGCTATGCCAAATCTCCATACTGCCAATGACGATACCATGGCAATAAGCGGATATAATATCGAAGGAAAAGACAAAGCCATAGTTTATGCTGGAGCTGACAGGGATTATTTTATTTTTTATGATGGAGTAATTTCTTCTGATTTTAGTGACAAGCTGCTTTTAAAGATGTCAAATGTTGGTGACTATATGCCATATAACGAAGGGGAAAAGTACATAAAAAAGTATATGAAATAAGGAAAACCGCCGGGCTACCGGCGGTTATTTCTATTTTTTTCACCATTTAAACATCAGTCAGATTCCTCAAACTGACTATTATATAGCTTGGTATAGAAGCCGACCGTTTTCAGCAGTTCCTCGTGAGTTCCCTGTTCAACAATATTTCCGTCGTTCATAACCAGAATAACGTCGCTCTCCTTAATTGTAGAAAGGCGGTGCGCCACAATGAAGCTTGTCCTGCCCTTCATCAACTTCTTAAAAGCCTTTTGAACCCTGATTTCGGTGAGGGTATCTATTGATGAGGTCGCCTCGTCAAGAATAAGCGCGGGCGGGTCGAGAACCATTGCCCTCGCTATACAGAGCAGCTGCTTTTGTCCCGCCGAGAGGTTGTCGGCGTTCTCGCTGAGCTTGGTGTTATAGCCGTCGGGCATTTTGCGGATAAAGCTGTGGGCGTAGGACATCTTCGCCGCGGCGATAATCTCCTCGTCCGATGCCTCGGGGTTGCCGTAGCGCAGGTTGTCCATAATTGTCCCCGAGAAAAGCCAGCTGTCCTGCAAAACCATTCCGAAGTTCTGCCGCAGAATATCCCTGTTAATCTCACTTGTAGGGATTGAGTCGAGCAAAATCTCGCCGCTGTCCACCTCATAGAACCGCATAATCAGATTAATCAGCGTAGTTTTTCCGCAGCCTGTCGGTCCGACTATCGCAACCTGTTCTCCGCTCTTTACTTTGAGCGAAAAGTTTTTGATTAGCTCCCTGTCAGGAGTGTAGGAGAAACAGACTTCTCTGAACTCGAGCTCGCCTTTTGCCTTATCATAATGACGTTTACCTCTCTCGTCGGGCTCGCTTTCAGCGTTGAGCGTATCAAAAACTCTGTCGCCTGCCGCAAGCGCCGTCTGAATCTGAGTGAGCACACCTGTAACCTCGTTAAAGGGTTTCGTGTACTGATTGGCGTAGGTCAAAAAGCACGCGAGCCCGCCGATTGTAAGCTGTCCCATAAACGCCGAAAGAACCGACAACGCGCCGATTATACCCGTTGCGGCGTAGACCATATTATTTACGAAGCGTGTGCTCGGGTTGGCGAGAGCTCCCGCGAACTGCGCTTTGAGCCCCACCTTGAACAGCTTTTTGTTCTGTAATTCAAACTCCTCCGCGGAGCGCTCCTCATAGGAAAAGGCTTTGACAACCTTCTGGTTGCCGACAATCTCCTCAACATAGGAGCTTATCTCGCCCTGGAGCTGCTGCTGATTGCGGAAGCTTTTAGCGCACATCTTGCCGATAATCGCCGCGACGAGCACCGACATCGGAGTGAGCACAACAACCACCAGCGCTATATATACGTTAATCGAAAGCATAAACAAAAGCGTACCCGCTATTGTTACTATGCCCGAAAAAAGCTTGGTAATTACCTGAGTGAGTCCGTCGCCTATCGCCTCGACGTCGTTTGTAATTCGGCTTATCATATCGCCGTGGGCGTTGGAGTCAATGTCCTTGAGCGGAAGGGTGTTGAGTTTTTTGAAAATGTCGTTCCTCAAATCCCGAACCGTGCGGGCGCATACGACATTTACGCAATAATTCATCAGCCATTGGAACACGGCTATCAGGGCTATCAATATAAGGATAATAATTATCACTCTGCCGATTTCAGCAAAATCAACCGCGCCCTTGCCGACCATATAATCTATGGCTTCGCCCACGAGCACGGGGATGTACAGCGAAAATCCCACGCTAACCGCCGCGCATAAAAGTGACAGCGCGAGTATTAAACGATAACGGCGAGTGTATACGAGCAGGTTCTTTACCGTCCTCATACGCCCACCTCCTCACTGCTGAGCTGAGACAGGCATATCTCGCGGTACGCGGGGCAGTTTTCGAGGAGTTCTTTGTGAGTCCCCTGTCCCTCAAGCCTGCCGTCCTCAAGCACAAGAATGCTGTCGGCGTTCATAATTGTTGAACACCGCTGAGTTACGATAATTACCGTGCAATCCTCAATGTCGAGGATGTTTTTTCTCACGGCTTTTTCCGTTGCAAAATCCAGAGCGGAAAAACTGTCATCCAGTATAATCAGCTTCGGCGCGCCGACCAGAGCTCTGGCGATACAAAGTCTTTGCCTCTGACCGCCCGAGAAGTTAAGCCCGCCTTGGGCAACTTCCTTGTCAAGGCTTTTTACAAAGTCCGCAGCCTGCGCCTTCTCAAGCGCGAGCCAAATCTCGTTGTCCGAGGCGTCGGGTTTCTGCCACAGCATATTTGAGCGGATTGTTCCGCTGAAAAGCACCGACTTCTGGGGCACTTCGCCTATGCTTGAACGCAGTTGTTTAAAGGAATAGTCCTTGACGTTTACGCCGTCGACAAGCACCTCGCCCGAACTTGTGTCGTAGAAGCGGTTAATCAGGCTGAGCAGCGTGCTCTTGCCCGAGCCCGTTGTGCCGATAATGCCGACAACCGTGTTTTTCTCTATCTTAAAGCTGATATCTTCAAGCTCTTTGTCGCCGTTGCCGTAGGAAAAGCTTACGTCTTTGAACTCGACCTTCGGAGCGTTTTCAAGGGGTTTCACTTCGGATTTATTCAGCTCTTTTACAGAGGGCTCCGTCTCAAAAACGTCGTTTATCCTCGAGGCGCTTGCCGAACCTCTGGCGAGCAGAACCACCAAATCCGCGAGCACAATCATAGCCAGCAGAATCTGCGTCATATAGCTTGTAAGCGCGACAATATCGCCCGAGAGCAATACTCCCGAGTTGACCTGCTGTCCGCCGAAGTAGAGTATAAGCACAATCGCGGAATAAGCCACAACATAGGTTGCGGGGTTCAGCAGAGCCGAAAGCCTGCTTACTCTGACCGAGGTTTTCGCGAGCTTTTCGGTCTGTTTATCAAAGTTTTTTTCCTGCTGCTTTTGCTTGGAAAACGCTCTAATAACTCTGTTTCCGCTGAGGTTTTCGCGCGAGAGCAGGGAGATTCTGTCCAGCGCCGCCTGAACTTTCTTATAAAACGGCAGGGACTTTGTCATCACGAGATAGAGTATCACTCCTATTACAAGCGCCGCGGCAAAGAAAATCAGAGAGATTTCAAGGTTAATAAAGCACGCCATAATAAGCGCGCCGATAATCAAAAACGGCGCTCTCAATAGCAACCGCATTGTCATAGCAATATTTGCCTGAACGGCGTTGATGTCGCTTGTCATTCGTGTTATAAGCGCGGGCGCGCCGAGCTCGTCGAGCTCCTTATGGGACAAAGTCCCGATATGCTCAAAAAGCGCCGAACGGATTTTTGTACCCGCTCCCTGCGAGGTGTAGGACGCCATATACTGGCACACAAGCGCCGAGCTAAGTCCCACAACGCCCAATAAAACAAGAACCGCGCCCATTTTCAGGACGTAGTCTGTGTTTTGCTTGAGTATTCCGTTGTTGATGATTTCCGCCATTACAAGCGGAGCGAATAGCTCCAGCACAGCCTCGAACAGCTTGCACAGCGGTCCGATAATCAGCTGCTTCTTGTAATCCGACAGAAAGCGTCTGAGCTTCAGCATATCAAATCTCTGCCTTTATTCCTCGTCCTCGTCGTCTTCGACCGTGATATTACTTATGGTAATCTTATAATTGTCGTTTTCCAGTCTTTTATCCCTTTGTTCTTTTTTCTTTTGCTCAATATTGCTTTTGTAGACCATATCGCCGATAAAACATCCGAGCATACCTACAATAAGGTAAATGAACACATAGACAGCCCAGTGATAGAAATGACTGTAAATCAGCACGCTGCCGATATAGATTATCGGAGCGATGAGCGGGAACGTGAAATCCACGCCGTGCTTCCATGAGTAGATAAGCCCCGACAAAAGAGCAGTAGCGGGGAAGACAAACTGGTATTCTATTGCGTCGTACTTATAGTTTTCGCCCTGGAAGAATATCGGCATAACCAGATAAATCAGCGCGATAATAACCGCGAAAACAATATATCGTTTAACAAGTTTCTTCATATTAATCTCACTTTAAATCGGGCATAGCCTGAGCGTATTCCAAAAAGTCCTCAAACGAGCCTTGTTTATATGGTGTAATGTCTTTGTCCGAACGGTTAATCATACAATCCTTTACCAAAAAGACGTCCATTCCTACCGAGGAAGCCGCTATCATATCCTCGTCAACGTCGTTGCCGACCATAAGGCAATCTTCGGGGGCTATATTCATTTTGTCCGTTATCTCGGTAAAATATTTGGGGTTGGGCTTGCAGCTTGATGAATTTTCATAGGTTGTCACGAGCGCAAAATCATCCTTGCTCACTCCCGCCCAGCTAAGACGGTTGTGCGTGGCTATAGCGGGGAAAATCGGGTTTGTGGCGGCGATTGTCGTGTAGCCCTTGCTTTTGAGCGACTTTATCGCCTTTGACACCGCGGGGTTAAATCCGCAAACTTCCCTGCAAAGGTTAAACTCATTTACATAAAATTCGTCAAAATCAGCTTTATATCCGAGGACTGACTCTCCGCAAATATTGGCAAACTCACGCCAGAATACGTTCTCGTTGGGCTCGGTTCTGTCGTTTGCAATCATATCTCCCGTGGCTTTCCAGACAGCTTCGACAAGCTCCTCACTGCCTATTTTGAGTTCAGGGCAAAAGCGTTTGCAAAGCTCACTGAAATATTTTTTTACAAATAAATCCTGATCCATCGGAAGCATTGTTCCGTCAAGATCGAACAAAACCGCTTTTATCATAGTTTAATCTCCTTATGCCCTAGGCAAATATTATTATAAACCATTACTTTACTCAATGCAAGATTTATTGTATTATAAAAGCGAGGTGATTGTATGAAAATTATCCTGACCGACGCCAAAACCGTAACCCAAGGCGATTTGTCGCTGGAACCGTTAAAGGAGTTCGGCGAGGTTGTCGTGCACGAGCTCACCGATTATGACGAAATCGCCGAAAGGGTTCGCGACGCCGACGCGATAATCTGCAACAAAACTCCGCTCAACGCGGACACTCTGCGCCTTGCTTCGCGCCTTAAGTACATCGGGCTGTTTGCTACAGGCTATAACAATATAGATACCGAATACTGCGACAAGGCGGGCATAACCGTGTGCAACGCGGGCTCATACAGCAGTGACGCCGTTTGCCAGCATACCTTCGCGCTGATACTCGAGTGTATGAACCGCATAGGCGATTACAGCAGCTTTGTCGCCGAGGGCAACTGGAAAAAGAGCAAGACTTTTTCCCCGTTTGTGTTTCCTCTGAGCGAGCTTGCGGGCAAGACTCTGGGCATAGTCGGCTACGGCAGCATAGGCAAGGCGGTGGGAAAAGTCGCCAAAGCCTTTAATATGAATGTGCTGGCGTACAAGCGCCATCCCGAAAAAGACTCAAACGTCACCTTCGCGGACTTTGACACCGTTCTTAGAGAAAGCGATATCATTACCGTGCACTGTCCTCTCAACAAAAGCTCCTACAGGCTGTTTGACAAGGACGCTTTCTCTAAAATGAAGGACGGAGCAATCTTTATCAACACCGCAAGAGGCGCGATTATGGACGAATTTGCCCTAAAAAACGCTCTCGAGAGCGGAAAGCTCGCCTACGCGGGAATAGACGTGCTGGAGATTGAGCCTATGGACAAGGACTGTCCCATCTGCGGTGTCAAAAACTGCTTTATCACACCTCACATAGCGTGGGCTCCTATGGAAACCCGCGAAAGACTTATGGGAATTGTCTGCGATAACCTGAGAAATTTTTTGTCGGGCGCGCCGAAAAATGTTGTAAATCATCCCGAACTGTGTTAAAATGCTATGGAAAGATTTTTAAAAATTCTCTGATTCAGAGGTAGATATATGAAAAAAGTAATTATTGTTTTGTTAGCCGCTGTTATGGCTGCTTTGTGCGCGTCGTGCGGCGAAGAGGAAAAACCCGCAGCTAAAGATGACAGTGTAGTAATCCAGATAACCAGCAGAGAAGCTCAGGGCCATGACGAAATTAATATTAAAGAGGAAACCGTAGAAATCAAAGGTAAAAAATCTACGCAGGCAACCGAACCCAACGACCCTACCGAACCGACTAAAAAAAAGAAGAAAAAGAAGAAAAATAAGAGCCTTAGCAACATTCCCACACAAGGCGATGTTAATCCAAACCCTAATGTACAGGTCACAACAGCTCCTAACGGAAGCTTCAGCGACGCTGATTTGAAATTTGTTTATGAGGGAGCGTATATCCTTCTTAACGACGATATCGAGGACGCCGAGGCTATTCTGGGCGACGACATCGGAGCGGACGAACTCTCCAAAACCAAAACCCAATATGATTTTGACGGCGTGACAATCGTAACCTACAAATCGGGCGAAGATGAAAAAATCGAGCAGATAACCGTCACCTCAGACGAGATAGCTACAAAAAAAGGCGCGAAAGTCGGTATGTACGGCACTCAGCTGAGAACCATATACGGTGTGCCGAACTCCAAGTCGGAAACCGCCTATGTATATTCAAAAGGCGATAAATCTCTGACCTTCACCATCCAAAACAATGTCGTAGCGTCTTACAGCTATAAACTCAAACATTAATTATAATTTGGTATTGATTTAAACATTTAAATGTGTTATTATATCATACGGACGTAAAAATCCGTATGCGCGCTGGTATAGCTCAGGCGGCAGAGCGCATCCTTGGTAAGGATGAGGTCGGCAGTTCGAGCCTGCCTATCAGCTCCATAGCAAAAACCGCATTGTGAAGCCATTTTTCAGCATTTTGCAAGGCGGTTTTTCTATTTCTATAAAAGAATAAAAGGCGGTTTTGTCTACTATTTGTCTACTATGCCGCTCAAAATAAGCAAAAAACAAGGCTATACACCCTTAAAAATCGGAGTGTATAGCCTTTATATTATGCCATTTTCTTTAGGGGGTTAAACATTGTTTCAAAGGTGTTAGCCGCTGCCCTGTCCGCATCTTCAAGCGCGTGTACATATCTATCCGTAGTTTTTAGCTGTGTATGCCCTAAACGGCTTGCAACATTCTTTATATTTGTGCCGCTGCTTAACAGTAAGGTTGCGGAAGTATGCCGCAAGGCGTGAAATTTACGGTGTTTAAGATTGTATTTCTTTAAGAAGTCGCTAAATTGAAGCGTGGGCGTTGTCGGGTACATCGGCGCGCCGTCTGCCTGAATGAATATCCAATTATCACCCTGCCATTTATCGCCGAGCGCGAAACGCTGTTTAGTTTGTTCAGCACGGTAACGCTTTAATAACGCTATACAATACGGCGGTAAGGTTATATAGCGGCGTTTGCCTGTCTTTGTTTCCTTGCTCTTTATCGGTTGCCCCGTCATTTTGTAGTTACTTCTCTGTACTGTTATAACGCCCGTGTTAAAGTTTATATCAGACCATTTAAGACCGACAAGTTCGCCGCGCCTGCACCCTGAATTAATTGCGAGGTGTACAAGCACTTTGAATTGTAACGGCTCTTTATCTAAATAGCTGAATATCGCGCTTAATTCCTCGCGGGTGAATATTTCCGTTGTTTTCTCTTGCAATCGCGGGAGCGTTATTCTGTCACCGTCTGTGGGGTTTATTCCTATAATGCCTAATTTATATGCGCTATGAAAAATCGATTGCACAACGGTAAAATAGCGGCGAACGGTCGCGGGCGCGAGCTTACCCGTTTTTGACTTGCTCGAGGGCTTTTCTTGCAGCTCGTTTACAAGGTGCTGAATATGTACGGGTGTAATGTCTTTTAGCTTCATATGTCCTAATACGGGCGAAATATGATTTTTAATAATACGTTCATAATGCTTTTGTTCGTACTCTGAAAGCGTGTTTTTAGCACTTTCAAGGTATTGTTTAACATATTCATCAAATTTAATTTTACCGTTCGCAGCGGCTTGCCCATACTTGCATTGTTCCTCAAATAGAACGGCTTGACGCTGCACTTCTTTTTCAATTTGGCGAGCGGTCATTCCCTTTTCGGGCTTATATGTGCAAGAGCGTGTTATTTTCTTTCCGTTCGTATCATAGCCCAAGCTAACTATAAGCGTGTAGCTGTTTCCGCGTTTTCTAATCGTCGCCATTTAGTCACCGCCTTTATTTTCTAAAAAACTGTTCGGCAATATCATTCTGTTTAAATAATCATCTATATGACGAATAAAAATATCTGTTACCGCTTCATATGGGCTAACGTGTGATAAAAAATTACTTTCGCTTAACATCTCCGTCATTTCCATAAAAGCCTCTTCATATTCGCCAAAGGTTTTTTCATTATCCTTTTTATATTTGTCGTTATAAATAAACCGTTTGGCACAAAAGAAATAATACAAGTATTCTAATAGATTTTCTTTTATTAAACCTTCTACTTGAAAATCGCAGTTTTCTAAAATTATATTGATTGTTTCAGTATAGTTTACAGGATAATAGGAGTCACTTATACTCTTTAAATTTTTTAATGCTCTGATAGCCCTATCTGTCAATCCTGTATAGTCCGAAATATTAACATTATTCTTTTCGGCAGAAGATAACCCTAAAATATAATCTGTAGATATATTAAATAATTTCGATATATTTATTATATCATTGGTTGAGGGTTGAGTCTTTTCTCGTTCCCAATCTGCTATTTTTTGCCTACTACAATGTAAAGCGTTAGATAATTCCACTTGTGTAAAACCTCTATTTATTCGTATTTCCTTAATTCTTTGATTGACTGTCATAATTAACCCCCAAAAAATCAGACTTGTTTGTCATAAAATTTCCACATATATTTTAAAATGTGGAATATCTATTGACAAAAGAGCTTTTCCACATTATAATATGATTGTGGCAAATCGTTATCATCATAATATCATACTGATGATGATAATGTCAATACAAATAACGAAAGGAAGTTTAAAAATGAGAGCTAACAACGATATTAGAAACACAGCGCAAAACAAGGGTGTGTGTTTATGGGAAATCGCCGCGGCTTTAAAAATCAGCGAGCCGACAATGACAAGAAAAATGCGCACAGAATTGCCGCAAGAAGATAAAAGCAAGATATTCGCCATTATCGATAGCATTGCAAAAGAAAAAGCAGCCGCAGCGGTATAAAATGCGAACGGGTGCAAGGGAGTGAATAATATATGAGAGCTTTGCCGCGTATGCGAACATTAGACGAATGTTACAAAGAGCTGAAACAGCTTGACGAAAATACAGCTGTATCAAAATATTTTATAAGGCAGCTAGCGCTATCTGGCGCAATTCCTTGCGTTATGTGCGGTACAAAACGTCTTATTAACTTTGACGCGCTGCTTATTTTTCTTGCAAAAGGCAGTAATTAATTATGAATAGAGCATATATTACAGATTTTAACAAACTATGCGCGGAACGGAATATTTTACACCTTGCGCAGCTTTGTAACGTAAAGATTAGCGATATTGCAGACGTTCTCAAAATCTCTGTTAAAGAAATATTGCGAACAAAGAAAGCAACTCAGAATACAGAAAATATAGTTTATGTTATTTTTGCATTGTACTTTGAAGATACGCAAACCGCTGAAATACTTACGAATGTATGGAACGGGTATTTACATTTAAAGTTAGATAAAAATGGGGAATATCTTGCTATAGACAGCGAAAGCAGGCAACCCGTTGCAAAACTATCATTAAGAATTTAAACCGCTGCTTTTCCGTAGTGGTTTAAATATAACCTCGATTATTCTTTATTCTGCACAAGTAGTATAAGCATAAGAAAAAGAGCGGCAATTATACCACATACGACTCCAAAGACAAGCCGTTGCAGGCGTTTTTACAGCTTGCAGCGGTAAAAAATCACCCCGCTTATTCTTTGCGCTTGAAATAATAGCTTAACATTCGGTACACAGTAAACGCAAGCAAAGAAAACAAGAGCAAATATAGTAGCTTACATCAGCCCGAAAGGAGCGCACAAATGCGCGGACGTTACAAAGAGGTTGCGACAATATGTCAGAATAAATATATAGATTTGGATATAATTCCTGAATTTAGACAGGCAAAAGGCAACCGCCGAAAAAAACATAAACCTACAAGCAACGCGCAAAAAATATACAATGAGCGGAAACGCGGCAAAGAAGTAACGCAGCTCATTAACCATAATTTCAAAGAGAATGATATATTTACAACTCTGACATATGACAATGCGCATTTGCCCAGGGATGAAAGAGCCGCAAAGAAACAAGCCGCAAACTTTATAAGACGGGTGCGCCGCTTTTGTATTAAAAACAATTTACCCGAATTAAAATATATAATCTGTACCGAAAGGACAGAGCGCACAGGACGGTTACATCATCACATTATTATTAACGGCAGCGGATTGCTTTTTGAAAGCATTAACAAACTGTGGGGAAAAGGAAATATAAACGACATAAAGCCGCTGCACTTTGACGAACAAAACGGCGTTGAGGGTTTAGCACACTATTTTCTAAAGCAACCCCTTAACGGCAACGCATATACCTGCAGCCGAAATCTGAAACAGCCCGAGAGAGAAACACACACGGGCAGATTAACGCGCAAAGAATTGCGATATATGGCACGCTTCGGTGATGTATCGCCCTTACGCCGTCTATATCCCGAGCGAGAATATAACATAGTAGATTATAGAGTTATTTACAACGAAGTAAACGGCTATTATTACTTTGCCGTAAAACTCCTCCTTAAATACAAGCAAAAAAAAGAGAAACAATCAGCGGCACGGCATCGCGGCCGAGCGGCAAAGCACAACAGCGGCGAAAGGTTAAGAATATGAATTATAAAGCGATAAGAGAGCTACAAAAGGAAATCAAAGAATTAAAAGCGGCTCAATCTGTACAATCAAGCGCTGATGAACAAACGCGGCGCTCGTTAGAACAATCTATTATAAATAAAACCGCTGCATTAAACGAAATCACAGCGGCAATACCTGACACATACGAGGGAAATATAATTAAATTAAAACTTAATAATCACAGCTGGAAAGACATAGCGCAAACGGTTGCGGGAAACGTAAATAATCATAATGCATTACGCATAATGATAAGTCGCTATAATTGGTAATTTGGCAGCGGAAAAGGAACGTATCGTACATCATATAATCAGCTCGCTGCTGATTATGCCCCCCCTACCTCTGACGATTGATTTTACAGCTCTTTTCACACCCCACCTCACTAGGACATCTACGCCAAAATAACTTCTCGCGCGGGTTTTTTGGAAAAAAACAATAAAATATAATGAAAAATGGCTTATTTATGCGGTTTTCCTTATCTCTATTTATTATTTATAAAAAACAATAAAAATATATTACTCTAAAAAAATAAAACCGCTCCCCAGCGATAGAAAGCGATTTAATGCCCATTAAATTATAAACCATCGCGGGGGTATAAGTCAATGACTAACGAAGAATTAGCACTTGAAATTCAAGCGGGTAAAACGGAGTATTACGGGCAATTATGGGATAACACAAAACGGCTATTAAATAAGCTCCTGAACATCGAGCTGATAAATATAACTTTGCCTAACTATATCACCCTACAAGATTTACAACAGGAATTCTATTTTGCTCTTTGCCGCGCTGTACAAGCCTATGACGATACAAAGCCGTATAGTTTTAACTCTTATTTAAACTATGCTCTTAAAAATGTATTGCGCGACTGTTTGCCTAATAAGAGCGAGCGGCAAATAACAAATAGCGAGGTTTCATATAACACCCCTATAAGCGCAGAGGATAACGACAACGAAATGCTCGAGTATATCGAGGACAAAAACGCAAAACGCATCTTTGAAAATATAGAGCTGTCCGAAATGCAAAAAACTGTTCGCGAGTGCATAGCGGAATTACCGCCGAAAGAGCGGAAAACCGTATATTTGTTTTATTTCTGCAGAAAAAGCTATTACGCGATAGATAGTATTATGCACACATCAGAGGGAAACGCAGCCAAAACCGCCCGTAAAGCTTTGTATATGCTATCAAATAACGAACGTATGAGATTATGTTACAAAGAATATTTAGACCATTACAGCGGCAAAGAAACGGCGTTAGACATTGCAAAGCAGCGGTTTTATAAATCGAACGAATACGAACGGCTAAAGCACAGCATAAAGAAACGCCGCCGCGCGGGTGAACACATCAGCTATGAGCAACAATGCGAAATAATACTAAAAGCGCAGCAAAGCTATTTAAAAGCATTTCTAGTCGCTATAGCCGCTGCGGATAATAATATAATACAACAGAAATGATAAAAAACCTATTATAGTGCATAGCCGCGTTCTATTTATTTAATTTTGTTAATTGGTATTATTTTATTGCTTTTCGGTATAGTTTTATTACTTTGTGGGGAAACATCAAGTAATTTACATACGGAATTTCTAAAGTTAATATCTGTACATTTCCTATAAGCAACGATTAATTCATATTCGTGCTTGGTTAATGTAATGTTATCTGTTCGACCGTTCATATATCCTTATATTCTCCTTTTTTATACACTCTGCTAATGTGTCTTTAATTTCTGTCAGGCGTTTTGTATAATCAGCTGTCTACAGATTATACACGCTGTAGGCGGCTTTATTTCCTTTGCTCCCGCGCCGTTTAAATTCGCGTTCCGCGCGGGGGGAGTTTTCTCTGTTTTACCGTTCATTTTTCCTCCATTTTAATTGATGTATAATAATTATGTTCTATTGTTCGTGCGTTTTTTATTGACTAATTAAACCTACATATGGTATTATATTATCAGGATGATTGTATTCTGTTTTTCGTATAAAGTGCGCTGTTTTTAAATGACAGTGCATTTTATTTTTATAACTCTTTTCTTTAATTATATTATACTACTTGTACAACTATAATTCAATAGGCATAATAAACAAACTTGTACAAGTATATTTGTACAATTTTATACTTGTACAATCCCTTGCAATATGATATAATAATATCGTAAAGGAACGGCGGCGGTTGTTCCAGCCCCTTTGGAAAGGGGGTGAAGTGCTTGGAATATTTGGCTATTATTGCGATTATTCTTATTGTGGCTACAGGCTACATAATCAGCATAAAAAAATAACCGCCCTGTATCTGCCAATACAGAGCGGCTAAATCTAATTTAGTATCTCTATTGCGGAACAGCTTCCAGCCGTTCCTTTCACCTATATATTAGCACAATCATCATTATTTGTCAACAACAAGGCGGTTAAACAATGGCAGAAAAAAAAAGTAATTCCCAAACGCGGGCAAAGAATAAATATAACGCAAAAAACTATGACAGTTTACGAATTGTAGTAAAAAAAGGGCGCAAGGAAGTTATAAAAGCTCACGCCGAAAGTAAAGGCGAAAGTATAAACGGATTTGTAAACCGCGCTATTGATGAAACTATCGAGCGCGACGCGAAAAAATAAAACCTTAGTCCGATATTCGGGACAGTAACGCGCCTTTTTCCGAGAACAAAAGTTTTCCAAAGAATAAGCGTTTTAATCCTGATACCTACAACCCCCCTGTACTTGCCTGTATTTGGCTTGTACAGTGGATTTTTTGGCGCAATAATGCCTTTATATTAATCGGACATTTCGGACACCATAACGCGCGCGCACGCGAGAAAAACAGCTCTTTTAGGCAATTATTATATACACTTTTATCGCTATCCGCTGCTGAGTTTTTTCTACTGTTTGTCTACTACAGCTACAAAAATCTACCGAAAGCTACGAAAATAAACAAAAAGTTAAAGCCCGAAAAATCGCATAGATAAGCCATTTTTCGCAAGCATACGAAAAGGCGCAAAAACTATCAATTAGCTTTGGTAAGGATGAGGTCGGCAGTTCGAGCCTGCCTATCAGCTCCATAGAAAAAGGAGTACCCAACTGGGTGCTCCTTTTTTTACTGCCTACAAGAGATTATAGGCAGGCTCGAACAGGGCGTGCCAAGGAATAAGCGTCAGCGAATTCCGCAGGTAAAAACGCTTCGGGGAAGCGTTTTTAGCCCGCCGCGAAGAGGAAACTTTACCTCTTTACGTGAACCCCACAAGCGAGGCAGGTGTTTTCCAATACATTAAACCTCGCTTATCAGCTCCATATAGAATTATTACTTTACATTTATCCTCACCAAAATATAGTCGTTATCCAGACTGCTTGGAGCGCTGCCCTTTAACTCCTTATTTTTGAAAGTGCTTTTGCTCCCTTTTTCCGCCACTGGCGGCGGTCGCAACGTTACCTATCAGCTCCATAAATAACCCCTCCGCGTGAATTCAAGCAGAGGGGTTTTGTTTTACCTATATATACTTTATGAATCAAAGAACGCCTGTCCGTCGTCCGTTACAAGACGTTCTGTTTTAGGATATTCAAAAATCGCGGGATTATCGCGGTTTATTTCGAGATATTTTTCAAATTCCGCGGCGTACCATTTAGCCATTTCGAGGTTATGCATAAGGTAATGTCCGCAGTTTTCGGGCGCTGTGCCCGGGACTTCCTTAGCGTCCTTAACCGATTTGAAGGCTCTCCGCACTAAATCATAAATCTCCTGGGGAGCGCGGCTGCCTTTAAGAATAAGATAAAAACCCGTCAGACAACCCATTGGTCCCCAATAGATAACTTCGTCTTTCCAGTCGGGCTCATTGCGAAGAAAAGTGGCTATGAGATGCTCCAGCGAATGCATCGCCGCCACGTCGATAACGGGTTCTTTGTTCGGTCTTTTGAGCCTGATATCATAGGTTGTAACTGTGCCGTCGCCCACATTATCCACACGGCTGGTGAAAATTCCAGGGACGATAAATCTGTGGTCTACTGAAAAGCTCTGTATTAATTTCATATGCGTAACTCCTTTAGCGTTGTCATTATAATAAAATTATATCACACGCTTGGATTATTGTCCATAAATAACCTCCGCTCGGATTGCCCAAGCGGATGTCGGTATTATTCATCCATAATGACAGTCTTTTTCTGCCACGACATTTTGCCGCATTTGGGGCATTTCATATATCGCGTTCTGCCCATATGCATAGCAAAGCTTACGCTTTTGTAGCTCGGAACATATTTGTGTCCGCATTTTCGGCATGCTCGTATGATAAGATTTTCAACACACTTACAGTTGAATGGGGAGAAATCAACCGTCGGTAGAGTTGATTATCGAATTAATTTGAATATATGATAACAGAAAGAAAAAGAATTGTCCACAAAACCTGCTATCGACATTCTCTCTGTACTGTGTTATACTGTTTACAGATTAAGACATAAGGGATGATTATATGGATAAGAACAGCACAAAAGTCAATAAGGCGATTTCGTGGTTCTTTCTGCTGTATTTTGTAATACTGTTTGCCGAGCGCGCTCAAAGCCTTTTCAAGACTGTGTCGCAAGTCGGGTTATTCCCGACTCCGTTTGACGCGTTTGCCAATATAACGGTTGCTGTGTCACTTTGCGCCGCGCTTATTTTACTGGTATTCAAAAGCGGTTTGTTCTTTAAATCCTTGTTTTTGACTGTTGTTCCGAATTACTCAATACTGACAATCATCTCGGGCGTGATTCTCGTTTCGGGAATGATACATACCGAGTGCACAATCCCGGGGATACAGTTTGCTTCCTACGGTATGCTCATTATCGCGATGATACTGAGGACAGCTCAGCTCGCGCCGAAGGCAAAAAGCCGCTTTTCGCTGTGGTATTCCCTCATTTATTTGACCGTATTTTCAATGGCAATCCCAGTTGTATATCGCTCTCATATTGAACTCGCGGTATTGTTCCACGTAATTGAAGCTGTCGTAATGCTGCTTTTGGTTCTGTCGTTCACCATTATGCTTCGCAAGCTGTTTATGGGCAAGGGAGAAAACCTGCTTTTGTGGGCTCCGTTTTTTATTATGGCTTTAGGCGACGCTGTTGTGCTGTGGATGAGGTGGAACGAGGAGATTAATTCCTTCGTGCTGATTTTCGCGTGCCTGTCCTCGGTTATTTTCATATTAGGAAAACCGATTTTACGAAACAAAGACTGACAAAAGGCTGACGTCGCGTCAGCCTTTTTAAGTGTTTAAAAGTCTCATCAGAATTGACGAGCTTGTGGATATAAAAACCTCGCGGTTTATTGTGGGGTTTCGGATATATGCCCTGTATGACCCCTGAATAAAAAGCGTCAGAATTATGTTAACCTCGCCGTTGTTCGGGATGTTAGGGAACGTCATAAAAACATATTCCTTGAGCCTGTCCTCAAGATGATTGATAAAAGTATTGTTATCCTTGCCCGAAAACAGGATTTCGATTTCCTTTGAATGGTCTAAAATTTCACCTGTTATCGCATCGGCAAAGAGCTTGAACTCAGCCCTGCCCAAACGCAGGTCGTACCTGCTCGCGCTGTCGATTATTACCGAGATTAATTCGTTTTCGAGCTTATCGGACAAATCGTACACGTCCCTGTAGTGCAAATAAAACGTCGCCTTGTTAATCATAGCTATTTCGCTGAGTTCTTTTACGCTGATTTTTTCGATGGGCTTCCTTTTTCGAAGTTGAAAAAATGCCTCTTTTATATTTTTTTTAGTCTTTTTCACTCGTAAATCCATAAAAACGCCCTCTTTTAATAGACAGTTTTTATATTATAGTAGCATATACGACTTAATTGGTCAAGTGACTATAGTAAAATAAATAAAAATAATGTATAATTTGATTAAAATATAGTAAAATGCACTAGGTGTCAAATATTATAGCCGTGTGCACAATATTATATTACAATTTCAACCCGGAAATGAGGTTATGCTTTATGGAAATTGATTATAATATGAGAAAACTTTTTAACGAGGAGTATCTCACCCAGGTGGCGTATATGTACAACAATATGCCACGCGGACTTCTGGGTCCTCACTTCACCGAGTACGGACTGAGAATCGCGGTTTATCTGCCGCAGTGCAACTCGGTCGAATTCGTTAACAAGGACAACGGCGAGGTTCACCGCGCGTTTCTTGTACACGAGAAGGGTATCTTTGCCGCAAACGTGCATACTGACAGAGTGTTCGACTATTACTACCGCGCTTGGGACGAGGACGGAAACTACTACGAGAGCGAGGACAGTAACGCTTTCCCGTGCCAGTTTTCCGAGGTAGACGGCTATCTGTTCGGTCAGGGCACACACTATGATCTCTACAACAAGCTCGGCGCTCACAAAAAGAGAATCAACGGAGTTGACGGCGTTGTATTCAACGTATGGGCTCCTAACGCTCAGCGCGTATCGGTTATCGGTAACTTCAACAACTGGGATCCCGCGCTTCATATGATGAGCAAGGTAAGCGAAGTAGGCGTATTTGAAATATTTATCCCCCGCATCGGCGAGGACGAAATGTACAAGTTCCAGGTTAAGACCTGCGATGGCTTCTGTGTTGACAAGACCGACCCGTTTGGCAACACTCAGCAGATGCGTCCCGACACAGCTTCTATCGTTTCCAATATTGATCACTACGATTGGACCGATGAAAAATGGATTGAGGACCGCAAGGTTTCCGACTACAACGTCAAACCCATGGCAATCTATGAGGTTCACCTCGGATCATGGCGTCAGCACGAGGACGGCAGCTTCCTGTCTTACAGAGAGCTTGCCGAGCAGCTTGCCGACTATGTTGTCGATATGGGCTACACTCACATTGAGCTTATGGGTATTCTTGAGCATCCGTTTGACGGAAGCTGGGGCTATCAGGTAACGGGTTATTTCGCGCCGACTTCACGTTTCGGCAAGCCCGAGGACTTTATGTACTTTGTAGATTATATGCACTCCAAGGGAATCGGCGTATTCCTTGACTGGGTACCCGCTCACTTCCCGAAGGACAGCCACGGACTCGGCCGCTTTGACGGTACCTGCCTGTATGAGCATCCCGATCCGAGACGCGGCGAGCATCCCGACTGGGGTACGTTTATCTTTAACTATGAACGCAACGAAGTTCGCAACTTCCTTATCGCCAGCGGACTTTTCTGGCTTAATAAATTCCACATAGACGGTCTCCGCGTTGACGCGGTAGCTTCAATGCTCTATCTTGACTACGGTAAGAGCGACGGTCAGTGGCTCCCGAACATCTACGGCGGCAGAGAGAACCTCGACGCTGTTGAGTTCTTCAAACACCTCAACTCTATGGTTAATCAGTACGCTCCCGGCACACTGGTAATCGCTGAGGAGAGTACCGCTTGGGCAGGCGTTACCAAGGACGTTAATCAGGACGGCTTAGGCTTTGCCCTTAAGTGGAATATGGGTTGGATGAACGACTTCCTCGAGTATATCTCCAAGGATCCCGTTTACCGCCAGTATGAACACGGCAAGCTCACATTCTCGATGATATACGCTTACACCGAGAAGTTTATTCAGGTTCTTTCCCACGACGAGGTTGTTTACGGCAAGTGCTCGATGATTAACAAGATGCCCGGCGATGACTGGCAGAAGTTCGCGAACCTGCGCGCGGCGTACGGCTTTATGTACTCGCATCCCGGCAAGAAGCTGCTCTTTATGGGTCAGGACTTCGCGCAGTATGACGAGTGGAACTCTCAGGTCGGCTTGCAGTGGTTCCTCATTGACGACAACGAGAACAACCGCAAGATGCAACAGTACTTCAAGGCTCTGCAGCATTTGTACACAAGCCACAGGGCGTTCTATGAGCAGGACTTCGATCCCGCAGGCTTTGAGTGGATGAGCTGCGACGACTATCAGAACTCGGTTGTCAGCCTTGTCCGTAAGACAAAGAACGGCAAAAACTCCGTGCTCTGTATCTGCAACTTCACTCCTGTTCCCAGAGAGGATTACCGCGTAGGAGTTCCGAACCTCGGCAATTACAAGGCTATCTTCAACAGTGACGACGTTGAGTTCGGCGGCACAGGCGACTTCCCGCAGGAGGACAAGAAGGCGGAGCGCAAGCCCTGGAACTATAAGAAGCAGAGTATCCTTGTAACAATTCCTCCGCTTTCAATGATTGTTTATGAGTACAATCACACTATGCCTAAGCCCGATTCCGCAACCAAAAAGCCTGTCAAAAAGACTGAAATCAAAAAGCCCGCTGCTAAGAAAATAGCAAAGGCGGCTAAAAAGACTGCTAAACCCGCGGAAGAAACAGCTCCCGCCAAGAAAACAACGGCAGCCGCTAAGAAGGCTCCCGCTAAGAAAGCTCCCGCTAAGAAGACAACAACAGCTGCGAAGAAAGCTCCGGCTAAGAAAGCCCCCGCCAAAACAACAGCAGCCAAAAAACCCGAAGCAAAAAAAGCTGAGGAGAAGAAAAACTAAGTAAATAGTAAAACGGCTGTCGTACATTTCGTGCGACAGCCTCTTTTTTAGTTCTTTTTAAGTTTAGCGGTAAATACCGCGATAGCCGCCACAGTCAAAACTACCGCGTAAGCGATTACCCACCATAAATCGGGGAAAATTCCCCCGAAATCTCCCGCTGCCGCGGCTCTTGCGACATTGACTGCGTGTGAAAAAGGCAAGCAGTCAGCCACCGCCTTAAAAGCTCCGCCGACCATAGCGGTATCAAACCAGATGTTTGACAGCCATGCGCTTAAATTTGTTATTAAAGCTCCGCAAATACCGCCGACTGCCTTTTCATTAAGAATCGAGCCGAATAAAAGTCCGAGCGCAATAAACACAACCGCTATGGGAATATTTACAACTACGGCAACAATCAGGTTCAGGCTGACCTTTAATCCGAAACACAGCGCGCACAAATAACAAACTATACCCTGCAATACAGCCAAGGGTAACAACGGCATTGTGTATCCCAAGATGAAGTCAGAGGGTTTCAACGGCGATGTAAACAGCCTGAGAACAAAGCTTGTTGTACGGTCTTTTGAAATCAGCATAGAAGAAAACAAACACAGAAAACTCAGTCCGAAAACCGTAATTCCAGGCGCTAGTTTTTCTATATTGAACAAGTCGGGGCCGTAACCGTCGGGAATGCTCTTGTCAATCGCGGAAAGCAGAATCAACAGCACAACGGGGAATCCGATTCCGAAAAGCGAAGTGGATAATTCTCTTGTTATTTCTTTTGTATTGCGCGAAGCAAATATTAAGGCTCTCATTTTATCGCCTCCCCGGCTATAGTAATAAATGCTTCCTCAAAATCATTGTTGTTTGCTTTTTCTTTCAGCTCGGCGGCTGTACCCTGAGCGCAAAGCACACCATGCGCCATAATGCCGATGCGGTCGGCAAGGTTTTCAGCCTCCTCAAGATAATGAGTTGTCAGTATTATTGTAATTTTACCTTTGAGCTGTTCAATGATACGCCAAAGCTCCCTGCGGGCAAGAACGTCCAGTCCCAGAGTGGGTTCATCCAGAAAGAGGATTTCGGGTTCGGTGATAAGCGCCATAGCAATACTCAGTCTGCGCTGCCAGCCGCCGGAGAGCGTGGACGCCTTGCTTTTCGCGGTTTCTTCCATCGAAAAGTCTTTTATTATCCTGTCGGCTTTTGCGCGCGCTTCTTTTTTGTCAGCGCCGTATATCCTGGCTATAAACTCCAGATTCTCTCGAACGGTTAATTTTGCTCCTACGGCAGTCTCCTGCGGAGAAACATTTATCAATGACTTTACCTTTTCTTTGTCCGTCACAATACTGAAGCCCATAAGCTCCGCGTCACCCGAGCTTGGTGCGGTAAGGCAGGAAAGCATTTTTATAGTGGTTGATTTTCCCGCGCCGTTCACTCCCAACAACGCGTAAAGCTCACCCTTTTTTATTGTAAGGTTGAGATTGTTGACGGCTGTTATGTTTTTATACTTTTTTGTCAGATTTACTGTTTTTACCGCTTCCATATTTCCCTCCTGTTATTTACGAAAGAAATTCCCGAGTGATACCTTCGCAAGCGCCAGACCGCCCTTGGATTTATCCCCCATAACCATAAGGCGGTCACCCGCGTTAAGGTCGAAAACTTCACGCGCGTATTTGGGAATAACTATCTGTCCCCGTTCGCTTATTTTAACCATTCCGAAAATGTATTTTCCCTCGGATGTTTCCATATTTATCTGTTGTTCCTCAAGCGGCAGACTCACAAGAACATCAAGCGTAATTCGATAATATACCGCAATCTCATTACACTTGTATATATCGGGTGTGCTCTCGCCGTTTTCCCATTTTGCCACACTCTGTCGGGAAACCCCGAATCTTTCGGCAAAGTCCTCCTGGCTGAGGTTTTCTTTTTTTCTGAGATACTTAACGTTTGAGGCAAACAAAGCAAATCATACCTTTCATATATTCTTGATTTTTCTTTTTTTTCATTTCTGTCAAAATGTATTATAGCTCAGTTTTATCGGGTTTTCAACCAATTATCCTTTACATTTTTTGTTAATAAAAGTAGCATTCGGACAAGAAAAAGAGGCCGCTTTCGCAGCCTCTTAACTATTATTTAATTACCAAAAGCTCTTGACTTCGTCGCCTTTGGAAGCATCCTTCGCCTGGGTTTTCAGCTTTTCAACATATGCCGCGCTGACCGTACCCGTCGGCGCTCCGTTGTATGTGACGATATACTTTGAACCGCTCTTGTAGAACCTGAGAACATCGTCGGCTCTGTCGGAAGAGTAGGAATATGTCACAGTAAGATACGGATTACCGCCCGGAGCTTTGGCTGTTTTGTCGCTCTTTTTGAGCAGAGTCAGATTGCTGAAGAAGGTTTCAAAATTGCCTTCGTCAATCTTCTTTCCGTTGTATTTCGTAGTGGTTCTTGTCGTGGAGCTCTCCTCGCCCTCGTCGTCGGTTGTCTTGATTGTCTTGGTGGTGATGTCAAACGAATAGCTATCCACCTTGAGGTTCTTGACAGTCTTAAGGTCAACCTCGAGAACAGTTTCGGACATAAGCTTTTCGTAACTGGAGTTCACCCACGCAATCTTGTCGGCGCTGATTTTGTAGACAATCTTTCCGCCCTTATCCATAAGGTTGCAGTTGCCGTTGGAGTCAGGTGTTGACGCAATCAGATTGAAGGTTTTATCGGGATAAACCGCTTTTACCTCAGACTGAGGGCTGGCGAGTCCAAGCTCGCTAAGTCTGGATGCGTTAGGATTAACAGCCATAACCTTGTCGGCGTAAAGTCCGCGTATCCCTCCCGAAATGTTTGAAGCCTCCGTGTTGTCGGCGTAACACTTGTCGGGAGAAGAAATAACATAGTCGTTATTTATTTCGTTATCACTGTTGGGCTCAAGCACAACGGTTTTAGGGAAACTTTTTCCGCTGAGTGTAACTGTCTTGAATTCTGATTTTTCGGTGTCCTCAGCCGCCTCGTTTATGGTGAGGCTTACAAGGTCGTTTATGCCGTAGAGCAGATGATTGACTGTCTCCGTGTCGCAAAGGAACACAGCGTTGCCGCTGCCGAACATCACATATGTGCCGAGGTTTTGCGGAGCTTTGGCTCCTACCTTGATGACAGATTTTGTGCCGTCGTCATATGTAACGCTTGCTACGCTGCGCGGTTTGTCAAAGCCGAAGTCCGCAAGCTTGCCGTCCGCGTCAACACAGGATACAGAGCTGAAGCTGAGTTTTGAACACGCGCTTGCGATTTCGTCAGGCTCGCCCGACTGTAAATCATAGTCCTCAAAGCCCTTTACAGTATACTGAGTCTGTTCGGTTTTTTCGACAGCCTTACCCGTTTCGGGGTCTGTTTCTTTGGTTTTTGTGGTGGGAGTGTAGGAGGTTATAACCGTTGTTCCGTTGTCGTTTTCGAGCTTGACGGTCTTGATGTCGGCGGGAACGAGCGAGAGCAATTCTCCCGAACCGTTTTCCGCGACTTTACCATCCTTTGTTTTTACCACCGCCTGCCAGACTCTGTTTTTGTCCAGTTTGGTAGACACAGAAGCTGTGCCGTCCGATACGTCCGTGTTATCGTCGTCCTTGGGAATAAACAGGAGAGCCAAAAGAACTCCCGCGAGAACCACAAGCACACAAATCACCGCAATCAGCGTTTTTGTGGTAGCTGTGGTCTTTTTCTTTTTCGCGGTTTTTTCGGGAGCTTTTTCAAACTTTTCCAGAACTTCTCCCTGTATTGTCTCGTCCTCGATGATAACACCGGGAGCGTTTTTGTTTTCGTCCATTACAGTGCCCTCCTGCGAATAAATATCACAAGCCCTATGAGCAGAACAATCACAGGTATCGCGCCGATAAATATGATACCGACCATAAATATGGTTTCGGCGGTTACAGTTCCAAGCTCGCCGCTGTCATATTTTGCCGATGAAATGGTAATACCCAAATCGCCGCGGTTTGTAATTGTGTTGCAGATGTTTACAATATAGTTTGCATTGTTGTAGCTTGTTTCCATATAGTTGGAAAGGAACATAATGGGAGAGCCAAAAACTACAACGTTGCTCTTCTTGTCATCCTCACCGCTGATTGTGCCGATTGCCGCGGCGTTGATTCCGTCCTTTTTGAGGTAATCATCAGCCTTGGCGTCCTCGCCGCTGTCAAACGGGACCATACCCGCTCCGTCCTCTACACTGAGCAGCGGGGAAGCTGTGTCCTTGTTTACAATCTCAACATCTCTGGAGTCGCGTACAACCACGGGAACATCGGCATTCTTGAGTCCCTTTGTATATGTTTCGTTGTTATAATCCGTAATAAAGGTGTAGTAGTCACCGATATAATACTTTGAGCTTGTACAATAGGCGAGTCCGCCGCTGACTTTCATTCCGTACTTTTTGAGTAAAGCGTCGATGTTAGGGGTTTTGACCTTATCGTTTATCGGAATATAAATCAGGTTTCTGCCAAGCTTGCCGTCGTTGTTGAGCCAGTCTTCGAGCTTCTCGGCAGAGTCCTCGGAAAGATCAACCGTAGGCGCGTAAAGCACAGCGATTTTGCTGTCCTCTCTGAGCTTTTGAGTGAGTAGATTTACTTCCTTAACGTCGTAGGCGTTCTTCTTTAAAAGTGAAACGAGCGCCGAGTATGCCTCGTCATTTTCGCCTGAACCCGTGATGAAGTCAACCGATGTCTTTTCGCCTGTGGTAACCTCCAGAATTGCGGTGATTGCCGCTTGCTCGATAGTTGTCGCTGTATAAACGCTGTAGCCGTAATACTGATAATACTCGCTGTTGGTGTCAATGGTGAAGCACTCGTCCAGCGTAAGAGCAGTGTAATCGCCGCCGCACTCCACAATCATAAGATTGTTGGCATTCTCGGAGTTCCATTCAATCTTATCATACTTTGTTGTGAATGTCGGGTTTGTCGACAAGTCGATATATTTTAACGTGATGTGTTTGCTTTCGGACGCCATTTTCCTGAGCAGCTCGTTCGCCTGCACAAAGTACTGAGCTCCCGAATAGGCGTTCATACCGGATTTAAAAGTCTTTTCCGTCACCAGGACATAGAGGTTTACGTCCTTGTCGAGCTGGTCGAGATATTCCACCGTATCCTTCTGGAGCTGATATGTTCCCGATGAGGTCATATCAAACTGTAAGTTCGGAAACCGCTGTACCAAAAGTCCCGTGACAACGTTCAACAGCACAACTACTGCCAAAGCCGCCGCGAGGATAATGACCGCGACCGAACCCTTTCTGGTTTTTCTGGATTTATAGAAGGCTTTTATTTTTCCTTGTTTTTTCTCTGTGTTACTCATTATTTACCCCCCTTAGCTCCAACGTTTTCTGTCCAGTACGCGGATTGTAAAGAAGTTAAAGAGCGCGATAACACTCAAAAAGAATACAATACCCGAAAGATCCAGCATACCGTAAGTAAAGTTTGTATAATAGTTGAGCGGGGAAATAGCCTCAAGGACTTTTGCAATCCAATCGACTTCCACCATCGAGATAATAGAGTTCATCATATAGAGCAAAAGCCCCACTGCCATACCTACAACAGCCGCGATAACCTGACTCTCGGTGAGCGCGCTGATGAACACGTCAATAGCAATAAGCACTCCGCCGACGAGCAGCAAGCCTACTGTCGTGCAGATGATTACGGACCAGTCGGGCGCGGTAAAGAACGCGATAACCAAAGCATACAAAAAGAAAATCATACAGCATATCGCGTAAAGGATAAAGGCGCCGAGGAATTTGCCCATTACAATTTCAAACAGGCTCGCGGGGGAAGTCAGTAAAGCCTGATCTGTCTTTTGCTTCTTTTCCTCGCTGAAAGTTTTCATAGAGATGATAGGAATAAGAAAAAGTATAACAACAAAGATGTTGCTGTATGTATAGCTCAGCGAGGATGTGTTGCCCACAAAACAGGTTCCCACAAAGAAGTAACCCGAGAACCCGAAGAATACAGCCATAACGATGTAGGCTATCGCCGAGTTAAAGTACGCGCTTAGCTCTCTTTTAAGTATAGCCGACATCATTACACCTCCTCACGCTGGTCCTCGGAGACAAGCTTGAGGAAGCTTTCCTCCAGAGTTTCATTGCCGCTCTGCATATTAAGGATAACGCATCCGGATGACGCGATAGCCTTGAACACGCTTCTGCGTATATCGTTCTCTTTGTTATACTCAACAATGTATCTCGCCGCGTTGTCGCCGATATCGCGGGTTTTGCGGATTCGGATAACGCCCGGGATAACCTTGAGCGCGCCGAGTACGGTTCCCTGGGAACCCTCAACGTCAAGGCTGAGCTTTTCATCGCCCGAAATTGAGGAGCTGAGTTCCTCGGTCTTGGCGTCTGCAACGATTTTGCCGTTTGAAATTACGATAATCCTGTCGCAGGTTGCCGATACCTCGGACAAAACGTGTGACGAAAAGATAACCGTGTGTTTCTTTCCGAGGCTTCTTATAAGCTTGCGGATTTCAATTATCTGCTTGGGGTCAAGCCCTACGGTGGGCTCGTCGAGAATAAGCACGGGCGGATTGCCGAGGAGCGCCTGGGCAAATCCCACACGCTGGCGGTAACCCTTGGAGAGGTTCTTAATCAGCCTTTCGCTTACGTCTGTAATCTTGACGAGTCTCATTATCTCCTCGATATGCTCATATTTGGGGAGACGCACCTTTTTGAGATTAAACATAAACTCGAGATATTTCCTGACAGTCATCTCCATATAGAGCGGAGGAATCTCGGGAAGGTAGCCTATCTTTTGTTTAACCGCCTTGGGGTCTTTCAGAATCTCGGCTCCGTCAACGGTAACTGTCCCGCTTGTGGAGGAGATATACCCCGTTATAATATTCATAGTTGTGGATTTCCCCGCGCCGTTCGGTCCGAGAAAACCAAGCACTTCGCCGCTGTCGGCGGTAAAGCTGATGTCGTCTACCGCTGTGGTTCTGCCGTAGCGCTTGGTAAGGTTCTTTACCTCAACCATAATATCACTCCTTATAAAAAGTATCCTATTAATTATAACCCAAAACACAAATCTAATCAATACGAATAAATCTGAAATTTATGTGAACATTAAATAAAAACGAGGTGAACGTGGTGCATTATGTTTTCGCTTTCATAACGGGCGGCTTAATCTGTGTAATCGGACAGATTCTGATTGACAAAACTTCTTTAACTCCTGCCAGAATACTCACGTCGTTCGTAGTAGCGGGGGTAATACTGACCGCTCTGGGACTCTATGAGCCGCTCAAAAATTTTGCGGGAGCGGGAGCCACCGTTCCGATTTCGGGTTTCGGATATCTTATGGCAAACGGCGTAAAGGAAGCCGTAAACGAAAACGGAGCGCTCGGCATACTGACAGGAGCCCTTACTGCCTCGGCGGGAGGCATAGCCTGCGCTGTGTTCTTTTCATATCTTGCCGCGCTCGTTTCCCGCTCGGGCGACAAAAGCTGACTCAAAAAGAGTCAGCTTTTGGTTTCTTTAAAGGTGTGAAGTTCATCTTTGATTTTTTTGCGGTTTTTGATGGATTTGAATACCATCCTGTGAACATAGGTGAAAGGCAAAAACAGCATACTTTTCTTGAGTATCGGATAAGTGTCCTTCATCCAGCTAACGGGAGGAAAAATCCTTTCGAGTATTGCTTTGCTCTTTTTCTTGCCTTTGATTCTGTTTTCATACTTGTGGCGGGCGCTGCCGTAGGCTCCGCTTGTGAGAATATAGATTTCCTCCTCGGAAAATTTATCGACATTCCCGTCAACAAACCACTTTGAGCTGATTCGATATATAAACTCACAGAACTCTGTCAGTCCGAGTTTTTCGAGCTCCGCGTCAATATACTCGTGGTTGAGTTTAGGGAGCATTTTTTTGTTGACCAGATACATATCCATAAAGGAACGTATACCCGTACCCGACTCTTCATAGTGCTTGAAAAGGTGCACAATCAAAAAGATATACAGGTCCTCGTCGCTCATTTTGTATTCGTGACCGCCGATGTTTTTGCCCTTGTCAAGGAAGCCCTTGTAATAATCGCTGAACTGAGAAGAAGCTTTTACCATTGAATGGTGAAGCTCAAGCACCATAAGCGGGGGCTTTATGTACTCGTCGTGGTGGAACTGTCCGATATGGTCGGGCATATATCCCATATTTTTTATCAAAGCTCCTGCCTTTTGCAGGTCTTCGGGTCGGATTAAGTAGTCCAAATCTCCCATATAGCGGTAATCGGGTTTGGGATAAAGCGCGCATACGGGAAAACCTTTTACGGGCATAAAGTCAATTCCATTTTCATTAAAGGTTTCTTTCAGAGCGTCCGCCTCCATACTCTGAATCATATTGCGGTGGACTCCCTTGTTTCTCTCGTCACGCCATTTTTTCAGGAGCTTTTCCTCGGGCTTGCTTTGGAGCTTCTCCACAGTGTAAAAGACAGTATTGGCGATATCGTGCGCCTTGCATACGCGATATATATAATTAAAATCTATCTCTTCCGTTGGTTCGGGCGGCTGAGTTTCGTCAACCGCGGCAGATGCAAGCTTTATCAGATAGCTCAAATTATAAAGCTTTTGTTCTCTTGTTAATTTTTCCGACATTTTTATTTTCTCTTTCCTTGTTTATCTCTTGTTATATTATAAATCCGCCGTTCACCCCGAGCGTTTGTCCCGTTATGAACGAAGCGTTGTCCGACGCCAAAAACAGAGCTGCGGCGGCTATATCCTCGGGAGTTCCCAGCCTTCCGAGCGGGGTTTCGGCTTTGAGCTCGTTTATTGTTTCGCCGTCAAAGTCCTCCATCATATCGGTCATAATTACCCCGGGGGCGATACAGTTTACACGCACGCCCGACGGCGCGACCTCCTTAGCCAGAGCCTTGGTAAGTCCGATTACTCCAGCTTTTGACGCGCTGTAATGAACCTCACAGGAAGCACCGACCTCTCCCCACATAGAGCTGATGTTGATTATTACTCCGCTCTTTCGGTTAATCATTTGCGGCAGAGCGTTTTTACAGCAGTAGAAAACTCCGTTGAGGTTTACTCCGATTGTCTTTTTCCACTCGTCATCCTTAATATCGGTAAAGAGCTTTTGAGACGATATCCCCGCGTTATTGACAAGAACATCAACAGAATCTATCGCGCCAAACATATCTTTGACTTCAATGGGGTTTGATACATCCGCTTTAACCGCGCGGCACTGTACACCATAGTTGCTATTCAGTTTTGAAACGAGCTCTTCGGCTTGCTTTTCGCTGTGGTTATAGTTGATTATAACCGAGTATCCTTCTTTAGCGAACGCGCAGGCTGTTGTCCTGCCGATTCCTCGGGAAGCTCCTGTAATAAGTACGGTCTTGATAATAATCTCGCCTTTCCGATTTAGTCAAATACAATTATACACTGTCGGTGAAAATTTGGCAACCTTTAGCCAAAATTTGCAAAAATATAAAAAAGTGTTATACTATTACACAACAGAAGAAAAACCCTTAAAAAGGAGGAATTTATGTGAAGAAAACAATCGGAATTCTTTTATCAATATTAATAGTTTTCGGCGCGATTACAATTTTCAGCTCATCAGCCGTAACAGTGAAGGACAAGACTCTCAGAGCGTATACAAAGCATTCTTTTACCCTCAACAAATCGGAGTCCAAAAAATACCTTTGCAAAACAACAAATAACAAGAAAAACAACATCGCGGTAACTTTTAAGGATAACGGCGATACCTACTCGCTGACAACTGTCGCCAAAAAAACCACTTCCGGTAAAAAGCCTGTAGTAACCATCTACTACAAAAACTCGGAAAACAAAACCGTCAATGTCAAGAAATTCAGATACAAGGTTACGCCTTTGGGTACTGTAAATTTCAGGAATATAAAAATCAACGTTGATTACACTGAAAAGGTCACCCTGTCAAACCCCTTTGTCAGGGAATACAAGTTTAAGGCTTCAAAACCGGGAATTGTTAAAATTCTTAAAAATTATTCAAAGAACGGCAAAAAGCGCACCTATTCCATTAAAGCGCTCAAGGCAGGCACTACCGCTATAAAGGTATATTTGAAGGGCACTTCCAAAAAGGTCGGCTCGTTTAAAATCACCGCGGGTGACTTTAAAACCGCAATCATCCCCAAATACAAAACCCGCAAAATCGTATATAATTCCCACGGCAGCAGCACCTATATGGAGGACTCACACTTCAATATTTCGGATATGCTCCGCTACAAAAAGGCTGGCGCGTCCTACTCGGCAACATCGGCGAACGAAGATGTTGTCAGCGTCGTTAGCAGCCGCATAGTATATTCCACGGGCAAAGGTACGACCGCTGTCAAAATCACTCAGAAATTAAATGGCAAAAAAACCACAGTCGGCAAGTTCAAGGTCAAAGTTACAACTGCCGCTATGGCATATGTCGCAAAGCAGAACGCGCTGTTCTATGACAACGCCATTTTCGGACACGGCGACAACACAGAATTCCTTGATTTAACTAAAACAAAAACTGTTTCGTTGAAGCCCGTTATCGTAAAAAGACTGATTAACAACTCGCTTACAAGCTCAGGTTTTAAGTCCTCGGAATACAAAATCACTTTCACCTCCACCAACTCAAAGGCGGCGAAAGTCAGCTCCACCGGCAAGGTAACAGCGATAAAAGCGGGTTCAGCGAGGATATATTACACCATCAAATTCAAGGACAAATCAAAATATAAGCACTTCTGCAAAATAATTGTGGAATAAAATGACTTTTTATCAAAAAAGCTGTTGATTTTCTTGATAAAGCGTATATAATGTAAATATAAATTCAAACTAAGGGATGAAAGTAATGGAATTTATTCAGGAAGACCGGGTTTTTCTTATTCGTAATGATGAGGTTTTGTTGTTCAAAAAAAACGAGGAATATGACGGCGACGATGTAAATATCGGTGACTATACAAAGCCTGAATTCCTGCGTTATATCGGCGTAAAACGCATTGAGGACGGAATAAAACAGGTTTTCTATTATTTTGCTACAACCAACGATTTGTATATTACGCAGTCGGGCTATTGGACCGAAATCCAGAAAGCAATTTACTATCCCGCAAAGGCTTTGACCTCGGGTGTGCTTAACGATTATATTCGTAACGGTCAGTATGACAACGAAGTCCGCCTCGGTGTAAAGAACGGCGATAAAGTTAGTTTTACGGTTGTTACGGAATAACAGCGCAAATTAAGCCTTGGAGCATTTGACTCCAAGGCTTTTTTCAGTAATAAGAGCTGCCGCTTTCACGGCAGCTCAAAGTTTTTATGCTAAAATATTCGCGAAAGCTATCTCGGCAGGGTCGCTGACTGTAACTGTACCGTCTTTATTTACAACAAACGCGTAGAAGTACAGACTCTTATCCTTGCTGACTTTTGAAACCGTTATATAAGGCGCGTAAATAAACTGATACTGTCCCGAAACATTCGGGTTGTCTACCTTGGAATTGTGTACGGCGATTTTGTTGCTGAGCGCTGTGTCCACGCCTGTAACCGCGTTGACTGCGGACTGAATATCGCTAGTGTCGCGGTATGAGGCAGCGAACGCAATACCCATTCTCTCGAAGTCCGCGGATGTAGCGCTGGCGAGCATCTCCATATTTACTCGGGCGATATTTTGAGAATCATCGGAGAGGTATAAGGCGTTGTTTATAACGGAAGCGTTCTCTCCGATTTCACCGCTCGGCTCCTCGGTTGTGATGTCAATATTGCTGGTTACAAAGAATGTATATGATGTACCCGTAGCAACACGTACGCCGTTAATCATAAAGTCCTTTTCGTTGTCAGTGTTTACGGTAGCGGGAGAAAGGTACTCGTACTGTCCCTGATTTTCACCGTCAACATCCACCGTATATTTCTTAGTTGCGGCACTCAGCGTCGCCGCGATAGTGTTGCTGCTCTCGGGATTAAACTCCGCTGAATCCACGCTGTAGCTGCCGTAGTACGGATTTTCAATTCTGGGCATATTGAGCTCTGCTATCAACTCAGCGTCTGTAAGATTTGACCAAGCCGATTTAGTATATGTCAAATCCGCAGCGGCTGCCGGATTATTCTTATAGCTGTACACAATTGTATACTTTGTGTTCTCATAGCTGGCAGCGGGGTTATCAATGTCCGTATGACCGCAGGAAACAACCTCGCCGTCAATTACATTTGAGTAATCAAACGGAACGTTGCCGTCTGCAATCAGAGCAATGTTGTAGAACTCCTCAAGCTCACCGTAAATCTGCGAGCGGTCATAAGTGCCGTTGACATTGAACACAACGGTAATTATATTTCCGCCTTCCGAGAAATCAAACGGATTGGAAATATCTGAAGTGTTGAAAAGAATTGTTCCACCCTTATCGTTTTTCTGTCCGCTGAAAGTAATGCTGTTTACGCTCAAAGCGTTTTGGGGATAATGTATTTTCCCCTCAAAAGCGTTCACGGAATCTGCCGCTTTAATTACGAAACTATATGTAATTGTGCCCGCGGCGTCAGCCGATATCGCGAAGCAACCGCACACTACCGTTAAAACAATCATAACCGACAGCAAAACTGATAATGTCCTCTTTATAATCATAGGTCAAACCTCCTATATAAATATCTAGTTTGATTATACAATAAAATTTCAGGTTTTGCAACAATTAAGCAAATAGTTCGGGGTGCATTCTGCTGTAGTGAAAAATATACTGCTGAGCTATTCCCGCGTATTCGCCGAAATCCGAGGGTATCATATCGGGGAAGAGTTTTTCGAGAGCTCGTTTCATCCATACATCAACGGGGAAGGCCTCTATCCTGTGCATCCCGAAAAGCAGAGCGCAGTCGGCGACCTTGACGCCGACGCCTTTTATCTTCATAAGCTCCGCGCGTGCTTCGTCATAGGGCAAAGTTCGGCATATTTCGAGGTTGACTTCGCCGCTTGCCACTTTCTGAGCGGCGTCGATTATATATTTGTTCCTGAAGCCCGCCCGCAAGGGAGCAAGGTCGTCAGGCTCCAGTTTGGCAAGTGTTTCAGCTCTCGGGAAAGTATAGCCGGAACCGACTTTTTCCCCGAAGCTCTCACACAGCCGCGCGACAATTCCCTTAATCCTCTTTATATTGTTGTTCTGTGAAATGATAAAGGTGCACAGCGCTTCCCACGGCTCCTGCCGCAAAATTCTGATTCCGGAAGCGTACTCGCCCGCCTCCTTGAGTATCGGGTGAAGCTCACTTAATTCCTCGCGGATTTTTCCATAATCAAGGTCGAGGTCAAGGTAGTCTTTCCATATACTATCAAACTCTTTTTCGTCGCAATTATCTATGTACAGTGTGTTTTTCTCAAGGCGCATAACCACCTCGCGGTCAAAGGCTATTCCGTAAAAGCCGTTGTCGGTTTCAGCCCAGCGAAAGCTCTGTCCGCAGTCGAGCGTCTGGGCTAAATCAAAGTCTTTTACTCCGCTGATTTTTACACCTGTTTCTGTTTTTAAACATTCCATTCCCAAAAACTCCTTGTAATCATAAAATAAGTATACCATAAACCCTCGAAATATGATACAATAAAAACAGAAAAATTACGAGGTGCGCTATGAGAGAAAATATAACTACAATTCCGATAAACGACCTTTTCAAGCCCAAGGATGGCTGTCCTCTGTGCCGTATGGAAGAAATGCTCGAAAAAAACTATGTGGAGTTCATTGTCGGGGACGCGATGATGGAACCCAACATCCGCATAGAAACCAATAAAAAAGGTTTTTGCCACAGACATTTCTCAAAGATGTTCGCTTCGGGACAAAAGCTTCCAAACGCGTTGATACTGGAATCTCACCTTAAGGCGATTATGAACGAGGTCCTGCCCAAGAAAGGCACATCCAAACCCGACAAAAAGGCTCTGGATAAAGTTGAGGAGCTCAGCAAGAGCTGTTATGTTTGCGACAGAATCGAAAAGGATATGACGCACCTCATCTCAACCGTACTGTCCGAGTACGAGAAGTCGGATGAGTTTAAGAAGCTGTACCGTGAACAGCCCTACATCTGCCTCAACCACTACGCGCTGATTATGAGGCAGGCGTCGGCAAAAGGCGGAGTCAGCTCAAAAAATATAAAGTCGTTCCACGAGGACACCTATAACCTTACCAAAAATCAAATTGCCGAACTCAAAGAGGATATTACTCAGTTTTGCTCTATGTTCGATTACCGCAACCGAGGAAAAGACTTCGGCAAAAGCAAGGACTCAATTGAACGCAGCATAGAATATCTGACAAAAGAAAAACCGTGATTTGGTAAAGCGTTAACAAAAGGGCAGCCTTTCGGCTGCCCTATTTTTTAATATTAACCTTTATTTAACCGTCACTTTACACTTGAGCCTGAGCCCGCAGACTTTTACGGTGATTGTTGTCTTGCCTTTTTTCTTTCCGATAATCTTTCCTTTGCCTTTAATGGTGGCAATCTTCTTGTTGGATGTTGTATAAACAATTTTGCCCGAGCCGCCTGTTACTTTAAGCTTAAAGGACTTGTTTTTCCTTATGGTCTTTTTGGTGTAGTTGAGCTTCGGGTTTTTGACTGTCAACGTTATTTTGAAAATAACGGAAGAGCTCTTTGCCGTGATTATGGCTTTGCCCTTCTTTTTGGCGGTGATTACACCCTTGCTTGAGACGGCAGCCACACTTTTATTGCTCGACGAAAACTTGTACGAGCCCGCGGGTTTAAGCGTCAGTGTTATCTTTCGTTTGATGTAGGTTTTTAAGCTCTTCTTGACAACTGCCGGTTCCACGGTTTCGGGCTCTGTGGGAGCCGCCGTGATAGGCTCAGTGGGTTGAGTAAAGTTTTCCGAAGGGGGTTCTGTTACCGGACTTGTGCTTTCCTGCGGTTCGGTTGTGGCGGTCGAGCCCTGCTGAGTTTCCGTTGGCTCTGTGGGCGGCTGAACCTGAATATTTAACTTAATAATTATATCTTTTTCATTGGGTGATTTCTTGATTGTGGCATAAAGCTGTCCATCCAGTTTAAACGCCACACCGTAAATACACCCCTCCAAGCCAGAAGACTTTGAGTATACCTTTACCGCTGTTCCGCCGTTTACGCTCATTCGATAAACATTCTCGTTATCGTTATAGTAGAAATAGGTTCCGTCGCTCGTGATATACGAGAACGCTCTACCGTAATACGCGTTGGCTACGTCAAAATTCCACCAGCGGGTTTTGAGTACGCTCAACACCTCGACCTCTCCCGTATAGATGTTTCTGCGGGACACAGCCGCGTAGATGCTGCTGGTATACGTCTGATTTATATAATAATCATAACTGTTGTTGCGGTAAATCACTGTCGTGACGCTGTTCCACCAAGCATTGTCGAAAGAGGTGTCGTCAGCCTTGAGGTTGGTTATCCAATCCGTGTGCTCGCTGTCGCCGTCGTTTGCGAACCAATTGTCGCTCTTAAAGAAATTGTTGTGATAAACTCTGCCGAGATTGTCGTAGGTCAAATCGTCGTGGGTAATGTCCACGTGATAGAATTTTCCTTCCGTCTGGACTATATTCCACGCGTGGCGGTTTTTTACACTCTGAATGTAGTAGCACCTGACCCCGACTTTGGAAAGCAGATATTTATACGCGAGCGCAAAGCCTTCGCACACGGCGTTATTATCGACTATCGCGCCGTAGGCGGAGTATATCCTCATCTGAACCCTGAAAAGCGGGTAGTTTTCGTCGCTGATGGTTTCGTATTTTGTGTCATACTCGGCGTAATGGGCGAGCATATCATGAATATAGCGCGCTTTGATAACGTCGCTCCAGCTCCGGTCAACGCCCGAGAGAATTTGCTCCGTTTTGTTGTTGAACTCTTCTATCTTCGCGGGGATTTCTTCCCCGTCAAAGTAATACTCGGGGCGAATCGAGATGACCTGACCCGTTTCATAGACCGCCGTGGTCTCGAATCTTGTGGAAAAAACATAGAAAATATCTGGATTCTCACACACCACGCTGAAATACACCGCGCCGATATCATCTTTGCTTATGTTATAATCGCGGACAGAGATATCGGTCTCGCAATTTCTCAGCTTCTCCGCCAAAAACGCGCTGAGCTCGGGGTACATAGAAACAATTTCAGCGGTCGAATACCTCGCGAGCAAGGTATCCACGCTGTATTGGTCGGTGGTTTTGTGTTTGTCTGCGGCGTTAACAATCGCCGTGTTCGCGCCGAAAACAATCGAAAACAGCATAGAAATAATTAACACAAACGCTATTCTTTTTTTCATAAAACCACCTTCTTATACGTTTTCTGCTTATATTATAGTATTCGTCAAATTTAATGTCAATTAAAATCTTTCTTTTGTGATTTTTCGTCTCAGCCTTGCATATGATTTAACAAATCATTTGTGGAGGGCTGCAATTGAAAGGTATAGTGGAGGAACGCGCCGCGATGCTCGGAGAATACATTATAGAGAGCAAGGCTACGGTACGTTCCGCGGCAAAGAAGTTCGGAATAAGCAAGAGTACCGTACATAAAGATGTCAGCCAACGGCTTAAGAGCGTCAATCCGCGCTTATATAAGGAAGTCCGTCAAATCCTGGATACAAACAAAAATCAACGCCACATCCGCGGCGGCATAGCGACAAAGAATAAATACCTGATGTTGAGAAGAAGCGGAAAGCAAGAGAAGTTTTCCGACAAATAAAAAAGGACTGCCGAAGCAGTCCTTTTATTATTTTATTATCAGGTAGCGTCCTCGAAGGAAGCGAGCTTCTCGAGGTGAGCGTACTTCTGTTCAGCGTACTTCTCAGCCTTCTCGAAGAGGTTCTCGGCTCTCTCGGGGAATTTACGTGACAGAGCGTTGTAACGAACTTCGCCCATAATGAAGTCACGATAAGAAGCTGTGGGAGCCTTGCTGTCGAGGATGAAGGGGTTTTTGCCTTCGTCAGCGAGACGCGGATCATAACGGAAGAGATTCCAGTAACCTGCGTCAACAGCCTTTTTCTCCTCAAGCTGAGCGATTCCCATTCCGCCCTTGATACCGTGGTTGATACAGGGAGCGTAAGCGATGATGATTGAAGGACCGTCATAGCTTTCAGCCTCTAACATAGCTTTGAGTACCTGGTTGTTGTTAGCGCCCATAGCAACCTGAGCAACATATACATAACCGTAACTCATAGCGATAGCCGCGAGGTCTTTCTTCTTGACTGACTTACCTGCTGCCGCGAACTGAGCAACCGAACCTACGGGTGTAGCCTTTGAAGCCTGTCCGCCTGTGTTGGAGTAAACCTCTGTATCGAATACGAGGATGTTTACGTTCTCGCCCGAAGCGATTACGTGGTCGAGACCGCCGAAGCCGATATCATAAGCCCAGCCGTCGCCGCCGAATATCCACATAGACTTCTTAGCAAGCTCGTCTTTGTCAACGAGAGTCTTCTGAGCGAGCTCCTTGACAGCGTCGTCTGCCTGCTCTAACTCAGCGATGAGAGCGTCTGTTGCGGCGCGTGAAGCGAGAGAATCGGAAAGTGTGTCGAGGTAGTTCTGGCAAGCTTCCTTGAGGCTGTCCTTAGCTGTGTCAGCCTGAATCTTCTCTACGTATTCAACGAGGCGGTTTCTGATAGCCTTCTGAGCAAGCGTCATACCGAGACCGAACTCCGCGTTGTCCTCAAACAGTGAGTTCATCCATGCGGGACCTCTGCCTTCCTTATTAACTGTATAAGGAGTAGCGGGAGCCGAGCCGCCCCAGATTGAGGAACAACCTGTAGCGTTGGCGATGAACATTCTGTCGCCAAAGAGCTGAGTAACGAGCTTAGCGTAAGGTGTTTCACCACAGCCCGCGCATGCGCCCGAGAACTCGAGTAAGGGCTGTTTGAACTGGCTGCCCTTAACTGTGGAAACCTTGAACTTGTCGGCAACAGCCTGCTTGGGTTCGAGGCTTACGCCGTAATCAAATACTGCCTGGTATTTTCTCTGAGTATCAATGGGCTTCATAACGAGAGCCTTCTCGCCCTTCTTGCCCGGGCAAACCTGAGCGCAGGCTCCGCAACCCGTACAGTCGAGAGTTGATACTGTCATTGTGAATTTATATTCCTTGAGGCCTGTAGCCACGGCTGTCTTTGTATCAACAGGAGCAGCGTCAACCTCTTCGTCTGTCATAATAACAGGACGGATAACAGCGTGAGGACAAACAATAGCGCACTTTGTACACTGGATACAGTTGTCGGGCTGCCATTCGGGAACGTCTACAGCGATACCGCGCTTCTCAAATGCTGCGGAACCCTGAGGACATGTGCCGTCAATGTAATCAACGAATGCCGAAACGGGGAGCTGATTACCCTTGTAAGCGTTTACGGGCTTAAGAATCTTGTTGACATAGTCAACGAGCTCGCCGCTGCCGTCAGCCTTGTCGGCTACAGCGTCGTCAACAGCGTTAGACCAATCGGCGGGGATTTCAACCTTCTTGAGAGCTTCCATACCTGCGTCGATAGCGGCATAGTTCATATCTACGATAGCCTGGCCCTTCTTCATGTAGGACTTCTTGGCTGCTTCCTTCATAAGGTCCTTAGCGTGGTCAGCGGGAATGATGTCGGCAATCTTGAAGAACGCGGACTGGAGGATTGTGTTAACTCTGCTGCCGAGACCGATTTCCTTACCAATCTTGATAGCGTCAACTGTGTAGAAGTTGATTTTTCTGTCAGCGAGGATTTTCTTCATCTTACCGGGGAGTCTCTTTGTGAGCTCGTCTACATCCCAAGCGCAGTTGAGCAGGAATGAGCCGCCCTCTTTGAGGTCCTCAACGATTTCGTACTTGTCAACATAAGAAGGATTGTGGCAAGCTACGAAGTCTGCTTTACTTACATAATATGTGGACTTAATCGGTGTATGACCGAAGCGCAGGTGGGAAACTGTAAGACCGCCCGACTTCTTGGAGTCGTAAGCAAAGTAACCCTGAGCGTACATATCGGTGTTATCGCCGATGATTTTGATGGAGTTCTTGTTGGCGCCTACTGTACCGTCCGCGCCGAGACCCCAGAACTTACAGGATGTTGTGCCCGCGGGAGTTGTGTCGGGGTTCTCTGTTCTCGGGAGCGAAAGGTTAGTAACGTCGTCTACAATACCAACTGTGAATCTCTTCTTGGGTGTGTCGGACTCAGCGTTTCTGTAAACAGCAACCATATCTGCGGGAGTTGTATCCTTGGAAGCGAGACCGTAACGACCTGTGAATACCTTAACGTCGGAGAACTCGGAGCCGTTGATAGCAGCGAGAACGTCAAGATAGAGGGGCTCACCGATGGAGCCGGGCTCCTTGGTTCTGTCAAGAACGGAGATTGTCTTAACAGTTTTGGGAAGCTCTGAGAGGAGATAATCAGCAACGAAAGGTCTGTAAAGTCTGACCTTAATGAGACCAACCTTTTCGCCTGCGGCGTTGAGGTAGTCAACAACCTCTTCAATACAGTCACATACGGAACCCATAGCTACGATAACGTGCTCTGCGTCCTCAGCGCCGTAGTAGTTGAAGGGCTTGTAGTTTGTGCCGATCTTCTCGTTAACCTTGTTCATATACTCGATACAAACTTCGGGAACAGCGTCATAATACTTGTTGCAGGCTTCTCTTGCCTGGAAGAAGATATCGTCGTTCTGAGCAGTACCTCTTGTTACGGGGTGCTCAGGGTTAAGGCTTCTTCTTCTGAACGCCTCAACAGCGTCTTTGTCGAGCATTTCCTCGAGATCGGCGTAATCCCAAGTCTCGATCTTCTGAACTTCGTGAGAAGTACGGAAACCGTCAAAGAAGTGCATAAAGGGAACTCTGCCCTTGATAGCTGTGAGATGAGCTACAGCGGCGAGGTCCATACACTCTTGGGGGTTGTTGGAGCAAAGCATTGCGAAACCTGTCTGACGACAAGCGTAAATATCGGAATGGTCGCCGAAGATAGAGAGCGCGTGTGATGTGAGCGCGCGAGCTGAAACATGTATAACTCCGGGGAGTAATTCGCCCGCGATCTTATACATATTGGGTATCATAAGAAGCAAGCCCTGAGAAGCTGTGTATGTAGTTGTCAGAGCGCCCGCGGCGAGAGAGCCGTGTACCGCACCCGCGGCGCCGCCCTCGGACTGCATTTCGGTAACCTGAACGGGACGTCCGAAAAGGTTTGTTCTACCGTTGGCGGATTCGTTATCTGTAACGTCTGCCATTACGGAAGAAGGTGTGATAGGATAGATAGCCGCAACGTCTGTAAACGCGTATGACGCGTGAGCGACAGCGGTATTACCATCCATGGTTTTCATTTTTCTTGCCATTTTGATATGTCCTCCTTAAAAATTTGAACAAATATGTCAAACATATTAAATCACTCTACATTTTATCACTATTATTTATTCTTGTAAAGTCTTTGATTGATAAATTTCTACAGTTTTTTACGTTTTTAACATTATCACTCTCAAAAGTTAAATAACGGCTCCCGAAGAAGCCGTTATTTTTATTTATCAAAGCTTTTCCAATTCCTCGCACGCGTCGTCCACAAGGCCGTCGTCTATCATTTCGACCATTCCCTTGTCCACAGCCGAAGCTAGCTTGGGGTCTATCGGGAGCTTTTGGAGCACCTTTGTGCCAAATCTCTCGGCAACCTCGTCAATCCTGCTTTCGCCGTAGATGTTGTGGCGTTTGCCGCAGTCGGGACACTCAAAATAGCTCATATTCTCGACAATACCGATAATCGGCACGTTCATCATCTGAGCCATTTTCACAGCCTTTTCGACAATCATAGACACCAGATCCTGGGGAGTGGTGACAATGATAATTCCGTCTACGGGTATGCTCTGGAACACAGTCAGGGCTACGTCGCCCGTACCCGGGGGCATATCGACAAACATATAGTCCTCGTCAGCCCAGATTACGTCCGTCCAGAACTGCTTTACGGTGCCCGAGATAAGCGAACCTCGCCAGATAACGGGGTCGGTTTCGTTTTCGAGCAGCAGGTTTATGGACATAACATCAATGCCTGTGGCGGTTGTTACGGGGAAAATTCCGAAGTCGTTGCCCTTGGCTCTCTCGTGAAGATTGAACGCCTTGGGTATTGACGGTCCCGTAATATCCGCGTCAAGCACGGCGGTTTTATGTCCGCGTCTTTTCATAGTTACGGCAAGAGCGGAAGTCACGAGGCTTTTGCCTACTCCGCCTTTGCCCGAGATAACTCCGATAACTTTTTTAACGGAGCTCATTTCGTGTAAGCTCTCCCGCAAATCCTGAGGAGCGGTTCTGCTCTCGCAGTTTTCCGCGCAGGATGAGCAATCGTGGTCACATCCCATTTCGTATTACTCCTTTATTGTACAGTGATTGAATCAAGGAAAGAGTTGAGATCCTTATTCTTTTCCAGATAATTCTTCTGAGCCGTTTCGTCGGCTTCGTTGAACTGAATGTCCGTAGGTGTTGTAATGATAATTTTCTTCTTTCCGTCGGAAGTGTATCTGACATCCTTCACGCCCGTGAGGTTGTCCGCTGAGCTGTCCTTGGCGTCGAAAACATAGATAGAAGCGAGCTTGCCCATGCTGTAGGACTTGTAGTTGTAGTCCTCATAATAGGTTGTGCAGTTTTCGTGCTCGACAGCGGTAACTCCGCTCTGCCAGCTCTTGGGAAGGTTGATTGTATAGGCGCCCTTGTCTTCGGTCTTTCTGGAGTCGTCCTCTTCGGTAGGAGCAACCTTTTTGGTTGCTTTTTCGGTTTCTTTTACGGACGCTGTTGTTGTCTCGGACTCACTGGATGAGGCGGTTGTAGCGTAGTTTATACCTATACCCTCAAAGCTCTCGCGTTCGCACTGACCGAGCACGAGCTGATTTTGGGATGTCAGTGTTTCCTGAGCGACATAGTAAACCGTCTCGTCACTAAATCCCGGGGTGACCTGAGTTCTAAGCCCCTTGTTGTCCTTCTCAAAGAAATAGATTGAATTCGCTTTTGAGGGAAGCTTTACCTTCCAGAGCGAATCGTGGTCGCTGCATGGTGTGCAGGTTTTGGTCTTGGTCTTGTTGTTTACAACATATGACACTTCAACATCGTCCGTCCAGTGATAAACCGTGCCGTCGGATTTAATCAAATTGACGTCGGAATCGGGCTTGTCAAAGTATATTGTAAGCTTGTCCGCCGGTTTATTGCCGCCGAAAACTCCGCCAAAGAGACAGAAACATACCGCGCCCGCAATTGCCGCGATAAGTACGCAGACAATTGTGATAATCAATGCTTTTTTGCCGCGCTTTCTCTGCGCTTTTTTGCGGCGGTTGTCAATCTCATAGTTAGGTTCGGCAACGTCCTCGTCATTGTAGGGCACCCTGTTTTCAAAAGGCTCCTTTAAATGCTCGTGTGATTCTGAGGGCATTACAAAGTCCTCGTCCTTTTCAAAAGTTATAGATGAGCCGCGGGATCCTCCGCTTCTCTCGGGAGACACTACTACGTCGGGGAGCTGAACTTCTCCGCAGACATAACAGACCTTTTCGTCATTTTCCAAGAATGCTCCGCAGTTTGAACATCTTCTTTTTTCAGCCATTTTTTCACCTTATTCTTCCAATTGTGTGGTTTCGGTCGCAGCCTGTTGAGTGGTAGGCGCCTCGGTTTTTGGTGCTTCGGTTTGAGTCGGCGCCTGAGTCTGGGGCTGTGTTTGCTGTGTTGTGGCGGCAGTCGCCTGAGTGGGAGCTTCGGTCTGAGGAGCCTCGGTAGTGGTTTCGATTTGAGTTTCCTCTGTCTCTTCATACTCTGTTGTTTCGGGCTGAGTTGTCGGCTTTGTGGTAGCGGATGTGGTTGCCTTTGTCGCCTTTTTGACCGTCTTTTTCTTGTCGGATGATGAGCATCCTCTCAGCGCAAACAGAACAATCAGCGCAACAACAATTACCGCCGCGACAGCGCTTACTATTATAATAACTTTCTTTTTATTTTTTTGTCCTTTTTTGTCGGGTCGTTTGCTTGTTTTTTCAGGCTTCCTCTCCTGAACATACTCGGGATATTCGGAATAATCTTCCTCGGGCTCAACGGGAGGAGCCGCAACAGGTTCCGCGGCGGCGTCAAATCCGTCGCCGTAATCATCGGCGTCGGGCTGAGCGGTTATGTCTATCTCCTGAGTATCCTCTTTGTCGGAGTCGTTGAGATTGAAGATTTTTGTCTCAAAATCGCTGTCTTTATTCATAGTAATATATTATTCTTCCTCGGTTTTTGCTTCGGAAACCTCCTCGGCTTCTTCCTTAACTTCTTCCGCGGGTTCCTCTGTATCAGCCGCTTCACCCTCAACAACTACTTCGTCAATGGGTTCTTCTTCAGCGACAGCTTCCTCTTCCTCTTCGATGTCGGCTTCTACTCCGCCCTCGAGTACGGCGGGCTCTTCCTCGGCTTCAGCCGCTTCTTTCTCAGTTTCGTCAAATGCAGTTTCAAATCCGCTGAGGAATGTGTAAGGAATACCGTAGCCCAAAGCGATAGCCGCCATATATGCTACGACGGGAGCGTCCGCAAGCTGAGCGTGCAGAGGAATAAAAGCAAAAACTGAGGCTAAAATTATGTAAAGCGCGGGTATATCAAGTACTATAAGAGTGAGAAGGCTGAATCTTTTAATTGCTTTGCCTTCGCCGACTCTTGTTGCATAGAAAACGAGTAAACCGAAAATAACAAAAATAATTGCCGTAACTCCCGCTTTGGCTGTCTCTCCGCCGACTGTATTAGCGAACTGAGCAAAGAAGTAGCCGCATACGATATACGCCAGCATTAAAAATGCCGAGAAAAACAGATTTACATTTTCACGTTTTGAATTTTTCTTTTTCATAGTTTAGTTCTCCTGTCAATGAATTATTTGATTTTAGCAACCAGACAAACCCATCCGTTGTCCTCGATTCGTTCAATTACATCAAAGTCCTCGGACACGGCTTCATATACCTCGTCGCCTCTGGCGTCTATAATTCCGCTCATTATATAAACGGTATCGGAATTCATAAATTCTCTGACGCCTTTTGATAAACATATTATAGCATCTGCTACAATATTTGCAACAATTAAATTGTATTTTCCGCTGATTTTTTCCGTAAGATCGCCCACTACCGCGGTGAATTTATCGTTGACGTCGTTAAGCTTTGCGTTTTCACGGGCGGTTTTTACCGCGACTTCGTCAATGTCCACGCCCACAGCGTTTTCCGCGCCCAAAAGCAGTGATGCTATCGCCAGAATTCCGCTTCCGCAACCCACGTCGAGCACGGTGTCGCCCTGCTTCAGATACTTTTCAATCGTTTCAAGACACAGCTTTGTGGTCTCGTGGCTGCCCGTTCCGAACGCGAGCCCCGGGTCGATATTGAGCACAACTCTGCCTTTTGCGTCATAGTCGTCGCGCCATGTGGGGCGGATGAGAATCCTCTCTCCTACAGGGGTAGGGTTGAAAAACTTCTTCCAGTTGTTGCGCCAGTCCTCGTCCTGGGTGGCGGAGGTGTCGATTTCGTGCTTAATTCCCTCGGCGGTAAACCTTTCCGACAAAAACGCCAGAGCCTCGGCGGGGTTGACATCGGGCTCGAGGTAAATGTGGATAAACGCTGCTTTCTTGTCCTTTTTGAGCAACTCCTCGTCGATGAGGTCGATATGCGCAATCTCCATAACCTGCTCCTCGAGCGCGGAATAATCCTCTATGTATATTCCGTAGGGAACCACCATATTCGCGATGTCGGAGGCTTTGTCTATCTCCGCGGCGTTAACGGAAATTTTTATTTCTGTCCATTCTGCCATAACACCGTCTCCTTTCATAAAACCTATACAATTATAATATAAGAGAAAAAATTTTACAAGTTTAATGAAAAAAGTCTTTTATTTCACCGCGAAATATGATACAATTTTGTGTATGTACAATTAAAAGGGGCAGAAGGCACTGTCCCTATGGGGTAAAGGTGATTTTATTGGCAAAGGTAATCGCGATAGCTAACCAGAAAGGCGGCGTGGGCAAAACCACAACCGCGGTAAATCTCGCTGCGTGTCTGGGAGCTATGGGTAAACGCACGCTTCTGATTGACGTTGACCCTCAGGGAAACGCGACAAGCGGTGTAGCTGTAGACAAACGACAGCTCACCAAATCAACATATAACATTCTTGTGGACGGCGTAAGCGCCGAGGAGTGTCTGTTCTCGACTCAATATGAAAACCTGCATATTGTTCCGAGCTCATTAAACCTCGCCGCAGCGGAACTGGAAATCGCGGAAAAACCGCACCGCGAGTCTATACTTAAGAACTCGGTTCTGCCTATTAAATTCAACTATGACTATATAATTGTTGACTGCCCGCCCTCGCTGGGGCTCATCACAGCCAACGCGCTGACCATAGCCGACACCATCTTGGTGCCGATTCAGTGCGAGTATTACGCGCTGGAGGGGCTCAGTCAGCTTATGTCAACCGTCCGCCGCGTAAAACGGCAATACAACTCCTCGCTTGAATTGGAGGGCGTTTTGCTGACTATGTATGACGGCAGGCTCAACCTGACACAGCAGGTTGTTGAGGAAGTTAAAAAATTCTTTCCGCGCAAGGTGTTTAAGACTGTTATTCCGCGCGGCGTAAGGCTTTCGGAGGCTCCGTCCTTCGGAATGCCCGTAATATACTATGACAAATCCTGTAAAGGCGCGCTCGCGTACACCGAGCTTGCCAAGGAAATTGTGAGCAAGGGGTGAGAGAATGGCTAAGAAAATAGGAGGTCTGGGCAAGGGTCTCGGAGCTATTTTTATTGAAAACGAAACCGAAAACGGCGAATCCACAGTAACTCTCAACATCTCCGAGCTTGAACCCAACCGAAACCAGCCGAGGCGTGAGTTTGACGAGGAAGCTCTCAACTCACTTGCCGACAGCATTAAACAGCACGGGCTGATTCAGCCGATACTCGTCCGCCCGATTCTCGGCGGAGGATATATGATAGTCGCGGGCGAACGCCGCTACCGCGCGTGTCAGATTGCGGGCGTCACGGAAATCCCCGTCGTCATCCGCGAGCTGACCGACAAGGAAACGATGGAAATCGCGCTCATAGAAAACCTTCAGCGCGAAAACCTCAATCCCATCGAGGAAGCCAAGGGCTACCGTTCGCTTATGGACGACTACGGGCTGACTCAGGAACAGGTTTCCGAGGTAATCGGAAAGTCCCGTCCCGCCGTAGCAAATTCCCTGAGGCTGTTAAATCTTCCCGACGAAATCACCGTTATGCTCGAGCAGGGCAAGCTCAGCTCGGGACACGCCAGAGCGCTGCTTTCCTTTGACAACGAGGCGGAGATGATTCGCGTCGCGAACGAAATCGCTCTCTCGGATATGTCGGTAAGACAAATCGAAAAGATTGCTCAGCAAAAAAAGACTTCAAATCCCAAAAAGGCGCCTGTCAAAGCTCCCACTTACTACAGTATTGTAGAACAAACTCTCGGCGAGTACCTCGGCACAAAGGTCAAGGTAACTCCGCTAAAAAACAAAAAGGGCGGAACTCTCTCGATAGAGTTTTACAGCAACGACGATTTGCAGTCTTTGGCTCAGAAGCTGGAAGATAAATGAAAAAACATAACATAATCGCAACTTTCCTCACGACGCTGACATTGCTCCTCACGCTGAACTCCACGGCTTCCGCTTATACAAGCGCAAGGATAAATCTCATCCTGCAGAATTATTCAAGCTATTTTCCTATGATTGTGGGAGGAATGTTGGTAATCGAAGTAATAATGATAATGCTTTTGACTGATGTAAAGCGTATCGTAAACGTTTCGTTCGCGGTTCTGGTTGCCAATGTTGCGTCTTTTGTACTGCCGCGTTTAGGCATCGGGCTATTGAGACACGAGGTGTTTTTCAAAGGGATGATTACACAGGGGCTTATATCGTCAAATATAATCGCGGGCGTTGCTTATCTTGTTGTTTCGCTCATAATTGAGCTGCCGATATTATATTTTATGCTGAGAGTTTTTACACCAAAAAAAGTCAGACTTATGGTGGTCGCGGCGGCGGCGAATGTCGTTACAACTGTCGCGTTTACCGTTGTTGAGTTTCAATTACACAAGTTTATTACACAGTAATTTAAAAAATATAGGAGTAATAAAATGATTGACATTAAATTTTTAAGAGAAAATCCTGACGTTGTAAAGGAAAACATTAAAAAGAAGTTTCAGGACAACAAGCTTCCTCTGGTTGATGAAGTAATCGAGCTCGACAAAAAGAGCCGTGAGGCAAAAGGTAAAGCCGACTCTCTGAGAGCCAACCGCAACAAGCTCTCAAAACAAATCGGCGGACTGTACGCTCAGGGCAAGCGCGAGGAAGCCGAACAGCTCAAAGCTCAGGTTGCCGCTCAGGGCGAGGAGCTTGAAGCTCTCGAAGCTCAGGAAGCCGAGCTCGGTGCCAAGGTAAAAGAGATAATGATGACTATCCCCAACATCATCGACGATGTTGTCCCCATAGGTAAGGACGACAGCGAAAACGTTGAGGTGGAGCGCTTCGGCGAGCCCGTTGTTCCCGATTTCGAAATACCCTACCATACAGATATTATGGAAAAGTTCGACGGCATAGACCTCGAGTCAGCTCGCAAGGTGGCGGGCAACGGCTTCTATTATCTTATGGGTGATATCGCCAGAGTGCACAGCGCGGTAATCGCTTATGCGCGTGACTTTATGATTAACAGAGGCTTTACTTATTGCGTACCTCCCTTTATGATTCGTTCCAATGTTGTAACAGGTGTTATGAGCTTTGCCGAAATGGACGCGATGATGTATAAAATCGAGGGCGAGGACTTATATTTAATAGGAACCTCCGAGCACAGTATGATAGGTAAATTCATCGACACGATGGTCAAGGAGGAGGAGCTCCCCAAAACCCTGACGAGCTACTCTCCCTGCTTCCGCAAGGAAAAGGGCGCTCACGGCATCGAGGAGCGCGGCGTTTACCGCATTCATCAGTTCGAAAAGCAGGAAATGATTGTCGTCTGCAAACCCGAGGACAGCAAGATGTGGTTTGACAAGCTCTGGCAGAACACCGTTGACCTTTTCCGCTCGCTGGATATCCCTGTACGCACGCTTGAGTGCTGCTCGGGCGACCTCGCGGACTTAAAGGTTCGCTCAATTGACGTTGAGGCGTGGTCTCCCAGACAGAAGAAGTATTTTGAAGTCGGCTCCTGCTCCAACCTCGGAGATGCCCAGGCGCGCAGGCTCAAAATCCGCGTAAAGGGCAAGGATGGAAAATACTTTGCCCACACTCTCAACAACACGGTTGTTGCTCCCCCCAGAATGTTAATCGCGTTTTTGGAAAACAACCTCAACGCTGACGGCACAGTCAATATTCCCGAGGCGCTCAGACCTTATATGGGCGGTCAGGAAATTATTAAATAATAACTTACAGGGCAAAACCCTGAAAAATTAAACCATAAAGGAGGATATTTATGGAAAGCTTTAAAAAATATTTCGCTGAGTTCATCGGCACAGCCGTGCTGGTTATCGGCGGCTGCGGAACAGCTGTGGGTATAAACACACTCACTCTTGGCTATAAGGTTCCTGTTCCGACCACAGCGTCCGTAATCGCTATCGCTCTTGCGTTCGGTCTTTCGATTGTGGCAATGGCGTATTCAATCGGCAATGTCTCGGGCTGTCACATCAACCCCGCGGTTTCGCTGGCGGTTCTTATCAATGGCGGTATGTCCGTTAAGGATTTCATCGGTTATGTTATAGCTCAGCTTCTGGGCGCTACAGCAGGCGCGGCAGGACTCTGGATTGTTTTCGGAAGCAACTCGAGCCTCGGCGCCAACGGCTACGGCGGGGGTGTAAGCGCTATGGGTATCGGCGCTTTGAGCGCGGGTGTTGTAGAGGTTGTTTTAACCTTTATCTTTGTGCTCGCTGTTCTCGGCGTTACATCAAAAGCGGAAAACGCTAAGGTTGCCGGTTTGGTAATCGGTCTTTCCCTGACATTCGTTCACCTCATCGGTATCGTTTTCACGGGAACATCCGTAAACCCCGCGAGAAGCTTTGGTCCCGCGATTTTACAGGGCGGTTTAGCTCTTCGTCAGCTTTATGTATTCATCATCGCTCCGCTCGTAGGCGCGGCTGCGGCTGCGGTTGTTCACAGATTTATCCTGAACAAAAAGGCTGAAAGCTGACAGATTCAAGCATCCGTAAAAATTAACCCTTCGGCAAACAGTTGCCGAAGGGTTTTCTTTGTGCCTTATTACTCTATTGAACAGTCAAGATAGTTCATAAGTTCCTCATCGTCTTTTCTCTGCTTTTCTTTAACGACGAAGAAAGCTGTCAGAGCCGCGGTAGTAGCCGCTACAAAAGCGATGATGCCAACAATCCAGCCGAATCTACTTTTCTTTCCCATATTACAAACCTCCTAAATGTTCGGTAAAAATATCTACATACTTATAATAATAAGTTTTTGCGAAAATGTCAACATCATAATTAAAGAAAAAGCAGAGTTTTCACTCTGCTTTCAATTTACACAATATTTACGCGGAAGCGTTAAGACGTTTCGCGAGATTAGACTTGCTTCTTGCTGCCTTATTCTTGTGAAGAATTCCCTTTGAAGCAGCCTGGTCAATCTTCTTGACAGCAAAGTTTACTGCCTCAGCCTTGTTGTCTGCGTTAGTCTCTATAGCGATATATGCCTTTTTAACAGCAGTCTTAAGTGCGGACTTTGTTTCCTTGTTTCTGGCAGTTTTCGTAGCGATAACCTTTACGCGCTTCTTAGCGGACTTAATATTAGGCATTGTCGCACCTCCTTAATAAAAAATACATAGTTTTCTTAGTCACGTACATATGATAATACCATTATTTGAGCTAAAAATCAAGCATTTTCTTAATTTTTTCGGGAAAAATTTTTAATTGTGTTTATCTAATATTCTGACCACAATATATAGTGTTTATTTGGACTTTCGCTTTATCATAATATACAGGAAAATAATCACGGCAAGGAAAACTATCGCTATTGCCCTGAAGATTATATTATACATTCCCGTGAACAAGCTTATAGGCAGGAGAGTATCAGCGAGTCTCCATCCGAACATAAATACAAAAAATCCTCCCAAAACATATAATATAGGACTGAGTTTTCGGGCAGAATAAATACAATACGCCGCCAAAATTCCCCAAACGGCAAGATAAATGATATTTGCTATCTGCATAATTTCACTCCAAAACTTCTTAAAGTACTATAATTATAATAGTATAGCGCGCAGATGTCAACAAAACCCCGCCTTTGTCCATATCCTCAACGCCCGATAAAATGAGGATTCTGTGAACTTTTTGAAAAAAGTTTATGAATAGTCTTGACTTTTTTTGACTTTAGTGCTAGGCTATAACCATAGCGGTTAGCACTCTAATGTTGAGAGTGCTAATTCGATAAGAGAGGCGATTATTGTGAAGCTTGCTCAAAGAAAGCAAAAGATTCTCGCCGCTGTAATAGAACATTACATCGCCACGGGCGAACCAATCGGCTCCAAATCGCTCCAGAACACAGAGGGACTTGAAGTCAGCTCGGCGACAATACGCAACGAGCTGGCGGATTTGACCGTAAAAGGTTTTCTCAGACAGCCGCACACCTCGGCGGGGCGTATCCCAACCGAATATGGTTACAGATTCTATGTTGATAACCTGATGAAGCCGACAGTTCTCGACGACAGAGTAAAACGGTACATCGAAAACCGTCTGCTCGACTCCAGCGACGCGCCCGAGCGTATAATAAGAACCGCGAGCGTGATTGCGTCCGAGTTAATCGGAACAGCGGCGCTCTCCACAACGCCCACAGGCGACAACACGAGAGTCCACCGCATAAAGTTTGTTCAGACGGGACGGCACACCTCAATGCTTGTGCTTATAACCTCTTCGGGTATGGTCAAGAGCAGATTGTTCAGGTGTGATTTCGATATTACTCCCGAAATGCTCAATGTCTTTGACAGAGCGCTCAACGAACGTTTGGCGGGACAACCGCTGTCGGCGGTCAACCGACCGTTTGCTCAGACCTTCGCCGCTTCGTTTGGTGAGCTGGGGCTTTTGATGCCTGATATGCTCAACGCGGTTATGGACGCGTGCAGAGAGTCGCTTGGCACTAATGTTTATACCAGCGGTTCGACTAAGCTGCTGTATCAGGAAGATTTCGACCTGATTTCGGCAAGAGGCGTTTTAGAGTTTCTCGGCGACAGCGACAGCAGGGATAAGTATTTAAACAACGTTCCCGAAGGCACTAACATTTATATTGGTAAAGAAAATTCCCACATTCTCCTCAAACGCAGCGCTGTTGTCGCGACGAGATATGAAATTGAAAATCAACCCGCGGGTTTGATAGCCGTTATAGGTTCGACTCGCTTTGATTATCCAAAGGCTGTCGCGATACTGGAATGTATCGCTGAGTACACAGGCAAATTCATAGCGGAATTGCTCAGTGTACGTCAATAGAAAGGGTGGTATTATGAGTGAAGAAAAGAACACCGAAGCAGTAGAAGAAATCAAAGAGGTTTTGGAAGAAAAAGAAGAAAAAGCCTCAAAGGAAAAGAAGCCTTCCGACAAGAAAAAGAAGAAGGACAAAGCTTCAGCCAAAATTGAGGAGCTGGAAAAAGCCCTGAACGAGGAAAAAGACAAACGTCTCAGGCTCGCCGCGGAATATGAAAACTACCGCAAACGAACCTCTTCCGAGAAACTGAGCATTTACAACGACGCTACCGCAAAGGCGGTTGAGGAGCTTCTTCCCGTAGCGGACAGTTTTACGATGGCTCAGCAGAGTATGCAGGACGCTCCCGAGGAATTCAAAAAAGGCTTTGATCTGGTAGGCTCCCAGCTTGCCGCTTCGTTTGAAAAACTGAAAGTAGAGGCTTTTTGTGAGGTCGGCGACGACTTTGACCCCAACATTCACAACGCTGTAGCCAAAATCGAGAGCGAGGATTTTGAGGAAAACAAAATCTCAGCCGTTTTCCAGAAAGGCTACAAGCTCGGCGACAAAATCATTCGCCACGCGATGGTACAGGTTGCCAATTGCGATTAAATAAACAAAAATATTATTAAACATATTATATGGAGGTAATCATTATGGCAAAAACAATAGGTATAGACTTAGGTACAACTAATTCATGTGTAGCGGTTATCGAAGGCGGTGAGCCCGTCGTTATCGCTAACGCCGAAGGCGCGAGAACGACTCCGTCCGTAGTAGCTTTCTCCAAGGACGGCGAGAGAATGGTCGGTCAGGTTGCTAAGCGTCAGGCTATCACAAACCCCGACAAAACAATTTCCTCAATCAAGAGAGAGATGGGTTCAAACTACAAGGTAAACATTGACGGAAAGAACTACACTCCTCAGGAAATTTCCGCTATGATTCTTCAGAAGCTTAAGGCTGACGCTGAAGCTTATCTCGGCGAGACAGTAACTCAGGCAGTTATCACCGTTCCCGCTTACTTTACGGACGCCCAGCGTCAGGCTACTAAGGACGCGGGTAAAATCGCGGGTCTTGATGTTAAGAGAATCATCAACGAGCCCACAGCCGCGGCTCTTTCGTACGGCGTAGATAAGGAAGCCGACCAGAAGGTTATGGTTTATGACCTCGGCGGCGGTACTTTCGACGTAAGTATTATCGAAATGGGCGACGGCGTTCAGGAAGTTCACGCCACAGCGGGTAACAACCGCCTCGGCGGCGACGACTTCGACAAGAGAATCATCGACTGGATGGTCGCTCAGTTCAAGACCTCCGACGGCGTAGACCTCTCATCCGACAAGATGGCTATGCAGAGATTAAAGGACGCCGCTGAGAAAGCTAAGATTGAGCTTTCGGGCGTTACTCAGACTCAGATTAACCTGCCCTTTATCACAGCAGACGCTACAGGTCCCAAGCACCTCGACCTTACTCTGACAAGAGCTAAGTTTGACGAGCTTACAGCGGACCTCGTAGAAGCTACAATGGGTCCCGTGCGCACAGCTCTGGCTGACTCTGGCTTACAGATTTCCGAGATTGACAAGGTTCTTATGGTAGGCGGTTCCTCCAGAATCCCCGCTGTACAGGACGCTGTTAAAAAGTTAATCGGCAAAGACCCCTTCAAAGGCATTAACCCCGACGAATGCGTCGCTATCGGCGCTGCTATTCAGGCAGGCGTACTCGGCGGCGAGGTTGACGGCCTTCTGCTTCTCGACGTTACTCCGCTTTCACTCGGCGTTGAGACAATGGGCGGCGTAATGACAAAAATTATCGATAGAAATACAACTATCCCGACTAAGAAGAGCCAGATTTTCTCAACCGCGGCTGACAATCAGACACAGGTTGAAATCAATGTGCTCCAGGGTGAGCGTGAATTCGCAAAGGACAATAAACAGCTTGGTCTGTTCGCTCTCACAGGCATCGCTCCCGCTATGCGCGGCGTTCCTCAGATTGAGGTAACATTCGATATTGACGCGAACGGTATCGTTAACGTTTCCGCCAAGGATTTAGGCACAGGCAGAGAGCAGGCTATCACTATCTCCTCCTCAACAAATATGAGCAAGGACGATATCGACAAGGCTGTCAAGGAAGCCGAGCAGTTCGCGGCGGAAGACAAGAAGCGCAGAGAAGAAGTTGACGCCAAGAACGAGGCAGAAAATATGGTTTATCAGGCTGAGAAGCTTGTCAACGAAAGCGGCGACAAAATTGACCAGGCTGACAAGGATAACCTCAACACAAAGATAGCGGCTCTCAAGGACGCTATCTCCAAGAACGACAAGCCTATGATGGACGCTGCTAAAGAGGATTTACAGAAAACTCTTTATGAGGTAAGCTCCAAGCTCTATCAGCAGGCGGCTCCTCAGGGTCAGCCCGGTCCCGATATGGGCGGCGCGGCTCCCGACCAAGGCGCTCCTCAGGGCGGCAACGACGGCAACGTTTACGACGCTGATTTTACAGACGTTGACGACAACAAGTAATCAAAACATTTATAGCTCAAAGGTGGTGCGGGAAACCCCCGCACCGCTTCGGGCGTTTTTAATCCAATTAACAGTTAATAATTAACAGCGAACAAATTATTTAACTGTTACCTGTTAATTGTTAATTATTAACTGATAAGGAGTACTTATGGCAGACAAAAGAGATTATTACGAGGTGCTCGGCGTAAGCAAGGGCTCCTCGGATGACGAGATAAAAAAAGCATACAGAACGGCCGCGAAAAAGTATCACCCAGACCTTCATCCCGGCGACAAGGAAGCCGAGCAGAAATTCAAAGAGGTAAACGAGGCGTACGAGGTGCTTTCCGACAGCGAGAAGCGCGCTCGTTACGACCAGTTCGGTCACGCGGGAGTTGACCCCAACTTCAACGCGGGCGGTGGCAGTCCGTTCGGTCAGGACGTTGACCTCGGCGATATATTTAACAGCTTTTTCGGCGGTTTCGGAGGATTCGGCGGGAGACGCAGCAACCCCAACGCTCCCCGACGCGGCAACGATGTGGAAACTCAGCTTACCATTACATTTGAAGAAGCCGCAAAGGGCTGCAAAAAAACGGTTACGTACAGCAATGTTGTCACTTGTGACGATTGTCACGGCACAGGCGCCCAGAAGGGCACTCAGGCTAAGACCTGTACCGCTTGCGGCGGCACGGGCAGAGTAACCGTAAGCCAGCGCTCACCCTTCGGCGTTGTTCAGACACAGCGTTCCTGTGACGCGTGCCGGGGCAGAGGCAAAATCATAGACACTCCCTGCCGCTCCTGTAACGGCAACGGCAGAAAGCGCGTCAACAAAAAGGTTGAAATCACTATTCCCGCGGGTATTGACAACGACCAGATGCTCAACATCGGCGGTCACGGCAACAGCGGTATAAACGGCGGCGCCGCGGGCGATTTGCACGTATATATCCGCGTCAGGAATCACACTATCTTCGAGCGCAGAGGCGACGACGTATGGTGCGAGATGCCGATTACTGTCGCTCAGGCTATGCTCGGCGCTGAGGTCACGGTTCCCACGCTTGACGGTAAGGTTAAATATACCGTTCACGAGGGCACCCAGCAGGGCGATGTGTTCAAGCTCAAGGGCAAGGGCATTCCGCACATTCACGGACGAGGCAGAGGCGACCAGTATGTTAAGATGAACATCGAAATCCCCAAGAGCCTTAACTCTAAGCAAAAAGAAGCGGTTAAAAACCTCGACTCCCTGCTCGGAGATAAAAACTACGCAAAACAAAAAACCTTCCGCGAGCGTCTTAAAAAGATGTTTGGAGATTAATGTACTTATTAATGGGCTGGCTCAAAAGTCAGCCCCGCTGTCATTTAGAGCGTAAGCGAAGAATCTTAAACCGCATAAAATCTAAGCTTCTTCGTCGCGCGGCTCCTTAGAATGACACATAGGGGTAGCTCAAACTTTCTTTTGAGCCACCCCTTATTTTCCTGACAGCCGCGGAGAGCCGTCCCTACGCGTTATCCAATTGCTTATAAACGCCAAAAACCGCACGGCGTTAACCGTACGGCTTTGGCAAGGGGTTTAGATAAGGAAATGGGTATGAGTGGATGGATGCAGTGCATCCACGTGGAAGGCTAAGTAAGGATTTGAGGATTTAGGATACGGGTTTAGCGGTTCTAAAACCTAATCTCTAACACCTAAAATCTGACTACGCTGACTTCTCAGTCTGCGATTTGGGGATTTTCACAGTGTATTCGATATAATCCCCGCTGTCCTTGTGGTTGCAGACGGCGTCTATTCCCGCCTGCTGCATTGTATTGACAGCTTTGTTAATAGTATTTATAAAAATTCTTACGTCGCGTATTACTATTTTGCGCGACCCTTTTTTGTTTTCTTCGGGAACCTCGGAGTCGTACAGAATTTTGTCAACAAGCTCCTCTGTCTGGGCGACATTGAGATTCTGCGCGATTATTTTTGAAAGCGCCTCGCGCCTTAAATCCACGTCAAATATTCTGAGCAGCGCGCGGGCGTGTCTTTCGGAAAGTCCCGCCTGCACAATCCAATCCTGTTCATCATAAGTAAGGTTGAGCAATCTGAGCTTGTTAGCTATTGTGCTCTGGCTCTTACCGAGCTTTTTTGCCGCCTGCTCCTGTGTAATTCCATAGCGGCGTATAAGTCTTGAAATCCCTCTGGCTTCCTCAAATATGCCGAGGTCGCACCGCTGAAGATTTTCTACAAGGGCAAGCATTGCCGACTCGCGGTCGTTACACTTGACTATAATACAGGGAACCTTTGAGTAGCCTGCGATAACGGAAGCTCTCAGCCGTCTTTCTCCTGCTATAATCTCATACTCTGACTGTGACACTCTCCTGACTGTCAGCGGCTGCAAAATGCCGTTTTCGGCAATGGAGTTTGCCAAGTCCCGAAGCTGTTCATCGTCAAAGATTTTTCTCGGCTGGGTTTTGTTGGGGCGAATTTTAATTGTCGGAATCTCGACAATTCTGTTTTCGCTTTTTGCTAAGTAGTTCAAACTTTCGCCTCCGTCCCCTTCGCTGTGACTATATCATATCACGATGGACAGGCATATTTTGTCGAAGTGTGAGCAATTTTTTTAGTTTGTTTTATAAAGATTTGTAGAATTTTGTTATAACGGTACACTAAACTCTAATTCTCTTTCCTAAAAACATAAACTGTATGCTGGCTGCTAAATACTGACTACTGAAAAAGGACTGCTTCGGCAGTCCTCTGACTGTAGAAAAAGACTAAACGTTTTGAAATTATTGTGTTTTGTTAAAGCGAAAAGGCTTCCCTTGGGGGAAGCTGTCAGGCGTAGCCTGACTGAAGAGGGTCCACTTGAAAACAGCATAAATACTAATGTTTGATAAATCGAGCGTTTCTAAAGTTGACCCTCTCCCGCCTCGTTTCACTCGGTACCCTCCTCCAATGGAGGGCTTGGTATTATTATCAAAATAATAGTTTTTCGACAAACTGAGGACTGCCGAAGCAGTCCTTTCTATAACGGTTTTGCTTTTATTTTACTTGAGTGGCGGGGATAGGCTTTTGGGGTTTGTTTTTCCTTTATTATAGTAACTATCGTTCTTCCTGAGCCGCACAGTTCAAATTCTTCAACGCTTTCAACTTTTCCGCCGAGAGTTTTAATCGCGGATTTTGCTTCATTGAGCTCCGCGCTCAGCTCGGGTCCTTTCATAGCGATAAAAGAGCCGCCGACCTTTACATAGGGCAGGCAATATTCCGAAAGCGTGTTGAGCCTTGCAACCGCGCGTGATACAACGACGTCAAAAAAGTCCCTGTATTCGGGTTTTCGGGAACCTTCCTCGGCTCTTAAATGGACGAGTTCGGCGGATATCTCTATATTACCGCAAACTTCCTTTAGAAAGGTCAGCCGTTTGTTCAGGCTGTCGAGCAGCGTGAGCTCTATATCGGGACGCGCGATTTTCAACGGTATTCCCGGGAATCCCGCGCCCGTGCCCACGTCGATAACCTTTGCGTTTTGCGGTATTTCGCAATACTTTAACAGCGTCAGGCTGTCTACAAAGTGTTTAATTACCACTTCATCGGGTTCAGTAATTCGGGTTAAGTTTATTTTTTTGTTCCAATCTATGAGCAGTTCATAGTATCTTTCAAATTGCGCGCACTGAAAATCGGTCAGTTCAACACCGATTTCGTCGCATTTGCGTTTTAACAAATCTTTCATCTTCTCTTTTGTCCCAACCAAATAAGCAGTACGTTTATATCCGCGGGCGAAACTCCCGAAATTCGGGAAGCTTGTCCTATGTTGAGCGGCTTTATTTTGTTTAGTTTTTCCTGAGCCTCAAGCCTGAGCCCTTTGATTTCGGTATAATTCATATTTTCGGGGAGTTTTTTGTTCTCGAGCCTTTGCATCTGCTCAACCTGTTTTAGTTGTTTTTCGATATATCCCGCGTATTTTACCTCAATTTCGACCTGTTCAAATATATTGCTGTCGAGCTCAGGACGCGTGGTATCAATCGGAGCTAAATCCTCATAGCTCAATTGCGGTCTGCGAAGCAAGTCTATGAGCTTTGCTCCTGTTGTCAGCTGTGATGTTTCACGTGAAACAAGTATTTTGTTTATCTCGTCCGATGGCGGTATAACTACCTTTGATATGCGTTTAATTTCCTCGGCTTTGAGCTCCTGCTTGCGGTTAAACCTGTTCCAGCGGTCATCAGATATTAGTCCGATTTTTCGACCGACGGGAGTTAAGCGTACATCGGCGTTATCCTGTCTGAGCACCAAGCGATATTCGCTGCGCGAGGTCATCATACGATAGGGTTCGTTTGCGCCCTTTGTGACAAGGTCGTCTATGAGCGTGCCGATATACGAGGTGGAGCGGTCGAGTACGAGCTCATCCTTGCCGTGGATTTTCAGCGCGGCGTTTATTCCCGCGATTAACCCCTGCGCCGCGGCTTCCTCGTAGCCTGAGCTGCCGTTGAACTGTCCCGCTCCGTATAATCCCTCAAAACGCTTGAATTCAAGGGTGGCTTTCATCTCGGTAGGGTCAACGCAATCATATTCAATCGCGTAAGCGGGACGCATAATAACACAGTTTTCGAGTCCTTTAATTGTGCGATAAAACTTAACCTGAACCTCCTCGGGTAGCGACGAGCTCATTCCCTGAAGGTACATTTCCTCCGTGTCAAGACCGCACGGCTCTATAAAGAGCTGGTGTCTTTTCTTTTCGGCAAACCTTACGATTTTATCCTCAAGGCTCGGGCAATAACGAGGTCCTACACCCTCAATTTTGCCGCCGTAAAGCGGAGAACGTTTTATGTTCTCGAGTATTATTTCTTTTGTCTTTTCATTGGTCCAGCTGATGTGGCATTTGATTTTGTTTTCGCCGAGTTCTTCGGTATCGTAAGAAAACGGAATCGGCGGTTCGTCACCGAGCTGTTCCTCTAAGTCGGAAAAGTCTATGCTGCTTCTGAGTACTCGGGCGGGGGTTCCTGTTTTGAAGCGTCTGAGAGGCAGTCCCAAATCTTTGAGGCTCTGTCCGAGAAAACTCGCGGGGAAAATCCCGTCGGGCCCGCTCTCGTAACTCACTTCGCCGACAAAAATTCTGCCGCCGAGATATGTCCCTGTGGCTATTATAACGGCTTTGACCTTGTATTCTCCCAACATTCGGGTGGTGACAGTGTAGCCGTTTTCGTCTTTTTTTATATCAGTGATTTCTGCTTGGTGAAGCTCAAGGTTTTCCTGAAGCTCAAGCTTGTGCTTCATCACGTCGGAATACTTTCTGCGGTCAATCTGAGCGCGCAGAGAATGCACCGCGGGTCCTTTTCCTCGGTTGAGCATACGGCTCTGCAAAAAACACTCATCGGCTGTCTTTCCCATTTCGCCGCCCAGAGCGTCAATCTCTCGGACAAGGTGACCTTTTGCCGTGCCGCCTATGGACGGATTGCAAGGGCAATTGCCCACAGCGTCCATATTAATAGTGAACACCACCGTTTTGCACCCGAGCCTTGCCGCGGCGAGAGCTGCTTCAATTCCCGCGTGTCCCGCGCCGATAACGGCAATATCAAATTGTCCTGCCAAATAATTCATAGTCTTTCCTTATAAAAAGTTTCACGTGAAACAATTAGTTTATTTACCTACACAGAAGTTATGGAACACATTATCCACAACAACATCGCTTACTCTCTCGCCTGAAAGCTCCAAAATATATCCGATTGCGTCCTCCAGCGCGACGCCTACCGCGTCAAATGTCATTCCCATATTAAGCGATTCAATCGCTTCGTTCAGAGAATCGCGGGCGTTCAGCGCCGCCTGACGCTGTCTTTCGTTTGCCAGTATACCTTCGCTGGGGTTGAAGTTTTCTGTTCCCGCGATTTCGGTTATTATTTTTTCAAGGCTGTCCCTGCCTTCTCCTGTTTTAGCGGATAGTTTGACAACCCTTTTGATTTTTGATTTTATGTCGTTTTCATCAATTTTCGATTCTAAGTCGTCTTTATTTATAACCGCAACGGTTTCCAAGTCCTTGACCGCTTCGATTAAATCATAGTCATTTTGGTCAAGCTTTTCACTTGAATCAAACACCGCGAGCACAAGACCGCTGTTTCTAAGACGCTGCTTTGCCAAATCTACGCCGATTTTCTCGACAGTATCTTCGGTATCTCTGATACCTGCCGTGTCGCTCAGGCGCAGAACAACATCACCGACTAACGCTTTTTCCTCTATAATGTCGCGCGTTGTTCCCGGAATTTCCGTAACAATGCTCCTATCGTGACCCGAGAGCAAGTTCATCAGAGTGCTTTTCCCCGCGTTAGGTTTGCCCGCGATTACTGTATCAATTCCTTCTTTAATAATTTGCCCTTTGTCATAGGTGCTGAGCAAATCGTCAAGCGCGCCTTTTACTTCGATAAAACTTGCGCTGAGATTATCGGTTGAAACTTCCTCAATATCTTCGTCGGGATAGTCCGCCCATGCGCTGAGATGTGCCGCTGTTGCAACGAGTTTGTTTTTTACAGCTTCTATCTTATTCCATAGAGCTCCCTCTTTTGCGCACAGAGCTGCTCTGGCTGCAATCCTGCTCTTTGCCGATATAATGTCCGCCACAGCCTCCGCTTCCGTCAAATCCATTTTGCCGTTGAGGAAAGCTCTCTTGGTAAATTCTCCCGCCTGCGCGAGAATTGCGCCTTCATCCAAAACTATCCGCAAAACTTCTCGAGTTATAAAAAGCCCGCCGTGACAGGACAACTCCACAACATCCTCGCCTGTATAGCTTTTGGGTTCACGAAAAACCATAGCTACACATTCGTCTACTGCTTCGTTATCTTTTACTATATGACCGAACGCGGCGCTGTAGCCTTTAAGTCCGCTGAGCTTTTTATCATTGACAGACCTAAAAACCTTGTCGGCTATTTCTATCGCTTTACCGCCGCTTATTCTGATTACACCGATACCGCCTTCTCCCTGAGCTGTGGCTATTGCGGCAATAGTTTTATTGTCCATATAAATTCCTTTAAATGTTTTTCTGAGTTATAAACGAAAAGTGGTAAGAAAAGTAATTTTATTCTCATAATACTTTCCAATTACCACTTTTTACTTACAACTAAGCCGCCGCTATATGCGGCGGCTCTTTGATTAGTCTATTCTTCCGTAAAGGCCTGCTCCGTTGCTTTCATCGATGGGTTTACGATCGGGGTTAGCCGCGGGGCGCGGATTGTTCCTCTGTGAACCTCTTCTGCCTGAGTAGCCTCTGTTTCTTCTTTCCTTGGGATCGGGACCGATTACAACATGGCGGGACATATTCTCGCCTTCGCTCCATGAAGTCGCGCCCTTAACCTTCTGTACCGATGTGTGAATAATTCTTCTTTCAAAGGGATTCATCGGCTCAAGGGAAGTTTTCTTACCCGTTTTAACAGCTTTATAGGCTAATTTTCTGCCGAGGATTTCGAGAGTCTTTTCTCTCTTTTCACGGTAGTTGCCTGTATTGACGGTAATTTTGAAATAGCTGTTGTCAACATGATTCGCAACCAGGCTTGTAAGATACTGGAGAGAATCCAGAGTTTCGCCTCGTCTGCCGATGATGAAACCTACTTCTTCACCCTCGATATCAAATGTCGCGCTGGTATCTGTCTTTTCGACGTTTACTGTCAACTCAGTCAGTCCCATAGCGGCAATAACATTTTTCAGGAATTCTTCCGCTACGTCGGCGGGGCTGCCTTTGATAGTGATTTTAACTTTTGCCTGTTTTCCTCCGAAGAGTCCCAAAACCTTCTTTTCGGGCATCTGGATAACTTCGAAGTCAACTTCATCAGTTTCGGATAAGCCGAGCTGATTTTTAGCGTCTAATAACGCTAACTCAGGTGTATCACCTGTTCCAATAACTTCTTTAACCATAAATAACCTCTATGTTAACTTATTTTTTCTTTTTGCTTTCGTGTGCTGGTGCGTATGAATACTCAACCTTAGCTTCATTTATTTCAAGAAGAGCTACGTGCTGAGCTTCGTTTCGGGCTATCATTATATCGGGACCGTAGAACTTGCCCATAATAATCGCCTGAACTAAACTGAATATGGATGAACAAATCCAGTAGAAACCAACCGCCGCGGGTACACTGAACGAAATATATGCCGAGAACAGCGGAAGCGCTATCATCATAAATTTCATACAGCCCTGCTGGTTTTGACCTGTCTTGTTAATCATCATAGTTACGAGCTGAGCTCCGACAGATGATACAAAACAAAGAACAGGGATTAAAATGTAGAACGACAAAAATCCGTAGGTCGATGGTGTTTCAAGCAGGTTGAAGCCCGCGAAATTAAAGCCGTTTATAAACATTTCTATTTTCGCTACATCTGCTCCCGAAAATAGCATTCCGACAAGCGATTTGGATTCGGCTAATATTTTTACCAGTGCTATCTGTTCATATGTAGCGAACCCCGAGGCTCCCGAAACCGTGTGTCCGGGTAACGCGTTAATAAAGCTTGTAGCGTTTGTTACCGTGTCTGCGTTGATGTGTAAGGTGTTTGTGAGCGGATACGCAACGCTGTAGAAAATTCCGAGCATAATAAGCATCGGAACAATGCTGGTAAGACATCCGCCTGTCGGGCTTACGCCTTCCTTTTGGTACAGCTTTTGCATTTCCTCGTTTGCTTTTTGACGATTATTCGCGTATTTTTCTCTTATTTCCTTTTGTTTTTTCTGGAGTCTGGCGGTGTTAGCCATACTTTTCTGCTGTTTGATAGAAAACGGAAATATTATAAATCTGATTACAAGAGTAAAGAATATAATCGAAACTCCGAAGTTCTTAAATACGAAAAAAAGAGCCCAGAGTAAGTATCCGAGGATACTTCCGAAAAAACCAAATATTTGCATTTAAGAGTTCCCTCTCTTTTTTTTCTTTTCCGGGACAGGATCATAGCCTCCCCTGGAGAAAGGATTACATCTCAGAACGCGCCATATCGCGAGCAGCGTTCCTTTGAAAAAACCGTGAATTTGCAGAGCCTCTACGGCGTAGTTTGAACAAGTAGGAAAATACTTACATTTTGAGGATGTATTTGCAGAGATATTTTTCTGATAAAATTTAATAAAGCGGATCAGTAGATTTTTCATACATATCCTTATAAATCTTAGCCTTTTTAAACTGATATTCCATAGCTGATTTTAGTTGGGTGCTTTTTACGAAGGGAGTTTTACCCCTCGCCACAAAAACAATATCATATCCGCTCTTAAGGTGTGGAGCGCATTCCTTGAACGCGGCTCTGATTACTCTGCGCGCACGGTTACGCTTGACTGCGTTTCCAATTTTTTTTCCTGTGGTTATACCGTATCGAAGGTTATCGTTTCTGTTTTTTAAAATATAGGTTACAAGTACGGGACTGATTTGGCTTTTGCCTTTATTGTAAAGCCTGTGAAAATCCTTGTTTTCTTTTAAAGTGAGAATCTCACTCATTATAACCACCTGAACTTACGGGACGATTTCCCATAAAGAAATAAAGACCACATAAAAAAGTGGTCTCAATTAATATGACAACTTTTTTCTGCCTTTTGCTCTTCTTCTTGCGAGAACTTTTCTTCCGTTAGACGTTGACATTCTTTTTCTGAAACCATGCTCCTTTTTCCTGTGGAGCTTCTTGGGCTGGTATGTTCTTTTCATTATCCTTTACCTCCTTTCGGACACATAACCTTGCATTATACTTGCAATATAGCATTATAGTACAAAAAAGCCTTTTCGTCAACTAAATTTTATAATTTTTTATATTACAATTTCAAGACACAATATATAGTATTTATGCGTTTTTTGACACACTATTATTATTCAATTTCAAATAAATTCAAAAAACATAAAAAATTGTAATATTAATGTTATTAATATACTTATATATTACAAAAATTTAGTTGCTTTTTATCAACAATTTTGATATAATAAACGTAGTATTGTGGAAAATTTTGCAACCACAAAAAAGAAAGGATTTTATTTATGGACCGTTTTGATGATGCTTGGAAAGTAATATGTGAATATTGCAAAAAAAATATCACAGACGTCGCTTATAATACATGGATAAGTAAGATTGAGCCTATCGGTATAGATTTGGATAAAAAAGAGTCAAATCTTCTCGTTCCCAATGATTTTCACAGGAAAACCCTGGAGCGCTGTTATCTGGTTCTTTTGAGCGAGGCTTTTAAAGCGGTATTTGATACCGACATAAAAATAATATTTAAAATTCCCGAAGAAACAGAAGTCGAGGAAATTGTTAATCCTATTACGCCTTCCTCTAATGACGAGTATGAATATACCTTTGACACCTTTATCGTCGGCAACTCAAACAAATTTGCTCACGCGGCTTGTTTGGCTGTTGCCCAAAATCCGTCAAAAGCATATAACCCTCTTTTTCTCTACGGAAATTCAGGATTGGGAAAAACTCACTTGCTTTTCGCTATTAGCAATGAAATAAAAAAGAATGACCCTTCAAAAACAATTTGCTATGTAAAAGGTGAGGACTTCACCAATGATTTGATTGAATCCCTACATAAAGTTTCCATGTCCGAGTTCAGACAAAAATATAGATATAACGACGTACTTCTCGTTGACGATGTTCAATTTATCGGCGGCAAGGAAAGTACGCAGCAGGAATTCTTCCATACATTTGAAACCTTATATCAGGATCAAAAGCAGATAATCCTCACATCCGACAGACCCCCCAAGGAAATCAAAACTCTGGACGACAGACTCAGAAGCAGATTTGAAATGGGACTTATAGCTGACATTCAGCCGCCCGATTTAGAAACAAGAATCGCAATCATCAAGAGAAAAGCCGATATAATGAATATTGAAATTCCAAACGATGTTTGCGAATACATCGCCACCAATGTAAAAAGCAATATTCGTCAGCTGGAGGGAACTGTCAAAAAGATTAAAGCAAAAAATAATCTTGACGGAGAAAAACCTTCTATCAAATCCGTTCAAAATATTATTGCTGACATTTTAAACAATGATACTCCCCCCGAAGTAACAGTTGAAAAGATTATTGAAGAAGTTGCAAGAACCTATAATGTTAATTCCGAGGAGCTGAGAAGCTCAAACAACCGAAGCGCCTATATAAGCAAACCAAGACAGGTTGCAATCTACATTGTTAATGAACTGACAAATCTCACCCAGGAAAATATAGGAAAAGAGTTCGGCGGCAGGGACCACTCAACTATAAAATACGCCATTGATACAACTAACAAAAAGATGAAGCAGGACTCAAAATTGAAATCTATAGTTGAGGATATTATTAAAAACTGCAGCACGGAATAATTTTCCACTTTTTTCTCAACTTTTAACTTTAATTTTTTAACAATTTCTCAGATAAATTATTAAAGCTTTAAAATTTTAAACTTTTTCAACATTTTCAAAATAATAAAATATTCTTAAAAATTCAATTATAATCTAAACTTTTTAATATTTTAACATTTTAACATACCCTACTACTACTACTGTTAATAATTATAATTATGTATTCTTAGTTAGTAATCAAAGGAGAATAAAAATGAAAATCAATCTATTAAGAACAGATTTAGCCGAAGCGGTAAATAACGTATCAAGAGCTGTTTCAAGCAAAGCCTCTATTCCCGCGTTGGAAGGTATTCTTTTGAAAGCCTATGGTTCAAAATTATCAATTTCGGGATATGATCTTGAGATAGGAATTACAACGAGCATAGACGCGACAATACAGGAACAGGGAGAAGTAGTGGTCAGCTCGAGATTATTCTCCGAAATAGTAAGAAAGCTTCCCGAGGAAGTAGTATGTATTGAAACCGACGACAGAATGATTACTTATATCACAAGCGGACAGGCGGATTACCAGATTGTCGGAATGTCGTCAGTTGAATATCCCGATTTACCCACATTTGAGGAAAATGAGAATATCGAAATCAAGGGCGATATTCTCAAAGATATGATCAAGAGCACTGTTTACGCTGTTTCCGATAATAATTCAAAACCTATATACACAGGTTCGCTGTTCGATATTTCGGACAAGACTTTTAAAATAGTCGCGATTGACGGATACAGAATGGCTGTAAGAAAAGAAGAAATCGACAGCGATATTAATTCTCAATTTGTTGTTCCCGGAAAAACACAGAATGAAATTCTGAAATTAATCAGCGACGACGAAAATGTAAATATCAGTATCGGACAAAGACATATTCTCTTTAAGATTGAAGAATACTCGGTTATTTCAAGATTAATTGAAGGAACATTCCTTGATTATAACAGTACAATTCCTAAAACAGCAAAAACAGAGGTTATAATTAATACAAGAAGTCTTATCAGTTCGGTCGACAGAATGGCTTTGCTAAACAGCGATAAGATTCAGAGCCCCGTAAGATGCAACTTTTCAACTGACGAAATTCATCTTTCCTGTACTTCCGCTGTAGGAAAAGCCAACGATAAAATATCAGCTCCGATTATGGGAGAAGATGTGGAAATCGGATTTAACAACAGATATCTGCTTGAAGCACTCAGAAATGTTGATACGGATGAAGTTAAGATGGTACTTAACGGAAGTCTTTCACCTATGATTATCACTCCCGTAAAGGGAGACAGCTTTGTCAGTTTAGTTGTTCCGATGAGATTGTCAAATGGATAAGAAAGTAATAAAAGTTGAAGGCGAATATATAAAGCTTCAGGATTTGCTCAAATACAGCGGACTCTGTCAGACAGGCGGACACGCGAAAGTAGTTATTCAAAACGGTGATGTCAAAGTAAACGGCGAAGTATGCGAAATGCGCGGAAAAAAATTGCGTACAGGCGATATCGCTGAATATAATAATGAACAGGTAGAAGTAATCATGGTATAAAGGGGAAATAAGGTGTACGTTACAGGTTTACAATTCAAAAATTACCGTAATCTTAACGACGGCATTATTGAACCTTCGGAAAATATCAACGTAATTTACGGAAATAACGCTCAGGGAAAAACCAATATTCTTGAATCATTATGGCTCTTTTGCGGCGGACACAGCTTCAGAGGAGCAAAAGAAAATGAATTTATAAAGTTCGGGGAGAATTTTTCAAGAATAAAAGTCAGTTTTTTTTCTCAGAACAGAGAACAGGAAGCGGAAATCCTGTATAACGGCGGAAAAAAGGAAGTCACCATCAACGGAGTAAAAAAACACTCCTCAACTTCTTTGATTGGAAAATATACGGCTGTGGTGTTTTCGCCTGAGGATTTAACTCTTGTAAAAAAAGGTCCCAGCGCGAGAAGACGTTTTATTGACAGCGCGATTTGCAGGGAAAGAATCCAGAACGCTGTGATTATATCAAAGTACAATCAGACCTTGAATCAGAGAAACGCTCTTCTTAAAGATATCTACAAACATCCCGAGCTCAGAACAATGCTCGAGATATGGGACGAAAATCTCTGTAATTTAGGTTCAAAAATTGTATTTCAAAGATTAAAATATATAGAAAAAATTATAGAATACGCGAAAGAATATCATAACGGTATTTCGGACGAAAAAGAAAAGCTTGAAATAAAATATATTTCAACCTGCTCCGCAAAAAAGGGAGACACTATAGAAGAAATATATGAGAAATTTAAAAACTGTCTTAAAAACAGCGTCAACGACGATTGCCGAACGGGATTTACAAACATAGGTCCGCAGCGTGATGATTTTGAAATTATCATCAATCAGAAGAAGGCAAAGGTTTTTGCTTCGCAAGGGCAGCAAAGGAGCGCAGTTTTATCTCTTAAACTGGCGGAAGCCAAAGTTCTGAGTGAAATGACGGGAGAAAATCCTGTTATACTTCTGGATGACGTTTTGTCAGAGCTGGATAAGAAAAGACAAAGCTTTTTACTCAACGAAATATCCGATTATCAGGTTTTTATTACCTGCTGTGATTTTGAAGAAGATGAATATTTAAAACACGGAAAAAAGTTCTTTGTAAAAGAAGGAAGGATAAACTGATGTACCTCCATCTGGGAGAAAAAACAGTGATAAAAACCGAGAATATTATCGGAATTTTTGACCTGGATAATACGACCGTATCAAAAAACACAAGGGTCTATTTAGCAAAGCAGCAAAAAGAGGGCAACGTCATCAACGTAAGCTACGAGCTTCCAAAATCTTTTATAATATGTGAAGAAAATAATGAGAAAAAAATATACATCAGCCAATTGTCAAATCAAACATTGTACAGACGAATTTTAAATAACGGGAGGAAATTATGAAAGGAAAAAAATGTCCGTATTGCGGAAGGCGAATTTCATATTTGACAGTGTTTCATGATAAGAAGCACGGAATATATGAGTGCAATAGGTGTAAGAAAGAAAGTAAAATAAAAGCGGATAAAAAGCTTCTGATTTCATATGTTATTTTGTTATTGTTGATAATCCTGTATTTTATTTTCTGGAGAAGTTCAGCGTTTTATAATAATTTTCTGGGAATTATTCCCCCGATAATCGCGTTAGTAGCTTTTTATTTTTGCACTCCTTTCTTTATCAGGTTTGTTCCTCTAAAGAGATTTTTAGACGATATTGAGCGAAACACTGAACAGGAAGTCACAACGGAAAATACCATACCTGAAAAAGAGTTTATTTTTGATAAAAAAGTTTTTGATGAAATCAAGAACAAAAGGAACGCTCCCTCAAGCATAGAGGAAAAAATAGACAGAATAATCGAAGAAGAGGAGAACTATGTGCCGATTATAGAGGATGTGAGCGAGGCACACACATCATCTCAGTCTACACTGAAAAGAGTTCACACACCTCAGCCGACATATACTCAGGAATCAGAGGTTTATGATGATGTAAAGCAATATGTTCCGAAGAAAGAAAAACCTAACGGAAATAAATACACAGCCAATAGATATCTGTAATTATGTTTAAACTGCCTGTATGTCCTCACTGTAATACGGTTTACAGATATAAAGAGGTCAAAGATAACAACAAAAAGAAAGTTATAAAATGTTATCACTGTAAAAAAGAATTTCGCAACAGCCGAGTCGGAATAGCTGTTTTGTCAGTGATAATATGCGTCATAGCGGTATTAATCAACATAGTTATACTGAACAGGTCGTCGAATGTTTTTGCAAGTATAATTCCGATTTCAATAGTAAGTATCGCGGCGGTAATAATAATAATGTTATTAATTCCGTTTTTTATAAGCTACAAAAAATAAGAGATATCGAATAAAGATTTGCAGATGGAGGTAATTATTGTGGAAAATGAAGAAATCAAAATGTCTAAAGTAGAAAATGAATACGGCGCGGACGACATACAGGTTCTGGAAGGATTGGAAGCAGTCCGCAAAAGACCGGGTATGTACATAGGCTCTACGGGACCGCGCGGACTTCACCATCTTGTTTATGAGATAGTGGACAACTCCATTGACGAAGCCCTGGCAGGCTATTGCTCAAAAATTGACGTGGTTATCGAGCCCGACAATATTATAAAAGTTAAGGATGACGGACGCGGAATTCCTGTAGGTATAAACGAAAAAACAGGCGTTCCCGCGATTACGCTCGTCTTTACGGTTCTCCACGCGGGCGGTAAGTTCGGCGGCGGCGGATACAAGGTTTCGGGCGGACTTCACGGCGTCGGCGCGTCGGTTGTAAACGCTCTTTCCGAATGGGTTGAAGTCAAAGTCTGCGACGGCGAGGATATTTACTTCCAGAGATATGAACGCGGAAAGATTGTCACCGATTTAAAGAAAATCGGAAAGTCCTCTGACAAAGGAACCGAAGTCAGATTCAAAGCTGACGCGAAAATCTTTAAGGAAACCACAGTTTACGACTTTGACGTTCTCAAAAAGCGCCTCAGAGAGCAGGCCTTTCTGAATGCGGGAATTCACATTGAGCTCCGCGACGAAAGAGAAGAGGAAACCGTTCAGAAGAACTTTTATTATGAGGGCGGTGTAAGCAGCTTTGTAGAATTCCTCAACAAAAAGAAGCACGTGGACCCAATACATCCCGAAGTTATATACTTCTCCTCAAAGAACGCCGAGGATACCGTAACCGTTGAGGTCGCTATGCAGTACACCGACAGCTACAACGAGCTGATGCTGTCATTCGCGAATAATATTCATACGGTTGACGGCGGTACTCACGAGGAAGGCTTCAAGAGAGCTCTTACAAGAGTTATGAACGACTATGCCCGCCGATTCAACAAACTCAAAGAAAACGACAAAAATCTTTCGGGTGAGGATGTAAGAGAAGGTCTTACCGTTGTAATCAGCGTAAAGGTCAAGGAAGCCCAGTTTGAAGGACAGACCAAGGCTAAGCTCGGCAACACCGAAGTCAGAACAATGGTAGATAAACTTCTCAGCGAAAAGCTCTCGATATTCCTCGAGGAAAATCCCGCGATTGCCAGAGTCATATTTGACAAGGCGCTTGCATCCGCAAGAGCGAGAGAAGCAGCTCGTAAGGCAAGAGAAAACGTAAGACGTAAATCCGCGCTTGAGGGAGCGCAGCTCCCGGGTAAACTCGCCGACTGCCAGTCAAAGGACAGCGAGGAAACCGAGATATTCATCGTCGAGGGCGACTCCGCGGGCGGATCCGCAAAAGGCGGACGCGACAGACGTATTCAGGCTATTCTCCCGCTTTGGGGTAAAATGCTCAACGTGGAAAAGGCCAGACTCGACAGAGTTTACGGCAACGACAAACTGACGCCTGTAATAACCGCGCTGGGAACAGGTATCGGAGAAGAATTTGACATAGAAAAGCTTCGCTACGGCAAAGTTATCATTATGGCGGATGCCGACGTCGACGGTCAGCACATCAGAACTCTTCTTCTGACGTTCTTCTTCCGCTTTATGCGTCCTTTGATTGAGGGCGGTCACGTATATATCGCGCAGCCTCCGCTTTACAGAATCACTAAGGGCAAGGAGCACAGATACGCATATTCCGATATTGAACGCGACAATATTTTGAAATCAATCGAAGGAAAAACAGAAATCCAGCGTTACAAAGGTCTCGGTGAAATGGACGCTGAACAGTTGTGGGAGACCACAATGGATCCCAACTCACGTTTGATGCTGAAGGTTAATTTAAGCGACGCGGAAGCAGCCGACGAGACATTCAGTATTCTTATGGGCGACAAGGTAGAGCCCAGACGGGAGTTTATCGAAACTAACGCCAAGTTTGTTCAGAACCTGGATGTATAAGGAGTAAGCTATGCACTCGAAATCATATATTACAGTCCGCTATGCAGAAACCGACCGAATGGGAATTGCCCACCACTCCAATTATCCCGTATGGTATGAGGTAGGCAGAACAGACTACATTAAACTTTACGGTATAAGCGTAAGCGAAATGGAAAAAGCGGGAGTTATGATGCCGCTTACCAACCTTACCTGCCACTATAAAAATCCCGCTTTCTATGAGGATAAAATCATTATCCGCACTTGGGTAATCGGACTTAGAGCGGCACAGATGGAATTTACTTATACAGTAAAAAAGATAAACGAAGACGGCAGCGAAACCGAACTGGGCTACGGCACAACCGAGCACGGAATAGTGGACAGCAAAACGTTCAGACCCTGCAGCCTGCGTAAACGTATGCCCGAGTTATACGAAAAGATAAAAGCGACGTTATAGGGTAAATGAAATAATGAGGTGAATAAAGTGAGTAATGAAAACGAAATCAGAGAAGTAGGCGGAAGAATACTTGACGTTGACGTCGAAAAGGAAATGAAGCAGAGCTTTCTCGACTATTCGATGTCAGTTATCGTGAGCCGCGCGCTGCCAGATGTGCGAGACGGACTCAAACCTGTTCACAGACGTATCCTATACACTATGTATGAGAGAGGTCTGGAACCCAACAAACCCTACCATAAGTGCGCTGATACAGTCGGCGCCGTACTGGGAGCGTATCACCCCCACGGTGACGCGTCCGTTTATGACGCTTTGGTACGATTGGCTCAGGATTTCTCAATGAGATATATGCTCGTTGACGGACACGGAAACTTCGGTTCAGTTGATGGCGACCCGCCCGCGGCTTACAGATATACAGAAGCCAGAATGAGCAAAATCTCGACAGAGATGCTGACGGATATCGACAAAAAGACGGTTGACTTTGCTCCCAACTATGACGACAGACTGGAAGAGCCCACGGTTCTGCCCAGCCGTTTCCCGAATCTGCTTGTAAACGGCTCCAGCGGTATAGCCGTAGGTATGGCGACAAACATTCCTCCCCACAATCTCGGCGAGGTTGTAGACGCGATAGAGCTTCTTGTTGAAAATCCCGACGCCGAAATCGCGGATATTATGGAATGTATTCCCGGTCCCGATTTTCCCACAGGCGGCATTATTATGGGAAGAAGCGGAATCCGCGCAGCATACGCTACAGGCCGCGGAAAGATAGTTGTCCGCGCTAAAACCGAGATAGTTGAAGCCAAGAACAACCGCTTTAAAATCGTAGTAACCGAGCTTCCTTACAGCGTAAATAAAGCCAGACTTATCGAGCATATCGCCGATTTGGTTAAGGACAAGAAAATCGAAGGAATCACCAATATCGAGGACCACTCCGACCGTAACGGTATGCACATTGAGATTGATGTACGTCGTGACGCGTCTCCTCAGATTGTGCTCAATCAGCTCTTCTCTTACACTCAGCTCCAGACTACCTTCGGAGCGATTCTGCTCGCGATTGTAAACGGCGAACCCAAGATTCTGACATTAAAGGAATGCCTGCAGCTCTACATAGATTTCCAGGTGGAAATTGTTACACGCAGAACACAGTTTGACCTCAAGAAAGCTCAGGACAGATGTCATATCCTGGAGGGCTTAAAAGTCGCGATTGACAATATCGATGAAGTTATCGATATTATCAGACACAGTAAGGATACCGCCCAGGCAAAGGTTAATCTGATGGAACGCTTCGGACTTGACGAGGTTCAGGCTCAGGCAATTGTCCAGATGCGTCTCGGTCAGCTTACCAATATGGAACGCGGCAAAATCGAGGACGAAATCGCCGCTCTTCAGGCTAAAATCAAAGAGTACACAGAGCTCCTCGGAGACCATCAGGCGCTTCTTGAGGTTGTCAAGGACGAAGTTGTCGCAATCAGAAACAAATACGCCGACCCGCGCCGCACTGAAATCTGTCAAATCAGCGGCGAGGTTGATATAGAAGACCTTATCCCCGTAGAGGATTGCGTCGTAACAATGACAAGATACGGCTATATCAAGCGTATCGAGCAGAGCGAATACACAACTCAGCACCGCGGCGGCCGCGGTGTCAAGGGTATGTCCACCCGTGAGGAGGACGTAGCCACAGAGATGTTCATCTGCAACACGCATTCCTACATCCTTTTCTTTACCGACAAGGGCAGAGTTTACAGGGTTAAGTGTTATACTATTCCCGAGGGCACACGCCAGAGCAAGGGTATCAATATCGCGAATATTCTTCCAATCGCGACGGATGAGAAGGTTACCTCGATGATTCCCGTCAAGGAGTTTGAAGAGGACAAGTACCTCATTATGGTTACCAAATACGGTATCGTCAAGAGGATTTCCCTCAGCGCTTATAATACAGCGCGCAAGGGCGGACTCATAGCTCTTGACCTTAACGAGGGCGATGAGCTTGCCTGGGTTAAGATGACAGATGGCAATAACGAAATCATCATCGCTACTCACGAGGGTATGGCAATCCGCTTTAAAGAGACAGACGTACGTCCTATGGGACGTCAGGCGCGCGGCGTAAAGGCTCTCACCTTAAAGCCGAACGACACGGTTGTCGGAATGAGCGTAATCACCGACACAGGTCTTATCCTTACGGTTTCCGAAACAGGCTACGGACGACTCAGCACCCCCGATAATTACCGGGTTCAGTCCCGAGGCGGCAAGGGTCTCACCAACTATCACGTCGCTAAATACGGCAAGGTTGCGGGAATCAGCGTGATTAACCCCGACGACGACATCATTCTTATCAGTCAGGAAGGTGTAGTAATCCGTATCCAGGCGAGCAGCGTGCGTGTATGTGCGAGACCGTCCAAGGGTGTAACGCTTATGAGGATAAAGGATGACAACAAGGTCGTTTCGTTTGCTCAGCTTCCTCACGACGAGGAAGAGGAAACCACCGCTCCTGTTGACAACAGCGAACCCGAAGCGGAAGAAACAGAAGAAAAAGAAGAATAATTAAGAGAGGCTGTGCAAAACGCACAGCCTCTTAGTGAAAAGTGGTAATTATTGTGATTAATAAAATAATTCTCGCGTCAGCTTCACCGCGCAGACAAGAGCTGTTAAAAGTAATTGTTAATAAATTTGACATTATACCCGCCGATATTGACGAAAGCATAAGTGACGATATTAAGGTGGAGTTGCGACCTGAAAAGATTGCGCAGCGAAAAGCGCTCCATATCGCAAAAGAACACCCCGACAGTCTGATAATAGGCTGCGACACCGCGGTCATAGTGGACGGCATAATGCTCGGAAAGCCAAAGGACGAACAGGACGCGGTAAAAATGCTCAAAACCCTGAGCGGTCGGACACATAAGGTCATCACGGGAAACTGTTTAGTAAAAGGCAATAAAGAAATTTGTTTCTCCGTAACAACCGAAGTGGAGTTTTACAGCTTGAGCGATAGTGAAATAGATGAATATATTAAAACGAACGACTGGAAAGATAAAGCGGGAGCGTACGGAATCCAAGGCAAGGCGGGGCTCTTTGTTAAACAGATAAAGGGCGACTATAATAATGTTGTCGGACTGCCGTGCGCGGAACTCAACAGACAGTTAAAAGTATTCAGTAGTTAGTAGTCGGTTTTTAGTAAATCACGCAAAAAAGTTGAAAAAACGGCAGCACTTCGAGAAGCGCTGCCGTTTTAATATTTTCTTGTAAACGATTAACTAGCAACTGACTACTAATAACTATTTAAAGTAAGCGTCCAGCAGAGACTTCGCAACGCCCATACTGTATTGACCGTATTTACCGTGTTCAATAACAACGGCGATAGCAACCTTGGGCTTATTATAAGGAGCGTAACAGATAAACACCGCGTGGTCGGAGCCCGAGTTTTCAGCGGTACCTGTCTTGGCGGCAACGGGAATTTTATAATTACCGAATACGGAATTCGCGGTTCCAGACTGAGAAGTAACAACGCTCCTCATTCCTTCCTGAACCAAGTCAAGATTACCCTTAGATACGCCGATTGTGTTCAGCTTTTCGGGCTTTTTGCTGTTGTTTTTGAACAGTATTTTTTTGCGTTCGTAATCGCGAATTTCTTTTACTATGTGGGTTTTCAGCCTTGTTCCGTTGTTGGCGATTGTCGCCGTATATGCGGCGAGCTGAACAGGAGTAAAAGCGTTGTCGGACTGACCGATAGCCGCTTGGACGGTATTGCCTTCCTGCCAGGCCGTGCTGTCGCGTCCCGCGAGGATACCTGTTCCTTCGTCAACCTCAAGCCCTGTCTTTTCACCGAGACCGAACTTTTCGGCATATAGGTACATTGTGTTGATGCCCAACCGTCTGCCTGTTTCCGCGAAATAGCAGTTACAGCTCTGCGCGATTGCGGGATTAAGGCTGATATATCCGTGATAACCCATACAAGCAACAGGATTTGTTGGGTAGAAGGTGTATTTTTTGGTACACTCAAATGTAGTCGCGGAGTTGATGATACCCTCCTGCAAAGCGGCGCACGCCACACATGGTTTGTACACCGAACCCGGGGCAAACGAACCAATCAACGCTCTGTCATACAGTGGAGCATTTTTATCCTTTGACAAAGCTACATAATAATCATCGTAATTAGAGTACTTATTTAAGTTATATGAAGGATAGCTTGCCGCCGCCAGTACGGAAAAATCCCTGACGTCAAGCATAACCACAGCGCCTGTGGCGCAGTCCTCGCCTGAATTCTTGCCTTTGGTGAGAGCTTCGGTTTCGCCGTGCTTTCTTGCCGCGTTGATTTGCTTTTCCAGAGATTGGTTGGCAACCTTCTGAAGATTTGAGTCAAGAGTGAGGTAAACTGTGTGCCCCGGCTTTGCCTCGACTGAGCTCGCGACCTTGGTAACGTTACCCTCGGCGTCCTTCTGGACAAGGCGTTCTCCGCCTACTCCCTTGAGCTCGTCCTCAAGCGCGCTCTCCACGCCGAATTTTCCGATACTATCGTTAAAGCCGTAGTCCTTGCCCTCTTTTGTTTTTGCCTCAAATTCTTCCTGAGTGATACTTCCCAGAGCGCCGATTATATGAGGAGCGAGGGAACCCGTGGGGCTGGAACGCGTCAGAAACGTCTGGATATCAACGCCGCTGACTCCCTGCATATTTTCGCTCACAATCGCGACCATATCAGAGGAGATTTTCTTCGCGAATACATAAGGGGTGGAATTTGAATAGGCGTTCAGCTCCATATTGTAATGTACCGAGATTAAGTTTCTCAGGTCAGTTTGATTGTCCTTGAATTTTTCGAGTTCATAGCGTTCCGTCAAAAGCTTTATACACATATCTGCGGTATCGCTCGCCTTTAAGTCAAGATAATCCGAGGACTTGAGAGTTTTAATCTCGTCCGCCATACCATCCTTGAACTTGTATTTGCCGTCGGACGTGAGCTTTATAGGCAAAGCGTCTATCCACTTTTCCCCGCCTGTGTTCATCAGCTTGATAAGAGAAAGAATGGTGGAATCGAGTTTTTCGGGCTTCATAAACAGCTTGTCTATAATAATCCGATAGCTAGTGCGGTTAACGGCGAGTCCTTTACCGTTGCAGTCGAGAATTTCACCGCGAGTCGCGTCGGTGGTGACAGTATAGGCGGTGGAGGTTGTCGCGAGCTTTTTGTAGCTTGCTCCGTCAATAATCTGCCACATAAAAAGCCGTATCGCAAAGCCCGAAAAAATAACGGCGATGATTATTACGCAGATAGTGAAACGGCGCTGAAGAAAACGCTTTTCCTGCCGTTTGCTCTCTTTTTCCTCGCTGGGAAGCATAATAATCACCTCGCTTTAATGAAATATTTAAAATCAGGTATCCCTGAGATTTTTGTAAAGAAACTTGTTGAGAAAATACAACAATAAACCGCACACAAAGGTGTATATAATGCGGGAAATATAGTGATGTGAGAAGTAATAGAAAACATCAGCCTTTCCCACGAAAACATAGCTGAACATAAAGTACAGTATGAGCAGCGATGTGCAGAACATAAAGAGAAAAACAGTCGCGTTAAAGAAACTGATTACCAGATAATCCCTGAAAATAAGACCAATAAAGAAACACGACAAAGTCAAAGTTATCGTAAAAAAGCCGATGTTGTCACTGTAGCCAAAGTCAAGCAGCAGTCCTGCCGCCATACCGAAAAACATTGCGGGAAGCTCGCTCTCCAAAAGTGAGATTGTGATTGCCGCAGGCAATAAAAGCAAAGGCTTGCTGCCGAATAATTCGGGCAGCAAACGCGGAGTAGTCTGCAATATGAACAAAAGCAAAAGCTCGAGCGAATAGGCAAAATAACGGAATACAGTATATCGCCGCTCCATCAGTCAGCCCCCTTCTTTATCTCTCCCTTGTTTTTGAAATCGGTCAGAACTACAACATCAGTAACAGCCTTGATGTCCTCAAAAGGCTTGATTACGGCGTACTTCGCCGCGTCATAGTCGTCATATCTGATATCGGTAACTTTGCCGAGAATAAGGTCCGATGGGTAAACGCCGCCGATTCCCGAGGTTACAATGATATCACCCTTCTTGACCTTGGCGTTGGCGTCGATTTTTGTGAAGGCTGTTTTGTTTTCATCGCTGAGGGCAGCGCTGCCTGTTACGATACCGCTCTCGCCGGTCTTTTTGTCAACCGCTCCCGCCTGCAAATCGGGAGAAAGGATAGTTGTGACCTTGCTGCTGGTGGCATTAACGGAATTAACAAAACCGATTACTCCGTTTTCGGTGATAACAGGGTCCTGAACTGATATGCCCGAGGTACTTCCCGCGTCGATTGTAAATGAGTAAAAAGCCTCGTTTGTGTCACGGCGGATTACCGAAGCGGGCAGAATTTCATAGTCGGGATTGGACTTTTTGAGCTTATAATACTTCCAAAGACGTGAGTTTTCGGATTTAACGTCATAATAATCCACCAGTTGAGTTCTCAGGTCGGCTATGTCCTGCTTCAGCTTTTCGTTTTCGGCTTTTAAAGTCTCATAATCCTTGTCCCCATCGGTAAGATTAGCGGTAACGGAGGACAGACCGTTGGTTATAAAACCGAAAGCGGAAGAAACCCAAGGGTTGCCTGTCGCGCCGAGTATGGCGACAACAAGGATAACCGCGAGGGTTGCAATAAGAATTTTTGCGCTTTTGGTTGATAAAAAATCTCTCATAATAATAAAAGCAGTCAGTAGTCAGCGTTCAGTAGTCAGTTATTAGACAACTTACTGATTGCTGAGTACTGACCGAAATATATGTTAGTTTACTCTCTGTTGTGTTTGTATTCTCTGATACCGCCAAGGCGTTTGCCCGCGCCTTCAACTACACAATCAAGCGGACGCTCCGCCACATGAACGGGCATACCTGTCTCCTGCATTACAAGGCGGTCAAGACCTCGAAGCATCGCTCCGCCGCCTGTCAGCATAATGCCGTGGTCAATGATGTCGGCGGAAAGCTCGGGCGGAGTTTTCTCCAGAGTGTTTTTGATTGCTTCCACAATAACCATAATCGGGTCGGCGAGGGCTGTTCTGATTTCCTCGGCTGTGATTGTAATGTCCTTGGGCAGACCTGTCTCCAGTGAACGGCCCTTTACGGTCATATCGTGTTCGTCCTTGTAGGGGAACGCGGAGCCGATTTCTATTTTAATCTCCTCGGCGGTTCTGTCGCCTATGAGGAGGTTATATTTTTTCTTGATGTATGTAACGATGGATTCGTCAAACTTGTCCCCCGCTACCCGTACGGAGCAGGCGGTTACGATGTCACCCAGTGAAATAACGGCAACCTCAGCGGTACCGCCGCCGATGTCTACAACCATTGAACCTGTGGGCTCGTCCACGGGAAGACCCGCGCCGATAGCGGCAGCCATAGGCTCTTCAATGAGAAGAATGTTTTTGCTGCCCGAAGCCTGAACAGCCGCGTTCTCTACCGCGCGTCTCTCAACCTCGGTAACGCCTGTGGGCATACAGATTACGATTCGGGGTTTGCTGAATATACCGGGCTTCGCCGCCTTGCGGATAAAGTGCTTAAGCATTGTCGCGGTGATATCAAAGTCAGCGATTACACCGTCCTTTAGAGGACGGACGGCAACGATTGAGCCGGGTGTACGGCCAATCATATCGCGCGCCTGCTCGCCTACGGCGAGAACGGTGTCGGTGCGGATGTCAACAGCCACAACCGAAGGCTCGCGCATAACGATACCCTTCCCTTTAATGCACACCAGAGTATTCGCTGTGCCTAAATCGATTCCTATATCTTTTGAAAAAGAAAACATATTTGTTTACTCCTTTCATTATCTTTTTAAATTATATCCTATTAGCCCGATTAAATCAATAATTATTTGTCGAAATTTAATCCTTTCCTGTTGAACCGAAGCCCCCCGAACCTCGTTCGGTATTGTCAAGCGTGTCGGTTTCGACCAATTCGGGAATAATCACGGGCGAAATTACCATCTGAGCAATCCTCTCAAAGGGTGTAATCGTATAAGGTTCATCTGATACATTACACAAACCTACGCAGACTTCTCCTCGATAGTCCGAATCTATAACCCCGACGCCGTTTGACAGGCAGATTCCGTGCTTTACCCCCAGCCCCGAGCGGGCGTAAAGATAGGCGACGCACGAATTGTCGGGAAGGGCTATCGCGATACCCGTAGGAATAACTTTTAAATCCCCCGAATTTATGGTTATGCTCTCGTCTATGCAGGCGTACAAGTCCATACCTGCCGAGCCCGCCGTGCCTCTTGTCGGGAGTTTGGCGTTCTTTCTCAGCTTTTTTATTTTGAGTTCCATAGCGACCTCGTTTCTGCAACTTTTAAATATTTTCCTGCAAAAATACATTTAAGTAATATTTATACACTTTTTATAGTTCCAATAAGTAATTTTAATAAATTCGCGATTAGAAAATTAAAAAATTCGTATCGGGAAAAATATCTACTTGACGCCCCTCAGATACAAGCCGTGGGTTTTTTCGGGAGTGTTTTGAAGAATTCCGATGAAATCGGGGAAAGTTTCAACTTTTTCAACATAGTTTTCCACAGAAAAGCGAAAAACGCCAAAGTCAAGATGTTTTGAATATTTTGCCGACTCAACGACGTTCAGCGGCACCGTATTGAGGATTTCCGCGGCGTTATTATCACAATAAAAAATGAAAGTTTTACCAAGCCTATCCTTCATTTTTGCCTGTCCTCCGCAGGTTTTGCAGCTGATATCGGCGCTTTTGTTGGGACAATTGCGTGTCAGCATAACGGGAAGATAGCCGTAAACTATAATTCCGCGGGGAATATTGCCGCCTAAACGGTCAATTTGGTCGAATTTCAGTTCAAAACTGAGCTCTGTGGAAGTAAAGCCGTATTCCTCAGCCCACAGCAAATCGAGAGTATTGGTAAAATTCAGTCCGAACCCGCCGTGAATACTCATCCCGAGTTCTTTTGCTATATACACCGCGGCGAGATTGTTGCAGAGTACGTCGTTTATTCCCAGCTCTTTAATCCGCTCAAGGTTGTTGATTATCGACTTTTCCCGAGAGAAAAGTGTTCTGGGAATTTCTATACCGAGTTTAAATCCCGAATTTTGTAAGCGGGTAATCTCCTTATCCGAGCTGTTCAGCGGAATAAAACACAGGTCAAAAGCCTTGAATCCAACACCGATTTTGGTTGAGGTGAACCTCGCATATTGTTTGTGCGAATTTGTTGTATAAGGTATAGGTTTTGGAATACAGTAATCAGCAAATTTGTAGTCGGGATATGAATCAACAAGCAGTAAGGACAGCCTATCAAGCGCTTCGCGGCGGTGCTTGTTTAGTGCCGACAAAGGAATACTTAAATTTTCGTCAATATTTACTGTAAGTTGAGTAATTTCAAAGGGCGTTCCGCCTGTTTTGAGGAGCTGTTTTCTGACATTGTCCTCGGTTAAAGGACGGTTGACAGCTGTTTCACACAAAGCGTCTGAGGCGGTTTCAAAAACAATATCGCCGCAAGATAATTTTAATATCGGAGAATCTCCGATTTTAGCTTTGAATTCAGCCTGTAATTTTACCCTTTTGGCTTCGTTCTTGTAGTCGTTGCGGATTTCTGCAAGCAGCCTTGAAGTGGCGGAAACGACGTCTTCCTTTTGCCTGAAACCGAACATTTCGTAACCGCGTTTTGATTTGTAATATCCGTCAGTAAATCCCGTGCGGGAGAATACGCTCGCGAGGTTTTCCTTAGTTTTTTCGTCAATATATCCCTGGTCGCGAGACAAGACGCACGCTTTTACCGAAGCGGCGACATACTCGGGGCGTTTGAGTCTGCCCTCAATTTTGGCGGAGCACACGCCGATACTTTCCAGATCACGGATATATTCTATAATGCTGTTGTCCTTAAGGCTGAGAGCATAGCCCTGTTTGCCGTTAACCGAAAACGGCAGTCGGCAGGTCTGGGCGCAGCGCCCGCGGTTGCCGCTTCGGGAGCCCAGAACCGCGCTGAAATAGCACTGTCCCGAAACACTCATACACAGCGCTCCGTGGACAAAAACCTCCAGTTCAATTTGGGGACAGCTTTCGACGATTTCCTTAATCTCTCCCCTGCTCAGTTCACGGGAAAGCACAACGCGTTTAAAGCCCGCTTCATACAGAAGCTTTGCTCCGCTCGGGGAATGCACGCTCATTTGTGTAGAAGCGTGAAGCGGTAAGTCGGGAACAAGCTTTTTGCTAAGTTCGGCAACGCCCATATTCTGAACGATAAGCGCGTCAACCTTGGCTTTTGCCGCGGAAATTATGGTGTCCTTTACATCCTCAAGCTCGCTGTCAAAGACAACCGTATTGAGAGTTAAATATACCTTAACTCCCCTGATATGACAGTAATCTACGGCGGTTTTGAGAGCGTTTTTGTCAAAATTTTCAGCGCCCGCTCTTGCCGAAAAGTCGGTCGAACCAAGATACACCGCGTCAGCTCCCGAACGAACGGCGGCAATTACAGAATCCATCCCGCCGCAGGGAGCCAGTATCTCAATGGGTTTGTTATTTTTCATCGTCAAAGAGAGTGTACTGACGCATAGGTCTGTAGCCCTTGTTGGTTTTTTTCTTTTGATGATTGTTGTGGTTGTTATAGTTGTCGGGCTTGGGAGAGGGATTATTTTTTACCATTCCCGAGCCGTCAAGAACGTGTGTGGATTTTTCGAAAGCTGTACGCAAATCGTCGAGCTCCTTTTTGAGCTTGACGATTTCGTTATCTTTTTCAGCGAGCGTTTCCTTGAGCTCTTTGAGCTGCCTGGACTGCTTGTCCGCCTGTGAAATCAGCGGCTGAGCCTTTTCCGAGAGGCTTTTGTTCTTTGACTCCGCCTTGTGCATATCGTCAGCGTAATCGAGAGCGCAAAGTATTGCCGCGCCCCTGCGGTCAAGCGACGGATTTTCAACGGAAAGCTTGGAGATGGTCTCGTTTACTTCCTCGGCGAGATTCTGTACATATTCGCTTTTGTCGTCGCTGAGCAGTACAAAGTGCTTGCCCGCTACATATACCGTATGTTTGTTCATAGATAGTCCTCCTATCATATTTATCCAGTCTAATTATATTACAAGACAGTTCAATAAAAAAGAGAAGTATTAAGATTGTAATTTTGAAAAACATTATTGTTATCGGAAAACACTCAAAAATCAGGAAACAACAGGTTTTTAGGGCATTTTCAACAAGAAATAGGCTGTATTTTTGTGAATAAAAATTGCGTCTTTGGGATTGCTCTTTTTTTCAATTTGTGTTAAGATGTAAACGAGGTAGTGTTATGAACGACGTTATTGTTGTAGCTTCCGGAAAAGGCGGTACAGGCAAATCTACTGTTTGTGTCGGTTTGGCGGTGGCTCTGGTAAAACAAAACAAAAGAGTTTTGCTCATTGACTGCGACTGCGGAATGCGCGGACTTGACCTTATGCTTGACGTAGAGCAGGAGATACTTTTTGATTGTTCCGACGCGGTTTGCGGCAACTGCAAGCCCGAGGAAGCGGTGTACAGGAGCAAAAACCTCTCAGAGCTGTATCTGATGGCGGCGCCATTCGATTCGGATAACGAAATCAGCCCGTTTGTATTTAAACAGCTCGTCGATGATTTAAAAACACACTACGATTATGTTATTATTGACTCTCCCGCGGGCATAGGCTCGGGCTTTGCCACAGCCGCGGCTCCCGCCGACAGGGCGCTTATTGTGACGATAGCGGAACCCACAAGCCTACGCGGCGCGATTAAAATCCGCCGCAAGCTTATTGATTTGAACATTCAGAACATCAGGCTTGTCATCAACCGCTTTGACCGCAAGCAGTTTGCGGAGCTCGACTGCTACGAGGATTTGGACGCGGTTATCGACATATCAGGCACACAGCTTATAGCGTTGATTCCTATGGATTTCAGACTCAGCTCGATAATCCAGAACGGACTCTCGGGACAAAGCTGGTGTCCCGCTATGAATATATTTGATTGTTTGGCAAAACGTGTAGAGGGGTATATTGTACCGCTCGCTTTCAGAGGATAGATAGAAATTTTCGGGGCAAAACCTCGTAAACAAAGGAGGACACTATGAATATTGCTCTTATCGCGCACGATGAAAAAAAGGAACTGATGATTCAGTTTTGTATAGCCTACTGCGGAATTTTGAGCCGCAATAACCTTTGCGCTACAGGCACAACGGGTAAGATTATATCCGAGGCGACAGGCTTGCAGGTAACGGGCTTTCTCGCGGGCTCACAGGGCGGAGACCAGCAGATTGCCGCCAGAATAGCGTGCAACGAGATTGATATGCTTTTGTTCTTCCGCGACCCGCTCAACCCAAAGCCCAACGAGCCCAACGATATGAATCTGTTAAGGCTTTGCGATATGCACAACATTCCCGTGGCGACAAACATCGCGACGGCGGAGGTGCTCATCCACGGACTTGAGCGCGGCGACCTCGACTGGCGTAATATCATCAAGTAAATTAATCAAAATTTGCTATCGGGCGGCTGGCGCTGCCCGTTAGTTGCGTTTATTGAATTTTTTGGAGGGAAAAATGGGAGTAATCACAAAGAAGATTAAAGGCACCGAGGACGTTTTGCCCAAGCAGAGCTACCGGTGGCAGTTTATAGAAAACATAATGCGGGAGGAAGCGGCAAATTTCGGCTTCAAGGAAATGCGCACACCCGTGTTTGAACACACGGAGCTCTTCGCGAGAGGCGTAGGAGCAACCACCGACGTTGTTCAAAAGGAGATGTACACCTTTGACACAAAGGGCGGCGAGAGCGTTACGCTTCGTCCCGAGGGTACAGCGGGCGCGGCGAGAGCAGTGCTCGAGCACGCTTTGACCAACGAAGGCTTGCCGATTAAGGCGTATTACCTCACATCCTGCTATCGCTATGAAAAGCCTCAGGCGGGCAGGCTCAGGGAGTTCCACCAGTTCGGCATTGAGGAATACGGTACATCCTCTCCCTTAGCGGACGCTGAGGTTATCTCGCTCGCTGATTCAATCTTTAAGCGTTTACAGATTAAAAATCTGCATCTTGAGATTAACTCCATTGGTTGTCCCGAGTGCAGACCGAAATATAACAGGGCGTTAAAAGAGTATTTCTCGCAGTTTAAGGACAAGCTGTGCGGTAATTGTCTCAACCGTTTGGAGAAAAATCCGATGAGACTCATCGACTGCAAGGTTCCGAGCTGTTCTGAGATTGCAAAGAACGCTCCGAGTATTCTCGACTATCTCTGTGAGGAATGCGACAGCCATTTTGAGCAGGTAAAAACCTACCTTACAACCGCGGGCATTGACTACAAAGTCAATCCGACCATTGTAAGAGGACTGGATTATTATACAAAGACAGTATTTGAGTTTGTGTCGGACGCTATAGGAAGCCAGGGAACAGTCTGCGGCGGCGGCCGCTACGACGGTCTTGTAGAGGAGCTAGGCGGACAGCACCTGCCCTCCCTCGGCTACGCTATGGGACTGGAAAGACTCCTTATGGTGATGGAAAATCAGGGTATCGAAATCCCCCGACCCGAACCCTGCGCGCTTTACATAGCGGGCTTGGGCGACAACGCTCAGGTCAAGGCGTTTGAGCTTATCGGCGCGGTGCGCTCCTGCGGGCTTTCCGCTGAGACGGACGTTGTCGGCAGAGGCTTGCGCGCCCAGATGAAGTACGCCGACAAAATCGGCGCGCGGTTCAGTATGGTTATCGGCGACAACGAGCTCGACGAAAACAAAGCAAAGGTAAAAAATATGACGACAGGCGAACAGACGGAGATTGAGCTTGACAGCTCTTTCGCCGAGAAGTTCTCGGATATTCAGCTTGCCGCGAAATTCAGCGAGGGTGTGGAGTAATGGCAGAATTTATGACAGGTCTAAAAAGGACCGATATGTGCGGAAATTTAAGAATAAGCGACGTCGGCAGAGAGGTTACGCTCTTCGGCTGGGTACAGCGTCAGAGAGACCTCGGTCAGCTTATCTTTATCGACTTGCGTGACAGAACGGGTATTGTTCAGCTCGCTTTCTCGGACGAAACCGATAAGGAGGTTTTTGAGAAAGCCTCAGCCTGCCGCAGCGAGTTTGTACTCGGCGCGAGAGGTGTTGTAGCCGAACGAAGCGCCAAGACCGACAAAATCCCCACAGGCGATATCGAAATTCAGGTCAAGGAGCTTCGCGTTCTCTCAAAAGCTCAGACTCCGCCTTTCGAGATTATCGACGACAGCAAGACGGGCGAGGAAATCCGCCTCAAGCACCGTTATCTTGACCTCAGAAGAAAGCCGCTTCAGGACAATCTTCTGCTCCGCAGCAAAATAGCCAAGGTTACCCGCGACTATTTTTACGAGAATGATTTTATCGAGATAGAAACTCCTATGATGATAAAAAGCACGCCCGAGGGCGCGCGCGACTATCTCGTTCCGTCAAGAATTCATCAGGGCAAGTTCTACGCTCTGCCCCAGTCGCCCCAGATTTACAAGCAGCTTTTGATGTTATCGGGCTTTGACCGTTACATTCAGCTTGCGCGCTGTTTCCGCGACGAGGATTTGCGCGCCGACCGTCAGCCCGAGTTCACCCAGATTGATATGGAGCTCAGCTTCTGTGACGCTGACGAAATTATGGAAATCAACGAGGGACTGTTCAAGCGTCTTTTCAAAGAAGTTTTGGGCAAAGAGCTCGAAACTCCGTTTATGAAAATGTCATATAAAGAGGCTATGGAAAACTACGGATCCGACAAGCCCGACGTCCGCTTCGGGATGAAGATTCAAGACATTTCTGAGCTTGTTAAGGACAGCGAGTTCGGTGTATTCAGCAACCCGATTAAAGCAGGCGGTTCCGTGCGCTGTATTGTGGCTAAAAATGCCGCGTCCGTATATACAAGAAAAGAAATCGACAAGCTCACCGAGTATGTGCGCGGTATCGGCGCAAAGGGCTTGGCGTTTGTGCGCTGGGTTGAGGACGAGCCGAGCTGCTCCTTCAAGAAGTTTATGAAAGAGGGCGAGCTCGAGAATATTCTCAGCACAGTCGGCGCAGAAAAGGGCGACGTTGTTCTTATCGTAGCCGACAAAAACAGTGTTACTCTCCCTGTTTTGGGTGCGCTCAGACTGGTAGTTGCAAAGAGGCTCGACATTATCCCCGACGAGTTCAAGTTCGTGTGGATTGTGGACTTCCCGTTCTTCGAGTTCGACGAGGAGAGCGGCGAGTGGATTGCTATGCACCATCCCTTTACTATGCCGCGTGAGGATTGTATTAAGTACCTCGACACCGACAAGAGCAAGGTTATCGCCAAGGCGTATGACCTCACCCTCAACGGTACGGAGCTCAGCTCAGGCTCAATGCGTATCACCGACTATGAGCTTCAGCAAAAGATGTTCCGCGCGCTTAAAATGACCGACGAAGAAATCGAAGCAAAGTTCGGCTTTCTTGTGGAAGCCTACAAGTACGGCGCTCCGCCCCACGGCGGAATGGGCATAGGTCTTGACCGCGTTACAATGCTGCTCGCGGGAGCGGACAGCCTGCGCGATGTCACAGCGTTCCCCAAGGTTCAGAACGCCAGCGAGCTTATGAGCCAGTGCCCCTCAACGGTAGATGACGAAAGCCTTGAGGTTCTCGGATTGGAGATAAAAAAGAATGAAAGCGAAGATTAAAAGCTATATACCCGATGTAATCCTATATGCAGCACCGATTATTCTTGTGATTATAATAGACAAATTATTGTGGTCGGATATTGGCATTATTCTTCTTCCTCTATACCTGACAATCATCAGCATATGGAGAGCGGCTAAGCATAAGCTGAAAAACCCGATAATTATGCTTGTTCCCGATTTCGCGGTTTTAGTTTTAACAGTATTATATATCAATATAAGTATTGCAAACACTTTTGGAGAGTGGCTTGGTAGTTTTTCCCTGTGGGATACATCTTTGCCTGTATGGGTTAATCTATTGGTTCATTTTTTTACTTACGGGTATATGACCATATTTATAGTTGCCTATCATATAGAAGTTAAAATTCAAAACAGAAAAAAGAATAAGGAAAAGGAGTAAAATGATATGAGTAAATTTTGTACCTTTTGCGGCACAGAAGCTGACGACAACGCGATGTTCTGCGGCGCGTGCGGTACTAAATTCGAGGAACCTGTTGTAAAGCCTCAGGAACCTTATAATATTGCAGAACCCGAACAGCAGCCCGCTCAACCTGAACAACCGATTGAACAGACTTACGGAGATAACTTTCAGAATGTTCAACCTCAACCCGCTCCTGTACAGCCGCAGAATAATCAGTTTTATTATGAGCAATCGGTTCAGTTTACAGCGCAGCCCGCGGTAAAGAAAAAGGTTCCCGGCCGAGGTTTTGGCATAGCTTCCCTGATTACTGGAATTGTCGCTTTAGTAAACTGTGTTTTTCTTTTGCTGTTTGATTTCAGCGCTATTGCAGTTAACAATTATAACAATATTAACAGTTATACAACATCAGCGGCAAATTTAGGACTGTTTATTGTGATTATCGGTTTCGGAGTTTTTATCGGTATTCTGGCGTTATTGTCCTTGGTTTTCGCTATAGTTTCAATTATAAAGGGATACAGAGGCACTAATATCGTCGGTTTGATTTTGAGTATATTATCAATTGCGGTATGTGTAATCTCGTTTGTTTTCGCGGCAAATCTTGAAAAATCATCGATATATGACATCGCAAATAAAAATTACAGTACCTTTGATTCAAATTTTGACGACCAATTGGACGAATATGAAGACCAGCTAAAAGATTTTATTACAAACGACTAAACAAGAAGGACGTTACCGAGCGGTAACGTCCTTTAAAACTTTAAAAATAATTATTCAGCTTTTGCGTAGCTGTTCATATAATACTCGTAACGGTCGGTTCCGTTAGCGTTAAACACTTCTTTAGTCTCGGTTTTGCCCGCGGCGATTTCGGACTTGTCGTCTCCGACATAGGACTTGTCATAGTCATAAATCTCGTCGCCCTTAAAGAACAGTGTGTGTACCTCTGTGAAGCACGCTGTTTTATCTCCGTTGTTAGTTACGCTGTATTCAAGCTTCGGGTCTTTTTCCTTAACAGTGAGCTTGAGGTCTTTTGTAATTGCCTCATAGCTTGTGAGCTCCTCGGCAACAAAGTCGAATGTGTAGCTGTCAAACTTCTCGTTCGCGTAAACAGCTCTGCAAGCGGTTTCGCCCGCGCCGACTGCCTCAATTTCTTCCTGCTGACAACCCACAATGTTCTTGTCCTCGTCATAGAAGTTTACGATAACCGAAAGACCGCAGTCCGTGTCGGACTTGTTTGTTACAACAAACACGATGAACTCGTACTCAAGACCTGTGCACCTGTATTCCTTGATTTCAAGCTTATCGGCAACAGCCTGCATCTCGCTGCTCATAGGTTCGGGAGTGATAGTTTCCACCTGCGATGCGGCTGAGGATTTATCTTTTGATGACGCTTTTGAGGATTTAGTCTCCTCTTTGCCGCAGCCCGCGAAAACCACGACGGAGAATGCCAGAACAACCGCCAATAATATACATAATACTTTTTTCATAAAATTTCCTCACTTTCTTAAATGGTAATAAAATTATAAAATATATTCATATTTATGTCAACAAAAGGGCTGTCACAAATTGTAACAGCCCATAAATTTACGCGTTGTAAGAATAATTCGGGGATTCCTTGGTAATCTGGATATCGTGGGGATGACTCTCTCTGAGCGAGGAAGCGGAAATCTGTACGAACCTTGCCTTTTTGTGAAGCTCATCGATAGTGGCGCAGCCAGTGTAGCCCATACCCGCTCTGAGTCCGCCCATCATCTGGTAGATTGTGTCGGAGAGCAAGCCCTTGTAAGGCACACGGCCTTCTACGCCCTCGGGGACAAACTTCTTGTTTGCCGCTTGGAAGTAACGGTCCGAGCTGCCCTGTCCCATAGCTCCGAGCGAACCCATTCCGCGGTAGGTCTTGAACTGACGTCCCTGGAAAATCTCGTTTTCACCGGGGCTTTCCTCACAACCCGCTACGAGCGAGCCGACCATACATACGCTGCCGCCCGCGGCAAGAGCCTTGACGATGTCGCCGCTGTACTTGATACCGCCGTCGGCGATAACGGGAATGTCATACTTAGCCGCCGCGCAAGCCGCGTCATAAATCGCCGTAATCTGGGGTACGCCGATACCCGCTACAATACGTGTGGTACAGATTGAACCGGGACCGATACCGACCTTTACAGCGTCGGCGCCCGCGTCAATCAGAGCCTCGGCAGCCTCGGCTGTGGCAATGTTGCCCGCGATGAGCTGTACGTCGGGGAAGGCTTTCTTAACCTTTTTTACAGAGTTGATGATGTTTATGTTGTGTCCGTGAGCGCTGTCCAGACAGCATACGTCTACGCCCGCCTCGACCAGAGCGGCAACTCTGTCGAGCACATCGGCTGTTCCGCCGATTGCCGCGCCGCAGAGGAGTCTGCCTCTTTCGTCACGCGCCGAGTTGGGATACTGCACGGATTTTTCGATATCTTTAATGGTGATAAGACCTTTGAGCGCGCCCTTGTCGTCAGTGATGGGGAGCTTCTCAATGCGGTGCTGGCGCAAAATCTCCTGAGCCTGTTCCATAGTTGTGCCAACGGGAGCGGTAACAAGCTCCTCCTTGGTCATAACCTCGCTGATTTTTGTGCCGAACATAGCGGGATTCATAAAACGCATATCACGGTTTGTGATGATACCCACAAGCTTGCCGTTTTCGCAAATAGGAACGCCGCTGATTTTGTACTTAGCCATAAGCTCGTCCGCGTCGCCGACAGTGCTGTCGGGAGAAAGGAAAAACGGATTGGCGATTACACCGTTTTCAGAACGTTTTACGCGGTCAACCATATCCGCCTGAGCCTCGATGCTCATATTCTTGTGGATAATACCGATACCGCCTTCACGGGCGATTGCGATAGCCATAGCCGTTTCGGTTACGGTATCCATAGCCGCCGTCATAAGAGGCGTGTTGAGGTGGATTTTCTTTGTTAGATATGTTTCTACGCTTACATTTCTGGGCTCGACATTTGACTCCCCGGGAATGAGAAGTACATCGTCAAAGGTAATGCCCTGTTTGCCGAATTTTTCATCAAAATTCTTGTTTAACATTGTGCCATCCCCTTTTCTTATTTTAAAGTTTATTATATCAAAATATATCCGCCAAAGCAAGAAGAATTTTCACGTTTTTTGGTAATTTTTTTATTAATATTGACAACTACATTCCTAAAAGCTAAAATAAACATCGGAGTGATTGATATGAAAAGATTTTTATGTATTACGCTTGCAGCTGTTATAGTCCTTTTTTCACTGATTTTAGCGGGTTGTAACGACGAAAACAAAAAAACATCCGAGACAAAAGTCACAGAAACAAGCTCAAAGACCTCACAAACTGTCGGCGACAACGAAATTCAAAACTATCTGGATAGTTTTATTAAGGGCAAAAGCGACTTTTACGGAGCGTGGAAGCCCAAGGATTTTAATTTTATGACTATTATTTTCCGCAACGACAACCTTGCGGAGCTTGTTTCGGGAGAAAACGAGGGATATTTTTCAAAGTATACGCTTAAAGATAAAACCATCAATGTTCAGCTTATGCCGAACATTATTGACGGAACCTATAATTTCAAATTTTCCGAGGATAAACAAACGCTCACGCTGTCTCAGGGCGGCAGCGAAATAGTTCTTGTAAAACAAAAGGATTTTACCATTGTCCCCAAAGCCCCCCAAAACCCGACAATCGACAAAGAGATTCTCGGCTGGTGGGAAAACGAGGACGGCTCATTCTATTGCTTCCAGCAAAACGGCGTTATGTATGAGAACAGCATAAGTATGGAGTTTTGCTATACATATTCCGCGGGGAACGGAAAAATCAAAGCCGTTTATAACAGCGGCGGAAAACAGAATGAGGAATTCACCTACTCCGTTAAGAATGGCAACCTGATTCTCAACGGAAACAGATGCACAAAAAAGAAAATGGATTAATAACCTCGAATGCGCCGCGCGGACAAAGCTGTCCGCGCGGCGCTTTTTAACGATATAATCCATATTAGAGAAAAGTACATAAAAAATTTTAAAATGTTATATTTTTGTTGCTCTTTTGTTGTAGTCGGTTTGATACACTTGTGACAACAAAGAGAGAAACAGTCGAAAAACTCTCAAATCGAATTACTTTTGAAGGAGAAAATAAAAATGACACAGAAAAAAACAAGATTAATCGCTCTATTACTTGCAATTATCACCGCGATGTCGGTAACAACTTCAATGACATTTACAGCTGCCGCGGCAGAAACAAAACCGTCAGCGACAGCAAGCTCCGAGGACGAGGATGATAACGATGACCTCGACGAGGACGACGACGAAAGACTTTTCTACGTTGACGACGAGAGCGGAGTAGAGTTTGAGACGGACGGTCAGTATTGGAAAGACGCCACAGGCGAAGTAATCTATGAAATGATTTACAGATGTATAGATCGTCTCGCTGATGACAGCTGGGTTGGCAGCGTATTCTCAATGGGCGGACTTGTTATTTTTAAATCCATCTACGACGCTGTTAATCCGAAGAGCAGCGAGCCCAGCGCGGACACAAAATTAATCCTCGAGGCAATCGAGGAACTCTCCGATAAAGTAAGCGCGGACCACAACGAGTCTATGCGAGCTTTTGAAAAACTGGATTTAAACATTTCGACACAGGCTTTCAGAGGTTCGGTTGACGAACTTATTGATTCCAATACTCAGGTAGTTGACACACTCAAGCAGTACAATATTACAACCGATACCGAGAAAAAGGGAGTGCTCACCAAAGCGGAGTACAACGCATACAAAAAGGCTCTCAGCAACTCGGAGCTTGATTTCAGCAAGCTTCAGAAAAAGCTGACATCTATGACTAACTTCCTCAAAGGCGCGAAATATCAAAATAATAATAAGCCCGGATATAACTCATATGTAGATTATCTTCTGGCTCAGGTTAATTCGAAGAACTCAAGCCACACCTTCTCGAAAGCGGCTGATTTAAAGACTGCCGCTAAAGCAATGAAAAAAGAGATTAAGAGTATGCAGGGAACCTGTATTCTGTACGCCGCTGCTTTAGCTGAAATTGCTCATATGCAGTACAAGGTAGACGAATACGACCAGAAGCATGACGCGGCAATCGCTACCACACAGGCTCAGAAAACAGAAGCGAAACAAGCTAAGGAGCAGATGATTAAAACACGCGACGAAAGGTTAGCTCAGATTAAAGAAAAGACAGATATTGCCCGTAAATATTATAAGAAAGCTATAATCTATATCAACAAAGCGGGTGTTGCCAAGGTTAAAATCGGCGAAAATGAAAAAACATTCCCGTCATTCGGCGACGCTTGGGGAACAGCATTTAACTCAGGCAAGAAATTCACAATTACACTTCTTAAGAACGTAAAGGCTGACGCCGCGAGAGGACTTAACGAATCAGGACTCGGCGCTAACTTCGGCTTCAACAACAACGGCGGATTAGTATCCAAAGAAGATAAAGACGCGACAATCGACTTAAACAAGCACACAATCGAATGCGGCACAAAGGCGTTCACCTTCGCTGATGTTGAGCTCAAATCTAACCTCACAATCAAGAACGGCACAATCAAGAACGCTACAAGAATCATAAACCTTGACAATACCGAGAAAGATAAAGCCGCAAACATAGTTATCGACTCAGTTAAGATTCAGGGCTGCAGGAACACGGCGCTCTATTTCAACTGTTATCAGAACACATCCTTAATTCTCAACAACAGCGAGATAAGCGATACAGTCAAAGGCTGCGGAATCTTTGAAAAATGGCACCTTAAGTATCAGATTACCAACACAACCTTTAAGAACAACAAGGGCGAATACGGCGGAGCTTTCCACGGTAATTACGCCACAGACGGAAGCTTTGTTAAGAACTGTACCCTCACAGGCAACGAAGCCGACAAAACAGGCGGAGCGTTCTACTGTGTATATAACGTAACAAACTCAACCTTTAAGGATAATAAGGCTAAGGACGGAAAAGGCGGAGCATTCGCTTACTGGGGCAGCGTAAACAACTGCACATTCGAGAACAACTCGGCAACCGACCAGGGCGGAGCTGTATGGGTTCAGGAAAATGTTAACGGCTGTACCTTTAAGAATAATAAAGCAAACGGCAACGGCGGAGCTCTCTTCGTTCAGTCAAAGAACAAGACAGTAAACGGCTGTACATTCGAGGGCAACTCCTCCAGCAGTAACGGCGGAGCTCTCGCATACGACTTCGACGGCAACTGCACAAAGAACTGTACATTCAAGAACAATTCCTCAAGCTTAGACGGCGGCGGATTATATGTTCCCGCTAATCAGGACGCTAAAGTAGAAAGCTGCCTCTTTGACGGCAACAAATCAGGAACCGACGGCGGAGCAATCAGCGTCTGCGCTCACACGGATTTAACCCTTAACGGCAGTACTATTAAAAATAACCGCGCGCATGGCAAGGGCGGCGGAGTTTACCTCGGAGCGCTGAGCTTTTCTGACCATCACTTTACAAACGTAACAATAACAGGGAACTGGTCTGATGAACACGGCAGCGGTATTTACTGCAATACTATGACCGGGGCAGCCGCTGACGTAGCTGTTCACGGTGGGGTAATCATCAGAAACAACGGAAGTGAAAACGCTTATATGGTTCAGGCAGCAGGCAAAAAGGCCATGTTCTTCACAAAAAACAATTTTGACTCAGCCCGTTCCTGTATAAATGTATGCTCTTCCACAAACAGTGATATCGCGGTAGTTGACCTTAATATGAAGGCTCACGAAAGCGCTTTCCACGCTGACAAAGGAAGAAGAATCTACAGAGGCACATTCCACAACTACACACTTTATCTTGATGATTGCTGATAAATGAAGTTAACACATTTATGTTTTCTATATGTTATCTCCTTAATAACCGCTCGAGCGAAAAAAGCTCGGGCGGTTAATTTTTAAAAAAGTTTAAAATTCGCCTGTTTTTGTTGTATTCCTGTTGTAGTCGGTTTGATATAGTATAGTCAAACAAAGGGGAACACCCCAAAAAAGGACGATGACTATGAAAAATCAAATGTATAATCCTTCTGTTATGAAGCGCGTTAACGAATTAGATTTGCTAAAGGCGATAGCGATTATCGCAATGGTTTTTATACACGTTTTCGACGTGTCAACACGCATGCAAATCCACTCGGGTGTTGAAACTTCTACCGTTTGGATAATCGAGTTTATGGGTAATATCCCAAGCGCCGGAGTGTTTATGTTCGCTATGGGCTGGGGCGCGGCGTTCTCGAGCCGTTCTACACCTTCAACATATATAAGCAGGCTCAGACAGCTGGTTGTTCTGGGAATTGTGATTAACTTCTTCGAGCATTTTATTCCTTCGATTATAGACCCGGCGATATTCGGAACAATATGGGAAATCGCGCCTTCGATTTTCGCTGTTGACATCTACTTCTTCGCGGCGTTCGCTATGATTTACTTCGCGGTTATGAAGAAGTTTAAAGAAAAACCTGTTATGGCGGTTTCTATAAGCGCGGCGCTTGTAATTGTTTGTTTCGCTATCAACGCCGCAGCGGGATTTGAGAGCTTCACTACGGGCAACAGCTGGATTGATACAGGAATCGGACTTTTTATCAGAGAAAACGAATGGTCATACTTCCCGTTTATCTCGTGGATTATTTTCCCCGTTGTCGGATACGGAGCGGCGGCGCTCTTTAAAAAGGCAACAAGCCGCCGAGCGGTATTGATTTTCGCGGTCATCGCGGGTGTGAGCCTGATAACCTTTGCCGAGATAACAATGGCGGCATTTGGTGTGCAGGACGCGGTAATTTTCGGCGCACATTCAGCTTCCGAAGCAAGCTACTACGCGCTTCATCCCCTTTGCGCGATTTGCGGCTGCGGAGTTATAGCTCTTGAATTTGTAATCGCGAATCTGATTCTGATGATATCCCGTCAGCGTTTGCCGAAATTTATGAGCAAGATGAGCAGAAACGTAATGGAGATTTATATCGCTCAGTGGCTGTTTATCGGATGCTTAAGCCCTGTACTTTCGGGTGTTACCAATCTGTGGGTTAATATTTTGTTTGCTACAGCGGTTACCTTTGCGTCATACTTCGGTGCGGAGATGTATAAATGGCTTATGATGAAAAGCAAAGAATACGCACAGCAACGCCGTCAGCGTATTCAGCTGCAACGCGGACAAGTACAAAGTTAACAAATACACGCAGCGGCTAAGTACGATATAGGCAACCTGATTCTCAACGGAAACAAGTGCACAAAAAAGAATATGGATTAAAAAAACGAAAACGCCGCTCGGACAAAATCGTCCGCGCGGCGCTTTATTATTCAGATTGTTTTTTGTTTTGCGTCTCAATCCATTCTGAAAAAGATGATTTGAATTTGGTATATTTTTTCTCGGGAACAGAAAGAACAGTGTTATTATCAAGAGTAATTTGAAAGCGATTGATAGATTTTATATGTAAAGGATTAACAAGATAACTGACGTGAGGAGATAAAAACAGCTCGGGATATTTTTCAAGAAAATACAGAGTTTTTTCTGAGGATTCAATCTCTCCCGTTAAAGTGTATACCAGAGAGTTTCTACCCTCATTTGCTTTTTCAATCCAAAGAATGCTGTCGCTGATACAGTGATAAATAGTATTGTTTTTTCCGCGAAACGTTACGTGCTCGCTCTGAGAAAAATTTAACTGTCCTATATTATTGTTCTCGCTGTGAACAGCATAAACGAAATCCTCGTCATTCATTCTTACAGTATTTGAAATGTGCATTTTTAAAATTCTGGGAGTAGTTGTAATATTACCGTGGTCGTCCTTTGTTTTGTATTCTGTCCATAAACAGTCTATACGTTGATTGTGCAAATGTGTTACCCCGTCCGGATAATGGGTAAATATAGGAAAGCTGACGATAATGTTACAGCAGGTTTTTGTCAAAGGAACTTTGTACTCAACTACATCGCCGATAGTGAAGGTCAAATCATTTTGTTCCCTTGACCATGCGTCGAGCATTGACTGTTTGGATTTAAGGATCTGCTTTTCAGCGGGACCGAACCATAAGATATTATCATCTAAATATTCGAAAAACGGCTCGAGATTGTTTTTGTAATACTCCGAGACAATATAATAGGTTAGTTTTGAGATGGTATTTATATTCATACATTCCTCCGAAAAAATTAGTTTAATTTAATATTACCATAACACTTCGCTAAACACAAGTGAATTTCCGACAAAAACAAGCGAATTTCGCGGGGGGTTGACTGTGCCTGATTGCCATATTAATATAAAACTAATAATTATGCAGAGGATTATCATATGGCGTTGATTACCTGTCCGTATTGCGGGCATAAAAACATTTCGGACTATAATGATTGTTGCCCTGAATGCGGGAAAACTTTGAGCAGTACAGAAGATTATATCAAAATCAAAAAAATACAAGCTGAAAAAAATGAAAGAAATGCCGCGCGTCTGAGGGACGAAGCCGACAAAAATCGGCAAAGAAACGAGAGGCTGATTAATGCTAAACGCAGGCTCTTGCCCGAGTTAAAGAAAAAACTTGCTGAAATTGATACAATTCCCTATCCAAAGAAGCCGAAGTTTTTATACGCGTTATTTAACAAGGGTGACGGCGCGCGGATTTCTATATACATTTTCTTTTTTCTTCTCATTCTTTCTATCGTTTTGCTGTTTGTATATAGACCTTTATTTGTTGTGTGCGTTATATTGACTGTTGTTGAAGGGATTTATGTTATTGTTACCGCGGTTATTTCTCACATACAGAATTTAAATGAATATTACTATATTACCGACGATTTTGATTATTACAAGGAAGAGCTGAAAAACCAGATTAGAAAACAATATAACAAAAAAGCCAACAATATGGCTGTTCATAACTCAATCGAAGAACCTGAATTTATTTCAAACTGGTCATAAAAAGGGAGCCGCAAAAAAGCGGCTCCTTTATATATTTTTACTGCAAAAATCTTTCATACAGCATTCTTCGCACTTTGGCTTTCTGGCGTCGCAAACGGCTCTGCCGTGCAGTACTATCCTGTGACAGAAGTCGTTGCTCTCCTCGGGAGGAAGCAAATCTCTCAGGATAAACTCAATCCTCTTTGCGTCCTTGAGCTCGTGCAAACCCAGACGGCGCGTGATTCGTATGCAATGAGTGTCCACCACTACGGCAGGCTTGCCGTAAACGTCGCCGATAATCAGATTCGCAGTTTTTCTGCCTATACCGGGGAGGCTCGTGAGGTCCTCAATGTTGTCGGGAACCTTGCCGTTATAGTCATCCGTCAGCTTTTTAGCCATCGCTACGATATCCCTGCTCTTTGTTTTGTACAGTCCGCAGCTTTTGATATACTCGGCTACATCCTGTTCGGTAGCTTCGGCAAAAGATTTTGCGTCGGGAAACCTTTCGAAAAGCGCGGGCGTTACCATATTAACCCTCGCGTCCGTGCACTGAGCCGCCAGGCGGGTTGCAATAAGCAGGTGCAGAGGGTCTGTATATACTAACGAGCATATCGCGTCGGGATATTCCTTTTTGAGAGCCTCAACGGCGTTTAAAGCTATCTGTTTTTTAGTCATAGTATCACCACCGACATTATAACACAAAATCAGAGCTTTTCAAACATTATAATATATGATAATATAATGTCGGTGATATTATGTTTAAAAATTATTTGTTTGATTTGTACGGAACACTTATCGATATCAATACCGATGAGTGGCAGAAAGAGCTCTGGGAAAAGCTCGCTATACTATATAAATATAAGGGAGCGGACTATACTGCCGATGAAATAGCCGAGGATTACGGCAAGTTTGTTGCAGAGGAAAAGGCGCGCGTCCGTAAACGACACCCCGAGTATACGGAAATTGATATTAAGATAGAAAAGGTATTCCGCAAGCTGTTCAAGCAAAAGGGCGTCAAAACAACCAAACGTGAAATAGCTGAAATCTGCACGGCGTTTCGCTGTTATTCAACAGTATATATTAAATTGTATGACGGAGTGCTCGATTTGCTCGAAACGCTGAAATCCAAAGGCAAAAGGATTTATCTGCTCTCCAACGCCCAAAGAGGCTTTACGGAAAACGAGCTGAATATGTTCGGGCTTACAAAATATTTTGACGGCATAGTCATCAGCTCGGACGAGGAGTGCTCAAAACCCGACGTTCACTATTATGACATTCTGATTGAGCGCTATAAGCTTAACCGCGCCGAAACAATAATGATTGGCAACGATTATATTTCGGATATCAAGGGAGCCAAGGAAGCGGGGCTCAGCGCTTTGTATATTCATCAGAGCATCAGTCCCGAAATCAAAGGCAGGCTTTTGGCTGATTACAAGGTTATGGACGGCGACGTTTACAAAATCAAGGAGTTAATCGTAAAATGAAAATATATCTGGCGAGTCCGTTTTTTACCGATGAAGAACTTAAAAACGTAAAGAAAGCTGAGGAGATACTGACGTCAAGAGGATTTGATGTGTTCAGCCCCCGTTTAAACGAAGTGAGAAGCGAGGAGAATATAGGCAGCGCCGCATGGTCAAAGGAGACATTTATGAACGATAAGAGGTTTATCGACTGGGCGGATGTTGTGGTTATGCTCTACTACGGCGGATACAGCGACAGCGGAACAGCATGGGAATGCGGTTATGCCTTCGGCACAAACACACCCGTGCTGGCAGTACACCTCGGCGAGGATTCCAATCTGATGATACACGAGGGCTGTCACTCCAATATAAGTATGGATGATTTAGCTTCATATGACTTTACAAAGATGCCGCATTTGCCGTATTCGGGAAAGATGTTTTAGGCAAATTATTGCGGTTTTTGCCCGAAAAACCCCAGTTTCAATTTGTTATTTTTCAAAGTTTTTTGTAATTAATTTAAAGCCGATTTTCGTGGAAAAATCGGCTGTTTTTTTGCCTTTTTTCGGGGTAAAATACGCCGCTTTTTTGGAAAAATCCTACATTAAATTATTAAGGAAAGGGCAACCTTTTTGTCTAATCAGACGAGAAATTTGACCCAAATCGCCCTAAAACCCCCATTTTTCCTAGATTTTTACCTGTTTTTAAGGATGAAAACAAAAGGCTGAAATGCCGTGCTTTCTTCACTTTTTAATACACCCGTAACAAGCCTGTAACTAAAAGTTACAACGTTGTCATTGATTGTTTTCTTGCAAAATGCCTATATTTAGCCCTTTTATTATTCTTTTAAAGAATATAGCCGACCCTAAAGCACAAAATGCGACACATTTTGTTGTGCAATATTAACAAAAAAATATATCAAATTTGTTTGACATATTTTGCAAAAGCACCTATAATTTCGGTGTTGCAATCGACGAGGCATATTTGTCTGCAAGATTTGCTTCAAAAATTCTAATTGAATATGTAAGGAGAAAATTATGGCGATAACAGAAAATCAGCGTTCCGTTATCAGAATAGTTTCGGTACTTTCAGCCGCGGCTATTATGTGGACCTCTGCTTTTTCCGTATCCGCGCAAACAATTTCTGACGAGAATTCAAGTAGTACGGAAACGCAAGTTAGCGAGGAAAGTGATTTAGTCCTTCCTAACGGAGACACACTCACATCTGATGACGGAGAAATAACGGTTACCGAGGGCGTAACAGTTGATATTAAAGTGGGAAACGAAGAATACAAGAGTTATGAAGTTCCCCGCAGTACAGTAAAGGCTGCTTTAAAGCACGCCAACATCAAGCTCGGTAAAAACGACAAGGTAAACAAAAAGCTTACTTCCAAAGTAAAAGCAAACCAGAAAATCAAGGTTTACCGTATTTCTTATAAGAAAAAGGTTAAAACTCAGAAAATCAAGTATAAGGTTGTTAAGAAGAAATCTAACAAATTATTCGTTGGTCAGAAGAAAGTTAAAGTCAAGGGCAAGTACGGTAAAAAGAAAGTAACCTATACTATTAAAGTAGTAAACGGCAAGGTAAAGAAGAGATTTATCAGCAAAACTAAGGTTACTAAAAAGGCGAGAAACAAAGTTATTCTCGTCGGCACAAGACGCAAAAACTACACAATGTTCGAAAACAACCCCACAACTTACAAAACAAAGTCAAAGGGCGGTATCGGAACAATTGTTGACCACAGAGGCAAGACGGTTGCTTACAAGAAGGTTATTTCAGGTATGGCAACAGCTTACTCGGCTTCCGCGGGAGCAAGAACATCCACAGGTGACGCCGTTCACATCGGCGGTGTTGCGGTTAACCCCAGCATCATCCCCTACGGCTCCAAGCTTTATATCCAGAACGCTGACGGTTCTTTCGTTTACGGCTACGCTGTAGCGAACGACACAGGCGGATTTGCTTATAACGGCTCAGGTACACTTGTTGACCTGTTCTACACATCCAACAGCGCGTGTTGCCAGTTCGGCAGAAGAAGCGTTAATGTTTACATTCTTGCGTAATCAGAAGCACCCTGCGGGGTGCTTTTCTTTTCCCTTTATATGCTTGCTTTTTAGAGAGAAGTATAGTATAATACGTTAGGGCATAAGGGGCAAATACAAACCCGCTTTCTATAAAAATCTTTCAGCAATTTACGGCTTATCAGTCTTGACAGGCGCCAGCCTGTCGGCGACTTCTGCGCCGCAACTTACTAAAAATCTCAATTATAGAAAGTCCCAAAGAGTTTTGCCGAGGCGGATTTTAGTCTGACCGCGGCAAAAGCACAGCTAACCCTTTACGGGTTGGCGAGCATTTTAACAAAGGGCAGGCGAAAATACGACCGTCAAAACCGAGTTTGTTTTTACCCCTTATGCCCTATGTTAAAACCTAGGAGGTACGTTTATGAAAAAAATTATCGCGGCGTTGTCCGTTTGTTTAATAATTGTATACGCGTTTGCTTCGTGCAGCGATCCGCTTTCGAGCTCAACCAAATCTGAGAGCAAGGATTCCAAGACATCTTCTACAGCTTCTGAAGCTAAAAAATCAACAAAATCCAATGCTTCAAAGAAATACTCGGACAGCTTTACCGACCTCAGAACATATATGAAGGACAACGGATTCCTCACTGACGAAATAATCAAAAAAGCCGATAATACAAAGCTTCCCTCTGTTGACGGCGTTGATTACAAGTACGGTTATGAATATATCGGTGCCGTTAAAGGCGAAAAATATGTCAACAACGGTTTAGTTATTGAGCTTTATGAGTTCAAAGAGGGCGAAAAGAACGAGTACGTTGACAGCGTAAAGAACAACGGTACATTTACTCTGTTTGACAAAACAATCACAGCATATCTTGCCGATAATGATAAATATATGATGATTTATTCCGACAAGAATATCAAAGACGGCGAGACCGACTCCGACGCTTATAAGACAATGCAGAGAGCTGTAAAGACTTTCGAGGCTTTCAGTCCGACACAGGACACTGAAAAAGATACAAAGTCTGACACAAAATCTGACACAACGTCAAATGAAACAAAGTCAAACGACTAATAATTTGCAAGATTAAAGGCTGAGCAAACGCTCAGCCTTTTCATTAATATATGAAAGATTTTATTGTTTTTCAACGGGGGTTCCGCAGTGGTTGCAGAAGTAGTCATCGGGATTAAGAGGATTGCCGCATGTTTTGCACACAATGCCATCGGGAGTTTTATCCTCGGGGTTGTCGTCTTTTTCTCTCGAAGTGGAGCTGCTAGAAAACTCTCCGATATATTTTGCGTATTTAAGACCGACAAGCGCGCCGAAAATATATTTGATAACGCTTAATCCAAAGAACCCGATTAGAGGAGCAAAAACCGAAATCTCGGACATTCCGAATATTGTTATCGCCGCGGTAAAATATACACAGAGAACCGCCATAATAATACTGGCAATACCGTAAAGCTTAGCTCCGCCCTGTTTCAGATATATGGAAGTGGCGCTTTCCTTTATGTTGCCTGCGAATTTGAGCTGGGCGAATATCAAAAACAGGATTGCCGGGATAGATATAAACATAACAGGTACGGCTGTAACCGAAATCGGGAGCGTATAATTTGCCATAATATATAGAGAAGCGAACAATATGACAAAAACCATAGCCAACGAAATCAGAATAGCGAATATCATTTCAATTATCGAAACTATTCTGAACATTTTTATGGGAACATTCAGCGTGCTTTTTTCGGAATCTGATTTGACAAAAAACAGAAGAAAAACAACCGCGAGAAAAACCTGGAATATAAATAGTATATATACAGACGATATCGTGCCTAGTAAATTTGTATTTTTACCAACCACGGAATCAAAAGAATCGTTTGAAAATGAATCGGCAAAACGATACAAGCTGTCCAGATTTAAAAATACAATTGAAAAAATCGGCAGGATTGTAAAAATAGCGTATAACAGCGTTATCTTACGCTTAAAAAAGCCTTTAACGATATCTATATTTTGCTGATATGGATTCATATAACCACTCCTTGTCCTTTAATATTGTATATTAAGAGCCAAAAAACGTCAATATTTGATGTCGAAAAATTCCTATATATAATTGAAAAAGAAAAGAGTATTTGAATTTCGCGGAAAGGGTAAAAATTTTTTCAAAAAAAGCAAAAAAGGTATTGACATTTTACGTTGTTTGCAATATAATCTTAATGTTCGCCGCATAAACGCGTGCGGCGGCGCGAACCTTGAAAAAAGAACAACGAAAGTAAAGAAACCCGAAATTGCTTTGAGTTGATTTAAGCGATTGA
>JAFSZY010000025.1 GCA_017458845.1 Ruminococcus sp.
CCATCACCACCATCACCACCACGGTGAGGGAGAGGTCGAGGAGTACGGCATAGGTACGTTTGTATATTTCAGACGCCAGCCGTTTGAACGCGACAAGATTGACCGATGGTTCCAGAATTTCCCGAAAAATATTATCCGAGCGAAGGGTATTTTCTGGTTTAAGGAAGACAAGGACTGGGCATATATGCTCGAGCAGGCAGGTAAGCAGGTTACCGCTTCCGACTATGCGGAGTGGATAGCGGCTGCGCCCGAAAAAATCAGGAAGCAGGCTCTCGCCGAGGACCCTGTTCTCAGAAAAGAATGGGACGAAAAATACGGCGACAGAATGAACAAACTCGTATTTATCGGACAGAACCTCGACAAGGAAAAGATAACCCGCGAGCTGGACGCTTGTCTGACCGACCTGTAATACAATACTGTACCCCTTTTTAAAGGGGTCAAAATTCTTGCCCGTAAGGCGAATTTTGGGGGATTATCTTTCCTTTCTATGAATGATCATTCTGAGGAAAAGTAATCCCCCGAAATTGGCTCACGGGGTTCGCATCAATTTCGACCTCTTTAAAATGGGGTACGATATTAAGTTTTTCGGCAAATTAAATAAAAACGAAGCAGAAATTTTGTAAAAGAGGTTGATTTTTTTGTCAGATTTGTGTAAAATGGTATTTGATATAGAATGTACTATGTGAATTTTTACGTGTAAAGCTAAGAGTTAATTAGTAAAGCGAGGATTAAACTATGTCTAACAGATTATTTCAGGGAATAATTCATCAGATGAAAGACGCGGTTGACAGAACAATCGGAGTTATTGACGAAACCTCAATTGTAATCGCGTGTTCTGATTTAGGCAAAATTGGCGAGGTTGATGAGAGTGTAAACAGCGAGACTCTGATTTCGGGCTCTCCGTTCATCTCTAACGGCACGTCATATAAAGCTTTCGGTTCAGCGAACCGTTCCGAATACGCTGTTTTTGTTTCGGGAACAGACGACTACGCGCAGAAGTGCGCTCAGCTGCTCGCGGTTTCACTGACCAACATCAAGCAGTATTATGACGAAAAGTACGACCGTTCCAACTTCATCAAAAATGTTATTATGGACAATATTCTGCCCGGAGATATCTATCTCAAGGCGAGAGAGCTCCATTTCAATTCCGACGTTATGCGCGTGTGCCTGCTCATCAGGATTACATCCAAGACCGAGGTTTCCGCGCTCGACGTTATTCAGAATTTGTTCCCCGATAAATCCAAAGACTTTGTAATTAATATTAACGAAACAGAAATCACTCTGGTTAAGGAAATTTCCGAGTCGACCGACAGCAGAGACCTTGAGAACCTCGCGAGCTCTATCGCCGACACGCTTTCGTCTGAGTTCTATACTCACAGTGTTATCGGTATAGGTACAGCCGTCACAGGCATAAAGGATCTTGCCCGCTCATTCAAGGAAGCTCAGGTAGCGCTGGAGGTAGGCAAGGTGTTCGATACCGAACGCAACATCATCAGCTACGATAACCTCGGCATCGCCCGTCTTATCTATCAGCTTCCCACAACTCTCTGTGATATGTTCCTCAAGGAAGTTTTTAAGCGCGGTTCAATCGAAACTCTTGACCAGGAAACTCTCTTTACAATTCAGAAATTCTTTGAGAACAACCTTAATGTTTCCGAGACATCACGTAAACTGTTCGTACACCGCAACACACTCGTTTACCGTCTTGAAAAGATTAAGAAGCTCACAGGTCTTGACTTGAGAGAATTTGAGGACGCTATTGTCTTTAAGGTAGCCTTGATGGTTAAAAAGTATTTAACCGCCAATCCTACAAAGTATTAATACGTTCTTTGCCCGCCTTTATTGCGGGCAATAACAATTTGTTTTGGGTGAAATTATGGATAAAATTATTGAATTCAGGAACGTATCCAAAACCTACGACAGCGGCACCCACGCGCTGAACAACGCGAGCCTTGAGATAGAAAAGGGCGAATTTGTATTTATTGTGGGCGCTTCGGGAGCGGGTAAAAGTACGTTTTTGAAGCTTATTATGCACGAGGAAACTCCCTCGCGCGGTACCATTATGGTTAACGGTATCAACGTTACAAAGCTCAGGAGGGGCAAGGTTCCTTACCTGCGCCGTAATATGGGAATAGTATTTCAGGATTTCCGTCTTATCGACAAAATGACGGTTTATGACAATGTTGCTTTCGCAATGCGCGCTATCGGGGCGCGTCCCTCAGCGGTTAAAAAGCGTGTTCCCTATATCCTCGAGCTTGTAGGGCTCAAGAGCAAGGCTAATCGCCGCCCCAGCGAGCTTTCGGGCGGTGAGCAGCAGCGCGTAAGTCTCGCTCGAGCTCTTGTAAACAACCCCGCTATCATTATCGCGGACGAGCCTACGGGTAATATCGACCCCGAAATGAGCTTTGAGATTATCGAGCTGCTCTCCGAGATTAACGCTCAGGGCACTACGATATTGGTAGTTACTCACGAGCACGATTTGGTGCGTCACTTCAACAAGCGTGTTATCGAAATCGAAAAGGGCAGAGTTATAAGCGACACCAAGGAGGACGCTGAGGAAATGGACCTCAACTTCTCCACTCAGGAGCTCCGCTTCGAAAGTGACAGCCCCTCACTGAAGGAGGGAGAATAATGCGCGGCTTAGGCTACCTCATTAAAGAGGGATTTAAAAATATTTGGAACAACCGTATTATGAGTATCGCGTCAATCTGCGTACTCGTATCGTGTCTGGTGCTCACAGGCTCCGCTGTTCTCTTTACGCTTAATGTGGACAAGGTTGTAAAGTCCGTAGAGGGCAGCAACGAGACTACGTTCTACCTTGCTGATAACCTCTCCAGAGTCGAGTCCGTTTATGTAGGTCGTGACATCAAGAAGATTAAGAACGTCAAGGAAGCCGAATATTGCTCCAAGGATAAAGCGATTGAGCGTTACAAGAAGATGCTCGGCGAGGAAATCTTTGAGCGTATGAACGAGGACAATCCTTTGCCCGACGCTTATATCGTCAAAATGAAGGATATCAAAAAATACAAAGAAACCGTTAAGGAAATTATGGCAATCAAAGGCGTTAGTCAGGTTGCCAGCCGTCAGGAGACGGCGGACAGACTAGCAAAGATTGACGGTCTTGTCAAGACGCTCAGCTTCTGGATTGTATTGGCGCTGATGATTATTTCACTTTTCATCATCTCAAACACAATCAGGGCGACTATGCACAACAGGCGATTCGAAATCAGTATTATGAAATCGGTCGGCGCCACGAACCATTTTGTGCGTGTTCCGTTTGTGGTTGAGGGTATGGCAATCGGACTTATAGCCGCCATCATATCTACCTGCGGAATGATATTCCTTTATGACGGAATTATGAATATAGTGACAAGCGTAATTCCGTTCACGGCTATTCCGCTGTCAGACGTATTCTTCTATATGGCAGGCGCGTTTGTTGTAGCGGGCGTACTCATAGGTATGGTATCAGGTATTATCTCGATAAGAAAATACCTCAGAAAAGAAGGCAATGAAATTTTGGGATGGTAGTTGTGAATGGGTATCTTGTCAATAACTGATAACTGACCACTGACTACTGAGAACTTAAAAAGAAGGTATTTGTATGAAGAAAAAATTACTGGCACTGCTTTTGATAGCGATTCTCGCGTGCTCGCCGTTTGTGATTCCCGTCGCGAGCGCTGACACCGAGGACGACTACAAACAGCAGCTCAGCAACCTTGCTGATAAGGAAGCTGAATATCAGGAACAGCTCGACGCCGCCAAGTCCGACATCAAGGACAAGGAAGCGTACAGCAAAACTCTCGTTAATCAGGTTGATACTCTTAACGAGGAGATTGAAACTTACAACAGCGAAATCTCGACTCTCAACGATTCGATAGCCGAGAAACAGGCTGCAATCGACAAAGCTAATAGGGACATTGAGGGTCAGATGAATACTCTCAAAAAGCGTCTGCGAACCATCTATATGGCGGGCGAAACGTCCGACCTTGAGATTATTCTCGGCGCCAAGGATTTCTCCGACTTTCTTGACAAGGTTCAGCTTGTAAAAACTTTGTCCGACTATGACAAGGAGTTAATCGGTAAAATCCAGACAAGACTCGACAAGGTCTCGGGCGAGAAAGAAGCTATGGAAAACGAAAAGGTTGAACTTGAGGCTGCCGAGTCTCAGCTTCAGGTTAAGGAAGACAAGCTCAACACACTCCTCGACGAGAACGAGGAAGTGCTCGCGGGTCTTTACGAGACCAAGAACAACGCTCAGTCAAAGCTTGAACAGGCTGCCGCTCAGGAAGCTGAGATTCAGAGCCAGCTCGACGCTTATTATGAGGCTCAGAAGAAAGCGGCAGAGGAGGCCGCGGCTAAAAACAACAATAACAACAATGGCGGCGGTAATAACGGCGGCTCCAGCGGCGGTGGCGGTCAGCAGGTCAATCCGTCAAGCGGCGGCTGGACATGGCCTACCCCGGGTTGCTACACTGTTCTCGCTCCGTACGGCGAGGACAGAGGCTACAGCCACCAGGGTATAGATATCGGCGCGGGTATGGGAGCTACTGTTGTAGCTGCTAAGGGCGGCACGGTAATCACCAGCAACAACTCCTGTACTCACAACTACGGTAAGTCAGGTTCCTGCGGCTGCGGCGGCGGTTTCGGTAACTACGTTATCATCGACCACGGCGGCGGATACAGCACAACCTACGGACATCTCACCGCGGCTACTGTTTCGACTGGCCAGAGCGTATCGGCAGGCCAGCAAATCGGAACAGTCGGTTCCACAGGCTGGTCAACAGGCGCTCACCTCCACTTTGAGACACGTCTCAACGGCGCGTCCTTCGACCCGATGTCACTGTTCTAAATTAATATATTCTGTTACCTCCGCATATGATATATGCGGGGGTATTTTTATGCTTGTCGCTTTAAATGTAAAGAATCAATTGCCGAAATCACTTTTTGAAAAACTATTCAACAAGCTGAGAGGGGACAGGATTGTCACAAAGATAAAAAACGTCGGCGGAGTAGCTCTGCGCGATATCACTTACATAAACCGAAAGTGTAAAGTCAACTATGACAAACTCGCCTCCGCGCTGGGAGAAACCCGAAACATACTCTGTAATGAGGATGTAACTCTGCCCGAAGGTTTTTCGCGTTTTGAAAACCGTGAGTTTAAAGCTTTGCTGTCAATCAACCTCGGGGTATATATTTTGAAGGAACTCAAGAAGGCGGGAGAGAATTTGCCCGTTGGTTTTTATGACCCCGAGGGTATGTATGGCGAACACCTGAGCAGGCTGTCGCGTTTTAACAACAACCTAACAGTTGTGACGGATGATTTGGAGCGATACGATGAAATCTCAGACAGCATACTGGAAGACAGCGGAGCGACGGTATCGGTTACTGACAACAGACTAAGACTCATGGACTGCCGCTTTGTCATAGCTCCCGAGGAAGTTAGGGAGCCGTTTTCTGTGCTTGGCAACACTGTGATTCTGTCAGCAGAGAAGCCCGCGGTCAGTCTGTCGGGAGTTTGTTATTATGAGTACAGCTTTAGGACTCCGAATTCTTTCGCCGTGTTAAAGCCGCAGAGGTTTTCGGCGGAGTATTTTGCGGGAGCGCTGTACTCTTTGGCGCGTCAGTACGAGCTCGGCGGGATTGTTCCGACGTCGTGTTCCGACAACGCGCACAGCCAGACGCCCGCGTCGCTTGTGAAGTATCTGATGAGCTGAACAAAAACTCTTGACATTAACGCCCAAAAAAACTATAATAATATGGTTGTACACCGAGTGCGGAGCTTTATAAAAGCTTTGCCCGTTATACTAAAGAGAAAATTCCGAAAGGATGGATAAAAATGGAAAAAAAGATAATGCTCACAGAGCAGGGACTCGCGAATCTTGAAGAAGAGTTAAAGCATCTCAAAGGTGAGAAGCGCGCCGAAATGGCTGAAAAAATTAAGCTCGCGCGTTCCTACGGTGACCTTTCCGAGAACAGCGAATATGATGACGCCAAGAATGAGCAGGCTATTATGGAAGCCCGTATCCGCGATATCGAGGCTACCCTCAAAAACTACGAGCTTATCGACGAAACAGACGACAACGTAAGTAACGTAAGACTTTCATCGAAAGTCAAGGTTGAAATGATTGCCACAGGTTCAACCCGCGAGTTCAAAATCGTGGGCGCCAGCGAGATTAACCCCGCCGAGGGTAAAATCTCCGACGAAAGCCCCATCGGCAGAGCCCTTATGGGTCACACAGAGGGCGACGTTATTGAGACCGAGACGCCCGGCGGCTCGGTTGCTATGAAAATTCTTGAAATTTCCAAATAATATATAAAGAAAATTTTGAAAAAGGGGAGTCTAAAATGGCTGACAATCCACAGCAGATTCAGATATCAAGCGATCCCGTAAAGGCTCGTTTTGATAAACTGAAAATTTTACAGGATATGGGACGCGACCCGTTCGAGGTTACAACCTCGGACCGCGACACAAACTGCCTCGAAATCTCCGAGAAGTTCGGCGAGCTCGAGGGCAAGACCGTTATCATCGCGGGACGCGTTATGTCAAAGCGAGGCAAGGGTAAGGTTACGTTCCTTGACATTCACGACCTCAGCGGAAAGGTTCAGGTTTTCGCAAAGCGCGACGACCTGGGCGAGGACGAGTACGCCATTCTCAAACGCTGGGATATCGGCGATATCGTCGAGGTCAAGGGCTTTGTGTTCAAAACCCAGATGGGCGAGGTGAGCGTTCACGCCGAAGCCGTGAAGCTTCTCTCAAAGTCGCTCCAGCCGCTTCCCGAAAAATATCACGGTCTGACAAACACCGATATGCGTTACCGCCAGAGATACACGGATTTAATTATGAACGCCGACGTAAGGGACACCTTCCTCAAGCGTTCCAAGATTATCTCCACTATCCGCAGCTTCCTTGATAAAGAGAACTTTATCGAGGTTGAAACTCCCATGCTCGTTTCTAATGCGGGCGGCGCGGCGGCAAGACCGTTCTTTACGCACTTTAACGCGCTTGACGAGGACTTGAAGCTCAGAATTTCTCTGGAGCTCTACCTCAAACGTCTTATCGTAGGCGGACTCGAGCGTGTATATGAAATCGGACGCGTGTTCCGTAACGAGGGTGTGGATACACGCCACAACCCCGAGTTTACTCTTATGGAGCTCTATCAGGCGTATACCGACTACAACGGTATGATGGACTTAACCGAGAGAATGTACCGCCACGTTGCAAAAGAGGTAACAGGCAGCGAGCAGGTACAGTACGGCGAGCATATTATCGACTTCTCAAAGCCCTTTGAGCGTATCACAATGGTTGACGCCGTCAAGAAATACGCCGATGTTGACTGGAACGAGGTTGAGGACGTTGAAGCTGCGCGCAAGGTTGCGGACAAGCTCCACGTTGAGTACGAGGACAGACACAAGAAGGGCGAAATCCTCAGTCTTATCTTTGAGGAATATGTTGAGGAACACCTCATCCAGCCCACATTCGTAATGGACCACCCGATTGAGATTTCTCCGCTTACAAAGAAGAAGCCGAGCGACCCGAACTATGTTGAGCGTTTCGAGATGTTCATCAACGGCTGGGAGATGGCGAACGCCTATTCCGAGCTCAACGACCCGATTGACCAGCGCGAACGCTTCAAGGCTCAGGAGGAAGCTCTGGCTCAGGGCGACGAGGAAGCCAACACAACCGACGAGGACTTTTTGAACGCCCTCGAAATCGGTATGCCCCCCACAGGAGGCATAGGCTACGGCATCGACCGTCTGGCTATGATTATGACAAACTCACCCGCCATCCGCGACGTAATCCTCTTCCCCACAATGAAGTCCCTCGATAAGTAATACCCTTAAAAATGGCTTATCTATGCGGTTTTTGAAACATCAGAAGTACCGAATTTACACCATTTACACCAAGCTTACACCAAACGGTGCAGAATAATGCTTCAATCACAGGCAGCCTTGCAAAAGGTTGCCTGTTTTTGCGTTTAAATTCTAAAAACCGTTGCCAGATTGATTTTTCTGTGATATGATAAAAGAGCCAACTAATTCACAAAAGAATATTTTTTGCTTCGACAAATTATTTGTGGGGGTAGTGTTTTTATTTTGATAAAAACACTATGCTCTTTTTCTGCTATCCCCGTATTTTGGCGAAGCAAGATAATGTGAATTAGTTTGGCGACGATTCGGAGCGTGTGTTTTTTGGCGTACAGCCTTAATCAGCTCAGTACATCTGCTGATAAAAACGCTAATGAATTTGTAGAATACACCTATGACACAAAAGGCAATATAACGCAGAAGAAGAATTATAGTCTTACATCAAGCCTTACCAAAGGAACGCTGAAGGATACAAAGACTTATACCTACGGTGATACTAACTGGGGCGATAAGCTTACTTCGTATAACGGAACTACAATCACTTATGACAATATAGGAAATCCTACGTCTTACCGTGACGGTATGACAATGTCGTGGATGGTCGGAAGATCGCTCTCTCAGATTACAAAATCCAATAAAACATATTCCTTTAAATATAACGCAGACGGCTTGCGTACAGAAAAGAAGTGTGTAACTGACGGCGATACTCATCATTATTACTATGACTCCAACGGAAATATGATTGCTTACCGAAGAAACAATGGTGCGGTTGTGTATTTCTACTATGATAGTCAGGGTAATGTAACATCAATGTCCTTTGAGGGTACCAAATACTTCTTCATTAAAAACATTCAGGGCGACGTTGAGAAAATAGTAACTCATCAGGGCAACGTAGCAGTAACCTACAAATACGATGCTTGGGGTAAGCTGATAAGTAAAACCGATAATACTGTCTACGGTATAGGTGAACTGAATCCTTTCCGCTATCGTGGCTATATCTATGATGATGAAACTGGATTGTACTATCTGAAGAGTAGATATTATGATCCACAAACAGACAGATTCTTAAATGAAGATGATACTGCGTATATTGGTGCAACTGGAACGATATTAAGTACAAATGTGTTCTCGTATTGTGAGAATGATCCTGTTAATATGATTGATTATTGTGGATTTGTACCTTATAAAATCACCCAAATATCAATTAACAAGTTAACGATAAAAACTTCCTTTTGGTTTACTATTTCGGGTTCTCAATTAGCTACAGTTTTTGTTTTAAATGCAGCGGTAATTGATATAGTTTGTCTAATAATTACTGCTGCAACAGGTGGAACAGCTGCACCGGTAGCATTATCTATTGCTGGTATTGTAAGTGTAATTATGGTAACTGCTTCTTATTTGCTTGATAAGTACGGTTCAAAAATAAAAATTAAAGTAACTGTGTCTGTTAAATTAAAACTATATAAAATAAAAATTTTTTGGAAGACTTATTATGGTGCTCACTATTCAAAGCTCAAGGTTAGTGTGAAAAAAGTGTAGTTGATATTATAATTAGGTAGACACCTATTCGAAGCATTGTCTATTATTTTATCTTAACATAGGGTTAAAGTAATATCTCATATTGCTATAGTTTATTGCATTTTTTAGAGTGATTGATAAAGACTTTTTTGAGAGGAGATATGAGTGAAAATGGATCTAAAAAACATTGGTTTAGTTATAAATTGCATTTGTATGATAATAGGAATAATCTTATGTTTAATAAATGTAAAAAATAATCTAAAGTGGATTTTAATACCTGTAATGATAATTAGTGTTTTAATAAGTGTATTGTATATTTTTATTTTAAAAAACTAGGTAAGTGTAAAAAAGGAAACCGTTTTAGAGTAGAAGATTTTCCTAAGTTTTAATTACAACCACAAGTGTTGATGACGATTTAAAAATATAGATTAAATCGTCATCAGTTTGATAAAAAACAATTACTTTTTTAAACAAAAACCAAGTAAAAAATAAATAGGATGTACTAAAATGAAAAACACATTTGGTGCATTTATTAGTTCAAAAAGGATGGAAAAGAGTTTTTCGCTGAGGCAATTTGCTGATACAATCAAAATATCACCAGAATACCTTTCCAAAATCGAAAACTGTGAGCGACCTGCTCCAAGTGCTGATATTTTAATAAGAATGTCAAACAAATTGCTTCTCAGCGAAACCGAAAAAGAAGTGTTCTTTGATCTTGCTGCTAAATCCAAATCAGATTCATCTATTGCTGTTGATTTGATTGATTACATCAATAAAAATCCAACGATACACAAAACACTAAGGATAGCTAAACGATGTAACGCTACTGATGAAGATTGGCAGAAGTTTGCAGATTATTTAGTCGAAAAGAACTTATAAATGCGAAGAAAATCTGAGTTTTACTTGGATTTTCTTTTTGAAACAAGTGTGTACAAACTGTTGACAGTTTAAGAAGGTAAATGGAGTATGATAAAAACGAGCACACAGCGCTCGTACCATCGCTGCCATATTCATTATCGCTTGTGAGCAGTCTATTCAGCTTTGGCGGCTGGGTAATTGTCCTGAGTGTTGTTCAAATAGCTGTTCAGGTGATATTGCTTCGCAAAAAGTGCAAGCCGCTTGAAATATTTATTCAGACAATTCTGGCGTTTGTGTACGGTTATCTGACAAATCTGTCGTGCCTGCTAATCAGGAATATTCCCGTCAACAGTTATCCCGAACAGCTGTTATATATGGCAATCGGCTGTTTTGCGCTTGCGTTCGGTATATGGCTGCAGCTAAGGGGCGGAGTCGCTATGCTGTCCGGTGAGGCTATGAACCGCGCTGTCAGTGAGGTAATGGGAAAACGCTATGAGAATATAAAGATTTTGTTTGATATTATTTATCTTGCGCTGTCGGCGGTTATCTGTCTTGTGTTCCTCGGCGAGCTTAAAGGCGTGCATGAGGGAAGTATTATTTCGGCTATAGCAGTCGGATTGATAATTAAACTTTATAATATGATATTTGATAAGATAAAGATAATTAAAAGGAGAAAATATGGAACTGAAGACACTGCCTTATAGCTTCACCGTATGTAAGCTTCCAAAGACTGACAATATCAATTTAAATACGGAATTTTGTTTTATCGGGAAAACCGACGAAGAAATATCATTGGTATGTAAAACCGAGGATACTCCTGCCGATACGATAGAGCGTGATGACGGCTGGCGAGGGTTTCGGATAGAGGGAGTGCTTGATTTTTCTCTTATAGGTATTCTCTCAAAGCTATCTGCCGTACTTGCGGAGAACAAAATCGGAATATTCGCTGTTTCAACGTATAATACAGACTACATTCTTGTGAAGGAAGAAAACTTTGACAGGGCATTAAAGGTCTTGGCTTCTGAAGGATATACAGTATTATAAACTCTGATTTATCGCATTTACTATTATAGCAATCGCAGGCAGTCTTTTATGAGGCTGCCTGTTTTGTTATACAGTTTAACTGATAGACAAATCGGCGTTGTCGTGCTATAATCTTAGCAGCACAAATCGAAGTTTGTAGGGTGAAGAAAATGAATTATAAAGTAATTGACAAAGAGACATATTATCGTAAAGGCGTATTTCGCCACTTTACGGAAGATTGCAAGTGCTCAACCTCGATAACGTCGAGAATAGACGTAACAGAGCTCGTCACACA
>JAFSZY010000026.1 GCA_017458845.1 Ruminococcus sp.
ACCTGAGTCGCGGTTGTGCCCTGAGTTTCCTCAGTAACCTGAGTCGCGGTTGTGCCCTGAGTTTCCTCAGTAACCTGAGTCGCGGTTGTGCCCTGAGTTTCCTCAGTAACCTGAGTCGCGATTGTCTCCTTAGTGTCCTCTGTGCCCTGAGAAGCTGTTGTGTCCTGAGTGTCCTCGGTAACCTGAGTTTCAGACGTGTCCTGAGTGTCGTCTGTTGCGGGAGTGGAAACAACAGTTATCAGAACTTCGCTTTTTTTGGAAACATCAACAAATGTGGGACCGGATTCTACATAATAAGCGTCATCAATGCTTGATGTGATATCGGGAACAGTGTCGTCCGCGAGTACTTTGAACTGAGCGGTGATTATAATATGGTCCTCGGAAATGTCGTATGCTTGATCAATATTTGAGATGTTGAAAGAAAAACTTCCCGCTGTTTTATCATTAAAAATCATCGAGGGAACATGTGGAGCCGAAAAGCTGTCCGCGCAATACTCCAAAGTGTTTTTTTCATATGTCAGTTTGCCCTCAATACCCTCGAAAGCGTCGGTTTCGGGCATAATGACTGTCGCTTGGATTACGGTGTCTTTTGCGTAGCTTTGTTGTTCGCCCTCGGCGAAAACAGGGGTTATGAGCAACGTACTGAGCAACAGTGTTGCCGCGATAAAAAGAGCTAAAAATTTTTTCATTGAAAAGTCCTCCTTTTCTCCTGCCGATATATAAGCGGCTATTCATAAATATTATAACACGATTTTTTAAATTTGTATATAATTTTTGTAATAATTATTGAAATTTATTGTGAAAAAATATATAATATTTCCAATAGTGTTTTCACTAATTTTTTTCTAGGAGGGAAAAGAATGGAAAAAAGAGGAGAGTGGAACTCGCGGTTGACTTTTATTCTCGCTGCAGTCGGTTCGGCTGTAGGTCTCGGCAACGCGTGGAGATTCCCCGGACTCGCCGCTAAACACGGCGGCGGAGCTTTTCTGATTGTTTATCTTGCAGCGATGCTTCTTATGGGTATTCCGCTTTTGATGATGGAGATATCCGTGTCCAGAAAATTACGCAAGGGCGCAATCGAGAGTATGCGCGGTATCGGTAAAAAATGGGAGTTTGTAGGTTGGTCGGCAACTTCAAACGCGTTTGTTATCGTGTGCTACTATTCGGTAGTTTTCGCGTGGGTTATCCTTATGTTCGTGAACTCATGGCAGTTCGCGGGTATGACAGGCAACAACGAGGCGGCTTCAAACCTGTTCTTTGAATTGACAAAGACAACAGGCGCTATCGAGGGAGCAGACATCCCCGGCGCGGTATTGGTTTGTCTGCTTATAGCCTGGGGACTTATTTTCTACTGCATCCGCAACGGAGCTAAGTCTGTGGGAAAGGTAGTTAAGTTCACTGTATTTGCCCCCGTAGTGCTTCTGCTTATTATGGCGGTCAAGGGCTGCACAATGCCCGGCGCGGGCGCAGGTCTCGCAAAGCTCTTTATACCCGATTTTTCGGCGCTTTCCGACCCGACAATCTGGGTTGACGCTGTAGGTCAGGTGTTCTACAGTCTGTCGATTATGATGGCGATTATGTTTGCTTACGGTTCATATGTGCGCGACGACGCGAACGTAGCTGTGGACGCTATGATTATCGCGTTCTCGGATATGGCAATCAGCGTTCTTTCGGGTATTGTTATGTTCTCGACAATGGGCGGAACAGGTATGCTGGGCGATATGACAGCCAGCGGAATCGGCACGGCGTTTGTCGTTTATCCGCAGGCGATAGTAAACCTGACAGGTATAGGCTGGCTCAACGCTCTGTTCGGCGCAATATTCTATATGATGCTCATCACACTGGCAATCGACTCGGCGTTCTCGATTGTAGAGGGTGTTTCGGCTGCGATTTCGGACAAATTCCACATAAAACCAAAAACCGTTACAATCGCTATTTGCGCTATTTCGGGCGTTATCTCGCTTCTGTTTATCACACAGATGGGACTCGCGTGGCTCGATATCGTTGATAACTGGGCCAACTCGTTCAACCTTATTCTTATCGGTATTCTTGAGTGTGTTGCAATCGGCTGGACATTCAACCTCAGAAAGGTTTTGGGCGAGGTTAACCGCAACACCAAGAAGTTCAAAGCCCCCTATTGGTGGTTTGCCGCTTCGATTAAGTTCATCGCGCCCGTGCTTCTTTCAGGGCTGTTTATCTGGAATATTATTGTTCTGTTTGTACAGAACGGCGGTTCCTACAACCCCGATTACCCGATTTGGGCACAAATTGCCGCAGGCTGGGTAATTACCGTGCTGGTATTCATCAGCGGATTTATCGCGAAGATTTTTGTAGCGAGAAAGAAAAAGAAAGGCGATTACGTCGAAGACGAAGTTGTCTGGGAAGACTAAAAAAGCGAGCCTTCGGGCTCGCTTTTCAGTTATCAGCAGTCAGTTTTCAGTTGTTCACGCGAAAAAAATATATAGAAAAAACGGAACCTCTCCCGAGAGAAGTTCCGTTTTGTTTTGTATTCTTTTTGTTAACGTTTAACTGTTCACTGATCACTGACCACTGCTCACTGACTTATTCTCTCTCATCGCCGAGGAAGAACACTGCTACGGTGCCCGGACCCGTGTGGGAGGCTATGATAGTTCCGATGTCGTAAATCTGAACCTCGCCGTCCATCTTTTTGAAGCGTTTTTCTATCGCATCCTTGGTTGCTTTAGCGTCGTCAATTACGTTTGAGTGGCAAATGAAAACCTTGCCGCTGTAATCTTCGCCGTCAACCGCGTGCTTTGCCATCTTGTCCATAATAAATTTAATGGCGTTTTGCTTGCCTCGCGTCTTGTCATAGGCTTCAATCTTACCCGCGGCGTCAATGCGTAGAATAGGGCAGATGTTGAGTATCGCGGCGACTGTAGCGGTAGCGCCCGACATACGTCCGCTTCTGCGGAAGTATTTTAAATCTGTTGAGTAGAACTCGTGGTGGACTCTGTGTCGCCACTCGTTAACCCACTGAGCAACCTCGTCCATACTCTTGCCTTTGTCCCTGAGGTCGGCGGCGCCGTCAACCAGCATACCGTAACCCGAAGAGCTGCACAGGGAGTCTATTACAATAAGCTTGCGCTCGGGATATTTCTCCCTGAGTTTTTCGGCAGCGGCTGTCGCTCCCTGATATGAATTTGTCATACCTGTGCCGAACGCGATATGAAGAACATCGCCTTTTTGCAAAAGCTCATCAAAAAAATCTATATATTGGAATTCGTTCAGCTGAGAGGTAGAGGGAATCTCTTTTTCAAGCAGTTTATAGAAACGCGGAAGAGCATCCGGGTCACGCCCCATATCGTCCACATATTCCTCGCCGCCCGCTGTGTATGTGTAGAACAAAACGGGGATATCGCGCGCGTTTATTAATGAAAACGGCATATCTACCGTGGATTCGCACGAAAGTATAAAATCGCTCAAAACAATCACCTCTCAATTGTATTGACTAAATTATAGCATATTAAAATAGCGTTGTACATATTTTTTGAGAATTTTTATTGAGCTTTTGCGAGAAAGCAGTGCGTTGATTTCAGCAGGAAGTCTCCGCGGCTTCGAGTCCCTTGGCCATCAGTGCATTTAATATGTTGGAAAACACCTGCATCGTTTGTGACCACCTCTATTGAGGAAAGGTTCGGTTAACGCTACGGCGGGAAAACGGTCACACCGGACCGTTTTCTAATCCGCCTTTCGAGTCCCTGATGGCAAAAAATAAAGCACCCGAGCAGGTGCTTTATTTTTTGGTGGGCCATCAGGGACTCGAACCCCGGACCGATCGGTTATGAGCCGATAGCTCTAACCAACTGAGCTAATGGCCCTCAGTTGGATTTTACGCAAAATGTATTATAGCAATTTTATTTACAGTTGTCAACATTAAAAAACCAAAGAGATATTGTATTTTGATATTGATAATACATTTATTATATGATATAATGACATTAGCCAAATAGTTAAAAGCTGAATATTTAAGAGAATGTATAGACATCCTTTTGCGTGGGATAGTGTTTTTATTATTGATAAAAACGCTATGCTCTATATTTGCTATCCCTGAATGTGATGTTTATACTTCAGATATGCTTTTAATTGTTTGGCGACAATCGGAGCTATGTGTTTTTTGCGCGCGGCTTTGACTGCGCGCTTTTTGTTTTGAATTAATACATAGTCCCGCGAAAAGGCGGTGAGAAATGTAAAAAAATATTGAAATAATATTTTTCTTATGTTACAATGACCTTGCCAAACTATCTTAATATTTCTTTCTCACATTAAGTGTGTGTTTTTGCTTTGTAAAAATGCAGGCTCTAATAAAGCACACTTTTATGTGAGTTATTAAGATTAGTTTGGCGACAATCGGAGCTATGTGTTTTTTGCGCGCGACTTCGGTTGCGCGCTTTTTGTTTCGCATTAATACATAGTCCCGCACAAAAAGGCGGTGAAAAATGAAAAGCACGTAAGCTTGTTGCTGCGACATCAACAGAAAGAAGGCGGTCGTTTTATCGGCTGCCTTCGATTCGTTAAAACTTTAACATCTTAAACCGTGACAAACACACCATATCTTGTACAATTTCCATAAAATTACACTAAATATCCACAAAATGTGCTAATCGTTGCCAATTGATATCGATACTTTATTGTGATAAAATCTTAATGCACAATAAAAATAAGGGGTAAAAAGGGGTATAATATGAGTTTTATCAATAACAAATGGATGCGCGCGGCAGTTCCCGCGCTGCTTATTCACTGCTCCATAGGCACGGTTTATTGCTGGTCAACCTTTAAGACCGCGATAGCCGACAAAATCGGTATGAGCCCGTTTGCTGTGGGCTGGGCTTTCTCGCTCGCCATATTCTTCCTGGGAATGTCCGCGGCGTTTATGGGCAAAATGGTCGAAAAGGATATCCACAAGTCCTCGCTGTTGTCCTGCATATGCTTTACGACAGGTATGATTGGAACAGGACTTTTCATCGAGTTCACCACAGGCGTTGTCGCGCTTATCGGTATCTTCGTGTGCTATGGCTGCATTATGGGTATCGGTCTGGGCGTAGGCTATCTCACACCCGTAAAGACGCTGATGCTCTGGTTCTCGGAGAACAAGGGCCTCGCCACTGGTATTTCGATTATGGGCTTCGGTCTCGCGAAGGCTATCGCCACACCGATAATGGAAGCCATCCAGAGCGGTCTCGGAATCACATGGATGTTCTACATCCTTGGCGGGGTATACTTCGTTATGATGATGCTCGGACACTTCCTGCTCAAAAAGCCCGACGGCTGGGTAGAGTCAGACGAGGACAACGACAGCTTCAAGCCTATGTCGATGTTCAAGAACAAGGTGTTCCTCGGCATCTGGCTGATGTTCTTCATCAACATTCACTGCGGACTTGCTCTCATTTCCTATGAAAAGCAGATTCTCGAAATCGTGTTCGGCGCGGGCGCCGTGGCAATCGCGATTGTGCCCTCGATTACGGCGGCGGCAAACGCCCTCGGCCGTATCGGCTACTCCACAATTTCGGACAAAATGCAGCAGAGAAATACAGTATATAAAATCATATTCGTCAGCTGTATCGCGATAAGCGCGGTCGCTCTGTTCAGCGGAGCTATTATGAACGGCTTCGGCGTTTTGCTTATGATAGCGATAGTTGTAGCGCTTCTGCTTATCGTCAACCTCGGCTACGGCGGCGGCTTCTCGACGCTTCCCGCTCTGCTGTCCGAGCGTTTTGGTATGAAGCAAATCAGTAAGATTCACGGTCTCGCGCTTTCGGCGTGGGCTGTGGCTGGTATTACGGGCAACAATATGTCCGAGCTGATTCTCAGCTTCAGCAACAAAAACTATAACCTTATTCTCATAGCGACAACAGCGCTCTACGCTGTGGCGCTTGTGGTCTGCCTGATTATGGTAGGAAAAAAGTCAGGGAATAAGGAATAGGGAATAAGGAATGTTTTCGGGAGCCTTCGGGCTCCCGAATTTTTATTATGCTTTCCCCCGGGGGGAAAGTGTCAATGGCGTTCTCGCAGAGAATGACATTGACGATAGAGGGTCGGCGCAAGTAAGTATTATTGTTTGTATAAATAGTTTCGTGTATCGACATTTGTCTTTATCCGACTTTTCACAAACCTTGTTCCAGTCTGTTTATCAGACGTGAGATAGAGAGGTGTTTAGCAAGTGGTTCCCTAGCCGGAGACGGCAAACCCTCTGTCGCATTTGCGACATCTCCCTTAGTAAGGGAGTCTCCCTTTTGTCACTGCGTGACATTTCCCCTAAGAGGGGAATTTCCCAAGGGAAGCCTTTCGCTCCAACTTAATTCGGTGTGATTTCCAGAGGGGGAAGGCTCTTTTTGTACCCGAAATGCTACAATATTGTAAGAACATACAAACTTTTATCAAAAAATTTGTGCACATTTATGCGTCAAACCCACTTGAATCGGCAGGGGTGTATGTGTTAAAATAAGTTAGAGTATTAGTATGGGCTATTGTCTATGCTTCTGCTCGAGAGGCGGGCGTACATCGACGCGTAATGTACGACTGACTCGTTCGGACGTGAGCTTTATGCTCGATACGTTGCAATTAATTTGCAGGCGGTATACGGAAACGTCCCCCTTAGTTTAAGGGGGAAAGAAATCAGTTTACTGATTTCAAGGGGGATTATTTCTCCTTTCAGCAAATGCTGAGTTACATAATTTTATCCCACAGACTCGCCTTGCGGCGAGCCACCTCCCTTTAGTAAAGGGAGGCTGAGAGGTAAGATTATATTCCGTGTGGTCAGATACGGTCAGTATTTAGTTCGAATTTTTTTCCAATGAAAAGATTAAAATATGAAAGGATGATTTTCCAATGAGAACATCAAAGAAAATAGTTTCCCTCGTACTTGCGGTTATGATGGTTATGTCTATGATCGTTGTTGGAACAGTTTCAGCTTCTGCTTTAGATTATGTTGCTGAGAACCTTACTTCTGGCGGATCTTTCACGACTCTCGAAGCTGCGATTGCCGCTGCTCAAGACGGTGATTATATTATCCTTCTTGATGACTGTGAAGGCAACGGTATTGTTTTCCCTCAGGACAAGTTCCCCACAGGTCTTACAGTTGACTTCAGCTTCTGCACTTACACAGTAAGCGGTACACCCGTAGGTTCAAAAGGTACAGAGACAAGTGCTTTCCAGCTCCTTAAGGGCAACAAGATCGAATTCTGTAACGGTACAATCACTGCTGACTGCACAGTTAACCCCAGAAACGGCAAAACCCTTCTGAGAATGATCCAGAACTACAGTGACCTTACTCTGGACGGCATGACTGTCAGCATGGTAGGCGCTTATTATGATCAGACAACAATGGCTACTGCCAACGGCTCAACCACTATCAATGATTCTACTATAAACGCTCCTGATTTCAGCAGATACGGTTCTGCTTATTCAGCCTCTGATTTTGGCGGCGCAGCTCTCAATGAAGGTACTTTCTCAACTTATCAGTCAGTTTCTGTAACAGTTACAGGCCACAGCGTAATCAACGGTGACGTTAAGATTGACGACGATAACAATAAACCTTTCGCACTCAATCTTGAGGGCGGCACAATTAACGGCGGTATCACACTTGATGATAACGCTCAGGCTGCAATTGACGATCCTTCTGTAGGAGCATCAATTGATAAGGGTGATAATTTCAAAGTTTATGTAGCTAAGATCGGCAACACATATTACGAGAAAGTTACAGAAGCTTTTGCTGCAGCTCATGACGGTGACAAGATCGACATTATCGGCGATAGCAAAGGCGCTGGCGTAAAAGTTGTTGCTGGTAGATTCCCGACCAACGGTATTAATGTTGACTTCCACGAGCACACATACACCATCGATAGCACCTTAGTTGGTTCTACTGGTTATGAGTCACAGGCTTTCCATCTTGAGAAGAATAACAAGATTACATTAGGTTATGGTACTATCACTTCTGAGAACGCAAGAATGCTCGTTCAGAACTACAGTGATCTTACACTCAAGAACATGACTCTTACACCTAACAATCCTAACTACAATAACTACTACACACTGTCCAATAACTGTGGTAATGTAGTTATCAACAATACTACAATCAACGCTAACCCCACACCGGGCAGCTTCGCGTTCGACGTATGCCGTTATTCAAGCTATCCTTCTGTTAACGTAACAGTTAAGGGCGACAGCGTAATCAACGGCGACATTGAGGTTTCTGCTTCCAAGAGCGACCCGAAGGACGGCTTCTCACTTACACTTGAGAGCGGCACAATGAACGGCGATATCGTTCTTGATCAGACTGCTAAGAACGTAATGGACGCTACTCCTGAAAAAGCTAAAGTAACTAAGAAGGCTTCTTTCGCACAGGATGCTCCCGAAGGCTACGAATGGGTTGACGGCGGAGCTGGTCAGGTTCTTCAGAGAGCTATTGCTGATCAGGCTTGGATCAAGGGCTTTGACAATAACATCAGCGAGCCCGCTGTTCGTATCTGGACAAATCTTGACAGAACTTACCTCGACGCTAACGCTGACGATTACGGTTATGTAGTAGCTAAGGTTAGCGGTAAAGAGCAGGCAACTGCTAACTTCTCGCTCCTCACAGCTGACGGCGGCAACGGTCAGAAGGTTATCTCCTGTAAGGGCACTTACAATCAGGGCGTAGGTCACAATTCTACTAAGGACATTACTCTTAAAGTTACTGGTATGGAAGATGGCAATCAGGTTGCTGCTCGTTTCTATTATGTAATTAACGGTGTTACATACTATGCTGATTATGTAAACGTACAGACATATGACGGCATTATTGCCACATACACAGTTTAATAAGGAGGAGAGACTATTATGAAAACATTATATACTTCTCCTGTAATTACAGTAGAGGAACTCACAAAGGTTGACGTACTCTGTGCTTCCACAGAGACTAATACAGACGCTCAGGCTACCAATGTTGATAACGCGAATCAGACATTCGGTACTCTCGCTGATTTCTCTAACTTCATGTAATTAGTATCTCAGGATATAACGAAACGGCTCCCGCTGGGAGCCGTTTTTGTATGAAATGCTACCTTATCGCGTAGGGACAGGTCTCCGTGCCTGTCCGTTGTCCCCTTAGGGGAAAATGTCAGCCGTAGGCTGGCAAAAGGGGGATACAGTTTTTTATCCCCCTATCGACCAAATCGCAAGCGATTTGCCCACTTTCCCCCAAGGGAAAGCTCAATATTTCCCTATCAAAATATTGTGATAATTCTAAACTAAAAAAAGGAGCCTTTCGGCTCCTTACTAAAATTCTATTCCGAACCTTGCCTGTACGCCCTTGTCGTACGGGTGCTTTATTTTCTTCATTTCGGTCACATAGTCGGCGAGCTCCAGTATTCTCTCGGGCGGGTTGTGCCCCGTCATAACGACCTCAATGTTCTTTGGAACGTTGGAGACAAACTCGTACAATTCGTGTTCACTGAGCATTCCCGCCTCAACGGCAGTGGATACTTCGTCAAGCACTATCATATCAAAGCCCTGGGTTAGCACTCTGGTAACAGCGTCGTCAAAGATTTTGCGGAACAGCTGCGCCGCTTTCTGCTTTTCCGTCTCATCCATATCATATGTGAATTTTAAATCGACGGGGGCAAAGGTGAGGGTGATGTTCTCCGTATGGCTGAGAGTGTGGCGCTCGCCCGAGAACTCCGTCTTTAAGAACTGCACAAACAGAACCTTCATCCTGCTGCCCGCCGCTCTCACGGCGAGACCTATCGCCGCTGTGGTTTTGCCTTTTCCGTCTCCGTAATAGATGTGTATCATAGAAATATCTCCCTTGTTGCCCTCCCCCGGGAAATTCCCCTGACAGGGGAAATGTCGGCAACGCCGACAAAAGGGTTGCCGTTCCTGCCAAGGAAAGGGTGGCGCGCCGTAGGCGTGACGGGAGAGGGTCCACTTGCGAATAGTTATATATAACGTTTAATATATCAAGCTTTAAATAATTGACCCTCTTCAGTCTCGCTACGCTCGACAGCTTCCCCCAAGGGAAGCCTTTTCTATATTATATAATATTCCTATTTTCTTTTTAAATCAAGTGTGTTATAATGAAAAAAATAAATTTTTGGAGTAAATTAAAATGAAGAAAAAGAGAGACAGCCGAAAATTAATAATCAGGATAGTAGCCATAGTCTGCGCCGCGCTTATGGTGGGCTCGATATTTTTGGTAGCTATCTACGCCAATATGGGAGCGTAAACACTCTTGTTGTTAAAGTGCACAAAAACAAAGAGAAAAAAGCCTTAATTTTCTACACAGGAAAAATTAAGGTTTTTTCGCGTTTTTATTGATTTTGTGTGAATATTATAGTATAATTCTAAAGCACGATTGCCTACAAAGGGGATATTACGCCCTTTTTGAGGTAATCACGACTGCACAATGATATGCGTTGAAGCGGGAGGTTGCGGCATTTGAGCCGGTTTTTCCGTGGAGTATGTCCGATTTTAAACCGGGCGAAATTATAGCGTTTAACTGTAAGGCTAGGGGTTGCTGTGCCTTATAAGCTTAAACTACGTCTTAAACTGCCCGGTTAACTGAAAAGTTAATCGGTTTTAAAAACGAACAGTCGGGGAACACCCGGGTTTGTTGAAAAGTTTAAGAACGCCCGCCAAATTTTTTAAGGAGGCGACGAAAATGGCAGTCAAAGAAAAAATTCGTATAAGATTAAAGGGTTACGACCATCAGCTGGTTGACTCATCCGCTGAGAGAATTGTAGCTACAGCAAAGCGTACAGGCGCTCGTGTATCGGGTCCCGTGCCGCTTCCCACACAGAAGGAAGTTGTTACAATCCTCAGAGCTGTTCACAAGTATAAGGACAGCCGCGAGCAGTTCGAGATGAGAACTCACAAGCGTCTTATCGACATTTTAAGACCGTCCAACAAGACAGTCGAAGCTCTTATGAGCTTAGAGCTCCCTGCCGGTGTTGATATCGAGATTAAGCTTTAATCTACTTTACCAACCTACAAGCAGACAGGGTAAATGTCGGGGGCTATGCTTTCTAGGCTTCCGACCAATAACCTAACAAGGAGGAAATAGACATGCAGAAAGCAATTATCGGCAAGAAAATCGGTATGACACAGATTTTCGACGAAACAGGCAAAGTCGTTCCTGTTACTGTCGTTGAAGCGGGCCCTTGCGTGGTCGCAGGCAAAAAGACAGTGGAAAACGACGGTTACGCAGCTGTTCAGCTTGGCTTCGGTGACCTCAAGCCCAACAAGGTTAACAAGCCTATGGCAGGTTACTTCAAGAAGAACGACGTTGCTCCCAAGAAGGTTCTCAAGGAATTCCGCTTTGACGACACAGACGCTTACAACGTAGGCGACATCGTAAAGGCTGACACCTTTGAGGCAGGAAACAAGATTGACGTTACAGGTACCAGCAAGGGTAAAGGTTACGCAGGCGTTATCAAGCGTTGGAACTTCCATCGTCTTAAAGAGACTCACGGTACAGGTCCTAACGCTCGTCACGGCGGTTCAATCGGTATGTGTTCATCCCCGTCCCGTATATTCAAGGGCAAAAAGATGAACGGTCACCTCGGAGCGGAGAAGGTTACTATCCAGAACTTAACAGTAGTTAAGGTTGACGCGGAGAACAACCTCATCGCCGTTAAAGGCGCCATCCCAGGTCCTAACAAAGGCATCGTAGTTATTAAAGATGCTGTAAAAGCTTAAGAAAGGAGGACTTTAAATGCCAAGTATTAATGTAGTAGATATGACAGGCAAAAAGGTCGGCACAGTTGATTTAGCCGAAGGTATTTTTGCAATCGAGCCCAACGAGCCTGCTATGCACACAATGGTAGTAAGCTACCTCGCTAATCAGCGCCAGGGCACACAGTCAGCTCTCACAAGATCCGAAGTTTCCGGCGGCGGTAAAAAGCCTTGGAGACAGAAGGGCACAGGCCGCGCCCGTCAGGGTTCGACACGCGCTCCCCAGTGGACACACGGCGGTGTTGTATTCGCGCCCAAGCCCAGAGATTACAGCTTCTCTGTTAACAAGAAAGTTAAAAGACTTGCTCTGAAGTCCGCTCTTTCAGCCAAAGCAGCAGAAAGCGAAATCATCGTTGTTGATTCCATCAAGACCGATGAGTTTAAAACAAAGGTTATGGTTGAGATGCTCTCAGCCGTAGGAGCAGACAAGAAAGCCTTAATCGTTCTGCCCGAGGCGGACAAGAAGGTTATCAAGTCGGCTTCCAACATTAAGGGAGTAAAGACCGCTCAGGTTAACGAGCTTAATGTTTACGATATCCTTAACGCTGACAAGCTTGTTATTGACAAGACCGCGTTAAGCAAGATTGAGGAGGTATACGCATGATTGCTCATGACATTATTATTCGTCCTATCATCACTGAGAAGAGTATGATGGGCGCTGTTGATAAGAAGTACACCTTCGAAGTTGCTAAGACAGCAAACAAAATCGAAATCGCTAAGGCGTGTGAGGAAATTTTCGGCGTAAAGGTTGCCAAGGTTAACACAGTTAACGTCCGCGGTCAGTATCGTCGCCAGAGATATAAGGGCGGCTACACAAGATCCTGGAAAAAGGCTATCGTAACGCTTACACCCGACAGCAAGAACATTGAATTTTTTGAAGGCATGATGTAAATCTGTGAGCTGACGCGCGGAGCCCTCGGATAACGACTGACGAGGACTAAGCTGTGAAGAATTACCGAAGTAATTCGCAACAGATTAGACGAGTGGGAGTTATACGAGGAACAGCGTAGCGCAGGGAAGCTTGATATCGCGACGTTAGTCGATAAACAGATATAAGCACAGCTTAAGATTTTATGAACGTATGGGAATTGCCATATTCCCGCAAAGCCATCATGAGGAGAGTGAAAAAAATGGCTATAAAATACTATAAGCCGACTATGAACTCTATGAGAAACAGGTCGGTTACAGACTACTCCGGACTTTCAAAGGTTGCTCCCGAAAAGAGCCTTCTCGCTCCTTTAAAGAAACATTCAGGCCGTAACAGCTACGGCAGAATCACCGTTCGCCATCGTGGCGGCGGCAACCGCAGAAAGTACCGCATTATTGATTTCAAACGCCAGAAATTCGGCGTTGAAGGTAAGGTCGCTACTTTAGAGTACGATCCGAACCGTTCCGCTTTTATCGCTTTGATTGAATACACAGACGGCGAGAAAGCGTATATCATCGCACCCGAGGGATTAAAGGTGGGTGACACGGTTGTAGCGGGTCCCGATGCTGACATCAAGCCTGGCAACGCGCTTCCCCTTAAGAACATCCCCGTAGGTACATTCATCCATAACATCGAGCTCTATCCCGGACGCGGCGCTCAGCTCGCTCGTTCCGCCGGTAATATGGCTCAGCTTATGGCTAAAGAAAACGGTATGGCTCTCTTAAGACTTCCGTCATCCGAGCTCAGAAACGTTCCCGACGCCTGCATCGCTACAATCGGTCAGGTCGGCAACACAGACCACGAGAACGTTAAAATCGGTAAAGCGGGTCGTAAGAGAAATATGGGTTGGAGACCTACAGTCCGCGGTTCTGTTATGAACCCCTGTGATCACCCCCACGGCGGTGGTGAGGGTAAATCCCCCGTCGGCCGTCCGGGACCTGTTACCCCCTGGGGTAAACCGGCTCTCGGTTATAAGACTCGTAAGAAGCATAAGCAAAGCGACCGTTTAATCGTCCGCAGACGTAACGGTAAGTAAGGAGAAAGGAGCTAAATTATGAGTAGAAGTACTAAAAAAGGCCCTTTTGTCCAGCCTAAGCTTTTAAAAAGGGTTAAAGAAATGAACGAAAAGGGCGAGAAGAGAATTCTTAAGACTTGGTCAAGAAGCTCAACAATCTTCCCTGATTTCGTAGGTCATACATTCGCAGTCCATGACGGACGTAAACACGTTCCTGTATATGTTACAGAGGATATGGTTGGTCACAAGCTCGGCGAGTTCGCGCCCACCAGAACCTTTAAAGGACATTCAGGTTCCAAGACATCATAAGGCGGAAGGAGAGTATTGCAATGGAAGCAAAGGCATATGCAAAATATGTCCGTATGTCACCGCGCAAGGTTAACCTTGTTCTCGGTTTAATCCGCGGCAAAGACGTTAACGTTGCCGAGGCTATTCTCAAAAATACCCCCAAAGCCGCTTGTGAGCCTATCCTGAAGGTACTCAAGTCCGCTATGGCGAATGCAGAGAATAACCACGATATGGATGTATCTAAACTTTATGTTGCGTACGCTAACGCAACAGCAGGCCCTATCCTTAAGAGAATCCGTCCGAGAGCTCAGGGTAGAGCGTTCAGAATCAATAAGAGAACATCCCACATTAGCCTTGTGCTCAAGGAAAAGGAATAAGGAGGTTAATAGTATGGGACAGAAAGTAAATCCGCACGGCTTACGTGTAGGTATCATCAAAAACTGGGATTCACGCTGGTTTGCTAATAAGAAAGAGTTCGGCGACACACTGGTTGAGGATTACAACCTTCGTAAAACTCTCAAAAAGCAGCTTTACGCGGCAGGAATCTCAAAAATCGAGATTGAACGTGACGGCAAAAGAGTAAGACTTCACATTCACTGCGGAAAACCCGGTATGGTTATCGGTAAGGGCGGCTCTGAAATTGAGAAGCTCCGCGTACAGTGTGAGAACATCCTCAAAAAGCCCGTTGCTATCAATATTGTAGAAATCAAGAATCCTGACCTCAACGCTCAGCTCGTTTCCGAGAGCATCGCCGCGCAGCTTGAGAAGCGTATCGCGTATCGCCGCGCTATGAAGCAGGCTATCAGAAACGCTATGAAGTTTGGCGCGAGAGGTATTAAGATTCAGTGTTCAGGTCGTCTCAACGGCGCTGAAATCGCGAGAAGCGAAACATATCACGAGGGTACAATCCCCCTTCAGACTCTCAGAGCGGACATCGACTACGGCTTTGCCGAGGCTGATACTACCTATGGTAAGATCGGTATTAAGGTATGGCTCTATAAGGGCGAAGTTCTCAACGAGAGCAAACCGAAGAGAGAAAGAAGACCTCGCAGGGAAGGAGGCAGAAAATAATGCTGATGCCAAAGCGTGTTAAGTTCAGACGTGTTCACAGAGGACGTATGACAGGTAGAGCGCTTCGCGGTAACAAGGTTACTTACGGCGATTACGGTCTTATGGCATTAGAGCCTGCCTGGATTACTTCCAACCAGATAGAGGCTGCCCGTGTAGCTATGACTCGTTACTGTAAGCGTGTCGGTAAGGTTTGGATCAAAATCTTCCCCGACAAGCCCGTAACAGCAAAGCCTGCCGAAACACGAATGGGTTCCGGTAAAGGTTCACCCGAGTACTGGGTAGCAGTTGTTAAACCGGACAGAGTAATGTTCGAAATCGGCGGCGGTGTTGACGAAGCCACTGCCCGTGAGGCTATGCGTCTCGCGTCCACAAAACTCCCCATCAAGTGCAAATTCGTCAGAAAATCAGATCAGGAGGTTGAGCAGTAATGAAAGCATCTGAATTAAGAGAATCTTCAATTGATGAGCTTCAGGCTAAGCTCAAGGACCTGAAAGAAGAGTTATTTAACCTTCGTTTCCAGCTCGCTATCAACCAGCTGGAAAACCCGACCCGCATCAAGGCAGTTAAGAAGGATATCGCGAGAGTTTCAACCGTTATCCGTGAAATCGAGCTCGCCGAGAGCGAAGCGTAAGGAAGGAGGACATAACAAATGGCTGACAGAAATATGAGAAAAACCGCTATCGGTCGCGTTGTATCCGACAAGATGGACAAGACAATAGTGGTACTTATCGAAGACAGTGTAAAGCATCCGCTTTACTCAAAGGTTGTTAAGCGCTCCCGCCGTTTAAAGGCTCATGACGAAAACAATGAGGCTCACATCGGCGACCGTGTAAAGGTTATGGAGACTCGTCCTCTCTCGAAGGATAAAAGACATCGTCTCGTCGAGATTGTAGAAAAGGCTAAATAAGGAGGAACACACTGTGATACAGCAGCAAACTTTATTAAAAGTCGCTGACAACACAGGCGCAAAGGAACTTATGTGCATTCGTGTTCTCGGCGGTACAAGAAGAAGATACGCCAACATCGGTGATGTAATCGTTGCTTCTGTTAAGAAGGCGGCTCCCGGCGGCGTAACAAAGAAGGGCGAAGTAGTCAGAGCAGTAATCGTTCGTTCCGCAAAGGGCGTTCGCCGCGAGGACGGAACCTACATCCGTTTTGACGAAAACGCAGCAGTAATTATTAAAGATGATAAAGAACCCAAGGGTACTCGTATCTTTGGACCCGTAGCAAGAGAGCTCAGAGATAAAGGCTATCTCAAGATTCTATCCCTTGCTCCGGAAGTACTTTAATGGAGGTGTCACAAATGAATAAAGTTCATGTTAAAACCGGCGACACCGTAGTAGTTTTAAGCGGCAAGGACAAAGGCAAAAAGGGCACTGTTTTGGCGGTTTCCCCGAGCGAGCGCAAGGTTATCGTTGAGAAAATCAATATGGTTTCCAAGCACGTAAAGCCCAAGAGAATGGGCGAGCCCGGCGGTATCATCAAGGCTGAGGCGGCTATGTACGCCGACAAGGTTCAGCTTGTTTGCCCCCGCTGCAAGAAGCCGACCCGTATCGGTCATAAGATACTTGAGGACGGTTCCAAGATTCGTATCTGCAGAAAATGCGGAGAAGCATTTGAATAAGGAGGATATAAGATATGGCAAGACTTAAAGATTACTACGCTAAAGAAGTTGCACCTGCTCTTATGAAGAAATTCTCCTACAAGAGTGTGATGCAGATTCCCAAGCTTGACAAAATCGTTGTTAACGTAGGCGCGGGCGAGGCAAAGGATAACGCCAAGGCTATCGACGCTATCGTTAGAGATTTAGGTATCATTACAGGACAGAAGGCGCTTGTATGCCGCGCCAGAAAGTCCGTTGCTAACTTTAAGCTCCGTGAGGGTATGCCCATCGGCGCTAAGGTTACTTTAAGAGGCGAGAGAATGTACGAGTTCTTAGACAGACTCTTCAACGTTGCTCTTCCTCGTGTACGTGACTTCAGAGGAATTAACGCTGATTCTTTTGACGGCAGAGGCAACTACTCAATGGGCCTCAAGGAACAGCTCATTTTCCCTGAAATCGATTATGACAAGGTAGACAAGGTCAGAGGTATGGATATCACATTCGTAACCACCGCGGCTACCGACGAAGAGGCTCGTGAGCTCTTAACTCTCATGGGCGCGCCGTTTGCAAGGTAAGGAGGGATTGTTGTGGCTAAGACTGCTATGAAAAATAAGCAGAAGAGAAAACAGAAGTTCTCTACTCGCGAATATTCAAGATGTAAAATCTGTGGTAGACCACACGCCTACCTCCGTAAGTTTGGTGTATGCCGTATTTGCTTCCGTGAGCTCGCTTACAAGGGCGAGATTCCGGGCGTGAAGAAAGCAAGCTGGTAAGTAAAGGAGGTAAAAGGTAATGCAGATTACAGATACAATAGCTGATTTACTTACAAGAATCCGTAACGCTAACTCAGCCAAGCACGACACAGTTGAAATCCCCGCGTCCAACCTCAAGAAGGATATCTGCCAGATTCTGGTTGACGAGGGTTACGTAAAAGATTTTACGGTTATCGAAGACGGCAAGCAGGGTATCATTAAGGTTAACCTTAAATATCTCGAAGGCAAAAAGCCTGTTATCACAGGTCTGCGTCGAGTTTCCAAGCCCGGTTTGCGTATTTACAGTAATGTTGAGGATATGCCTAAGGTTATGAAGGGTCTCGGCGTGGCTATCATTTCCACCTCTAAGGGTGTTATGACAGACCGCAAGGCTCGCGCTGAACACGTAGGCGGCGAGGTCCTCGCGTATATCTGGTAATAGGAGGTGCGAAAATGTCTCGAATTGGAAGAAAACCTATAAATATTCCCGCAGGCGTTACAGTAACGAATGACGCAGGCGTTATCGAAGTTAAGGGACCCAAGGGTACGCTTGACTTAAAGTACAATCCTGCTATGCAGGTTGAAGTAAAGGGCGAAGAGATTATCGTTACACGTCCGAATGACGCGAAGGAAAATCGCTCTTTGCACGGCCTCACACGCTCGCTCATCTCTAATATGGTGACGGGTGTAACTGACGGCTACAAGAAGGAACTCAAGGTCAACGGCGTTGGTTACCGTGTAGAAAAGAAGGGTAAACAGTGCATTATGAACCTCGGTTATTCTCACAAGGTTATTGTTGAGGATACAGAGGATGTTAAGATTGACGTTCCCGACCCCAACACAATTATAATCTCAGGCATTGATAAGCAAAAGGTAGGTCAGTTTGCTGCCGAGGTTAGAGAGAAGCGTCCGCCTGAGCCGTATAAGGGCAAGGGTATCAGGTACGCTGACGAATATGTCCGCCGCAAGGAAGGCAAAGCAGGTAAGAGCTAATTAAGGAGTGAATGACTTATGGTAAACAGACCAGATACTAAAAAGGCTCGTCTCAGAAGACATAAGAGAGTTCGTGCCAAAATCAGCGGTACCGCAGAGCGTCCGCGTTTATGTGTATTCCGCTCCACTAACAACATTTACGCTCAGCTTATTGATGACGTAAAGGGTGTTACTCTTGCTCAGGCTTCCAGCCTTGACAAGTCCATCGAGGGTAACGGCGGAAATAAAGAAGCAGCCCGCGAGGTAGGTAAGCTTATCGCTGAGCGCGCAGCTGAAAAGAAGATCACCGACGTCGTATTCGACAGAGGCGGAAATATCTATCACGGCCGTGTTAAGGAATTGGCCGAAGGCGCCCGTGAGGGCGGCCTCAATTTCTAAGAAAGGGAGGAATTAACTTTGGCTAATAATGTTGAAACAAAAAAGGAGCTCGTTGAAAGAGTTGTTACTATCAACCGAGTATCCAAAACCGTAAAGGGCGGTCGTATTTACAAGTTCGCCGCTTTAGTAGTAGTAGGCGACGGCGAAGGTACCGTAGGCTTCGGTATCGGTAAGGCGGGCGAAGTTCCCGACGCTATCCGCAAGGGTATCGAGGACGCCAAGAAGAACCTTATCAAGGTAAGCCTCAGAGGTACAACTATTCCTCATGAAATCATCGGCGCATACGGCGCGGGTCGTGTACTTATGAAACCCGCCGCTCCCGGTACCGGTGTTATCGCGGGCGGTCCCGTACGTGCGGTTGTAGAGGCTGTAGGTATCAGAGATATCCGTACAAAGGCTTTACGCTCCAACAATCCCTGCAATGTAGTAAGAGCTACACTCCAGGGACTCAGCGCTCTCCGTAACGCTGAAGAGGTTGCCGCTGTACGCGGTAAGTCCGTTAAGGACATTTTATAAGGAGGTTGCTTTATGAAGATTAAGTTAGTTAAAAGCCTTATCGGCTCTAAGAAAGATCAGATTGCAACCGCCTACGCTCTTGGTCTTAAGAAAATCGGCGACGAGACAACTCAGCCCGATAACGGCGCGACCAAGGGTAAGGTAGCAAAAATAATTCACCTCGTAGAGGTTACAGAAGCATAAGGAGGTGCGAAAATAATGAAGTTAAATGAACTTTCACCTGCCGCAGGCTCCAAGAAGTCTGTCAAAAGAGTAGGCAGGGGCCATGGCTCAGGCTGGGGTAAAACCGCGGGCAAGGGTCACAAAGGTCAGAAGGCTCGTTCCGGCGGCGGAGTACGTCCCGGTTTTGAAGGCGGTCAGATGCCGCTTCAGCGTCGTCTGCCCAAGAGAGGTTTCAACAACATTTTCGCCAAGAAAGTTGTTACTGTTAACCTTTCCGAGCTCAACCGCAAGTTTGACGACGGCGCCGATGTTACCATAGAAGCTCTCACGGAAAAGGGTATCGTTAAGAATTCCTTTGACGCTGTAAAGGTTCTCGGCAACGGCAAGCTTGAGAAGAAGCTTAACGTTAAGCTTCCCAAAATCAACGAAAAGGCTCTCGAAAACGGTGAGACGAAGGTTGTTTTACCTTATTCCGAATCAGCTAAGGCTGCTATCGAGGCGGCCGGAGGAAAGGCTGAGGTGATTTAATTGTTTAAAACAATTAGAAATGCCTGGGGCATTCCTGATCTGAGAAGAAAGATCCTTTTCACAATCTTTATCATAATTTGTTTCAGAATCGGTTCGGTTATTCCTGTTCCGTTTCTCGATATGAACGCTCTCTCGAATTTGATGACTCAGAACGGCGCGAACGAGGGTAACTCGGCTCTCGCTTATCTGAATACACTTTCGGGCGGCGCGTTCTCAAACGCAACAATCTTTGCTATGGGTGTAACACCTTACATCAACAGCTCGATTATTATGCAGCTCTTGACCGTAGCAATCCCTCCTCTCGAGAGATTGTCTAAGGAAGGTGAAGCAGGTCGTAAGAAAATCGCGACAATTACCCGTTATGTAACCGTTGGTCTCGGTCTTATCCAGGGCTTCGCTTACTGGTGGTATTTACAGGCTTCGGGTGTTACAACTTATAACGAAGGCTTCTCAAAAATCTTCTCCGCTATTATCATTATCCTCACGTTCACAGCGGGTACAGCGATAATGATGTGGTTTGGTGAGCAGATTAATGACAAGGGTATCGGCAACGGTATCTCGATACTCCTCTTTGCGGGTATCGTAGCTCGTCTGCCCTTCACGATTAGCCTCCTCGGTGAGTACTGGAACCTCGGTATGCAGGAGAACGGTCAGCCTATGTACCTCATCCTCGTTCCGCTTTGGGTTCTTATCTTCCTCATAGTTGTATGGGTTATCACCTTTATGCAAGACAGTGAACGAAGAATCCCAATCCAGTATGCTAAGCGTGTTGTAGGACGTAAGATGTACGGCGGTCAGTCGTCGCACCTTCCCATCAAGGTTGCGCTCGGCGGCGTACTTCCCATCATCTTCGCTTCTTCTATCCTTTCTATTCCCAGCACAATCCAGGCTTTTGGCGTCAATCCCAAGTCAGGTTTCTGGGCAGCTTTCTTTGAAGCGTTTAAGACCACAGGCTGGTTGTATATGCTTCTCTACTTCATTTTAATTATAATGTTCGGTTACTTCTATACGACCATTCAGTACAATCCTGTTGAGATGGCTAATAACCTCAAGCAGAACAACGGTACTGTTCCGGGTATCCGTCCGGGCGCTCCGACTGCTGACTTTATCAGAAAGATTCTCTCCAGAATTACACTTATCGGTTGTTTATTCCTTGGATTTATCGCTGAGTTCCCGCTTATCTATTCCGCTTTGACGGGAATGGGAAGTCTCTCGATGGGCGGTACTTCGATTATCATTATCGTAGGCGTTGCTCTTGAGACATCCAAGCAGATGGAATCTCAGATGATGATGCGCCATTACAAGGGCTTCCTTGATTAAGAAAGGATAGGGTAACTATGAATATTATTATGTTAGGTGCTCCCGGTGCAGGCAAAGGCACACAAGCCGCCGTACTGTGTGAGAAGCTTAATATTCCCACTATTTCAACGGGTAACATTATCCGTGAAGCGCTGAAAAACGGCACTGAAATGGGCAAGAAGGCTAAGTCCTTTATGGACGCCGGTCAGCTCGTCCCCGACGAGGTTGTTATCGGTATCGTTAAGGACAGACTTCAGGAGGATGACTGCAAGAACGGTTATATTCTTGACGGTTTCCCCAGAACTATCCCTCAGGCCGAGGCTCTGGACGCTATGGGCGCTGACATCGACTGCGTAATCGATATCGAGGTGCAGGACGAAGTCATCGTGAACCGTTTGTCCGGACGCCGCGTCTGCGAAAATTGCGGCAGACCTTATCACGTAGTAAGCTTAAAGCCGAAGGTTGACGGGGTTTGCGACGATTGCAAAGGCGCCCTTGTTCAGCGCAAGGATGACCAGATTGAAACTATCAAAAACAGACTCGACATCTACCACAAGGAGACCGAGCCCCTCGTTAAGTACTACGAGGCGCAGGGCAAGCTCAAGGTAGTTGTAGGCAAGGATACAGTTGACGCGACAACAGCGGCTGTATTTGATGCTATCGGAGTTTAATTTATGGTAATTATCAAGACAGCGCGTGAAATATCCTTGATGAAGGACGCTTGCAGAATTTCCGCAAACGCGCTGCGTCTTGCAGGTGAATACGTCAAGCCCGGGGCAACAACCTTGGAAATTGACGCTAAAGTCCGCGAATATATCGAGAAACAAGGCGCTACGCCTTCGTTTCTCGGTTACGGCGGATTCCCCGCAAGCGCGTGTATTTCCGTAAATGATGTGGTCATCCATGGCATACCAAGCAAAGAACAGGTTCTCAAAGAAGGCGACATCGTAAGTGTCGATGTCGGCGCGTTCTACAACGGATATCACGGCGATAACGCTTACACCTATGCCTGCGGCAAGGTGAGCGAAAACGCCGAGAAGTTGATGGACGCTACAAGAACCGGACTCGAAAAGGGAATCGAGGCGGCGCTCGCAGGTAATCGCGTAGGCGATATCGGCAGCGCGGTTCAGAAGTATGTCGAAGATCGCGGTTACTCGGTGGTACGAGATTTCGTCGGCCACGGCGTAGGCGCGAAGTTACATGAAGACCCCAGCATTCCGAATTACGGTACCGCAGGGAGAGGAGTAAGACTTCTCCCCGGTATGACAATTGCTATTGAACCGATGATTTGCGAAGGCGGCTACGAGGTAGACGTTCTCGACGATGACTGGACTACCGTCACCCGTGACGGCAAGCTCGCGGCGCATTACGAGAACACTATCGCCATAACTCCCGACGGTCCCGTTATTTTGACGGTACCGGGCTAAGACGCTATGGAAAAAGGACGTATAGTAAAATCAAAGGCGGGCAAGGACAAGGAACAGTTCTATATTGTGACGGATATCAAAGGCGACAGGGTTTACGTCTGTGATGGCAAGCTGAGAAAATTCAGTAACCCTAAGTCTAAGAATCCTAAACATCTGGCTGTGACTTCCGCGGTTGTAAAAATGCCCGAGAACGACAGGCAATTAAGAATACTGCTGAAAAGTTTCGGCAGCACTACTAAGGAGGATTAAGTTATGTCTAAACAGGATGTACTCGAAGTTGAGGGTAAAGTTGTTGAGGCGCTTCCCAACGCTCAGTTTAAGGTGGAGCTTCCCAACGGCCATGTGATATTAGCTGTTATTTCAGGTAAACTGCGTATGAACTTCATCCGCATTTTACCGGGCGACAAGGTTACTGTGGAGATGTCTCCCTATGACCTTACAAGAGGAAGAATTACATGGAGAACCAAGTAATTCAAAACAAACTGCGAAAACTGATTTTTGAAAGGAATGATTATTAATGAAAGTCAGACCTTCTGTAAAGAAAATGTGCGAAAAGTGCAAAATTATCAAGAGAAAAGGCAAAATCCTTGTGATTTGCGAAAACCCTAAGCATAAACAGCGTCAGGGCTAATTTAATTATTTTATATGGAGGTGCACTAAATGGCTCGTATAGCAGGTGTTGACTTACCCAGAGATAAGAGAGTCGAAATCGGCTTGACTTATATCTATGGTATCGGACGTAAAACTGCAACAGACATTATTGCTGCAACAGGTGTTGACCCTGACACACGCGTTAGGGATTTAACAGAACAAGATGTTTCAAAGCTTCGTGATTATATCGAGAAGAATTGCCGAGTTGAAGGTGATCTTCGTCGTGACATCGCTTTTGATATCAAAAGACTTATTGAAATCGGCTGCTACCGTGGCGTTCGCCACAGAAAGGGTCTCCCCGTAAGAGGTCAGCGTTCAAAGACAAACGCTCGTACACGCAAGGGCCCGCGCAGAACTATGGCTAACAAGAAGAAGTAAGGAGGAATTGCGTAATGGCAGCACCTAAAGGTAAAAAGACTGTTCGCCGCCGTCGTGAGAAAAAGCACATTGAAAAAGGCAGCGCGCATATTCAGTCTACATTCAACAATACAATTGTTACAATTTCTGATACAAACGGTAACGCAGTATCTTGGGCAAGCGCAGGCGAGCTCGGTTTCCGCGGTTCGCGTAAATCAACTCCCTTCGCCGCTCAGTCAGCTGCTGAGACTGCCGCGAAAGCAGCTATGGACTTCGGTATGAAGACTGTAGAGGTTTACGTAAAGGGCCCCGGACAGGGTCGTGAGGCAGCTATCCGTGCATTACAGTCCGCAGGTCTTGAGGTTACTATGATTAAGGACGTAACCCCGATTCCTCACAACGGATGCCGTCCTCCCAAGAGAAGACGGGTATAGTATAAAGGAGGAAAATTAAGATGGCAAAAAACAGACAGCCTATCGCTAAACGCTGCAGAGCTCTCGGTATTTCTCCTGCAGTAATGGGTTACGCGGGCAAGAAGTCTTTCAGAAACCCTAACGGTAACTCAAGAAGAAAAAAGAGTGAATACAGCCTCCAGCTCACAGAGAAGCAGAAGGTTAAGTTCATTTACGGTATTATGGAAAAGCAGTTCCGCGCTTACTATGAGAAGGCAGAAAAAGCTCAGGGTAAAACCGGTTCCGTTCTTCTTACTCTCATTGAACATAGACTTGACAACGTTGTTTTCCGTCTCGGTCTCGCCTCAACACGCAGAGAGGCTCGCCAGCTCGTCAACCACGCTCACTTTACCGTAAACGGTAAGAAGGTCAACATTCCTTCCTATCTCGTAAGAGTAGGCGATGTTATCGAGGTTAAGGAAACAAGCCGTTCCTCAAACCGCTTTAAGGCGATTGCCGAGAACAACTCAGCAGTTGTTCCTAAGTGGCTCGAGAAGGCATCTGATAACTTGGGCGGCAAGGTTATCGCCGAGCCCGAGAGAGAGGATATCGACTTCCCTGTAGAGGAACACCTCATTGTCGAGTTGTACTCCAAGTAATCCACATAAATTAAAAAGTCAGATTACAATACGACGGCATATATGTCGCCTAATAAGGAGGATTCGCTATGATAGAGATAGAAAAACCAAGGATTGAAACAGAGAAGCTGACAGACGACGGCAGATACGGCAGATTTGTAGTTGAACCGCTCGAGAGAGGCTTCGGTAATACATTAGGCAATAGTCTCAGAAGAGTCCTGCTCTCATCGCTCGAGGGCTGCGCGGTCACATCAATCAAAATTGACGGCGTGCTTCACGAGTTCTCGACAATCCCCGGAGTTAAAGAGGACGTTACGGAAATCGCTCTTAACATCAAGAGCCTCGTTCCCAAGCTCGTCGATACTGCTCCCAAGGTTGTTGAGATTGCGGCAGAGGGTCCCTGTGAGGTTACAGCGGCTGATATTAAGCACGACGCTGAGGTGGAGATTCTCAACCCCGAGCTTCATATCGCTTCTTTAGCTGAGGACGCAAAGCTCAATATCGAGATTACTATTGACCGCGGCCGCGGATATGTTTCAGGCGAACGCAACAAGCAGCTCGCAGGCAACAACATCATCGGCACATTACCTATCGATTCAATTTATACACCTGTTTTAAAGGTTAACTATACAGTAGAAAATACCCGTGTAGGGCAGATTACTGACTACGACAAGCTCAACCTCGACGTTTGGACAAACGGCGTTATCAACGCTCAGGAGGCGGTTTCACTTGCGGCAAAGGTGCTCTGCGAGCATCTCAACCTCTTTGTGAACCTCTCTGACAGTGTCACAAACTCCGAGATTATGGTTGAAAAGGACGAGAAGGGCAAGGAGAAGGTTCTCGAAATGACTATCGAGGAGCTCGACCTCTCAGTTCGTTCGTTCAACTGCTTAAAGCGTGCGGGTATCAACACCGTTGAAGACCTTACAAACAAGACAACAGAGGATATGATGAAAGTTCGTAACCTGGGCAGAAAGTCGCTTGAGGAAGTTGAGTTCAAGCTCGAGAGCCTCGGCTTCAGCCTTAAGAAGGAAGACGAATAATCCATACATCTCATTTTAAATACACCGAAAAGGAGTGAATTAAAATGCCAGGTAGCAGAAAGCTCGGACGTAATACTGCACAGAGAACAGCTATGCTCCGCGCAATGGTTACTTTCCTTTTGGAAAAAGGAAAAATCGAAACTACAGTTACCCGCGCCAAAGAGGTAAGCTCTATGGCGGAGAAGATGATTACTATATCTAAGGAGAACACACTCGCTAACAAGCGTCTGGTTATGAAATTCGTCACAAAAGAGGACGTTACCAAGAAGCTTTTCGACGAGATTGGTCCCAAGTACAAGGACCGCAACGGCGGATACACCCGTATCACTAAGATTGGTCCCCGCCGCGGCGACGCAGCCGAGATGGCAATCATCGAGTTAGTTTAATAGCTTATAACACAGGCTCCCTTCGGGGAGCCTTTTTTAGTGATCAGTGATTAGTGGTCAGTGATCAGTATTGTAAAAGCATTTTGACACATTATAAGTACAATATCAAAATATCTTGACTTGACAAATAAAAAACTAACTTATACAATTATTAAAAAGGGTGTGATAATATGAGCAAGCAGAGCTTCAATGTGTTTAAAAGCAAGAGTATGCTTAATCCCACCGCATTCTCAATAGTGGTTTATTGTGTTGTTTGGATAGTTCTGGCTGTTGTGGGACAATTTTGCGAATTATGGAGTATTGGTTATCAGATAGGGATTTATATACTCCTGTTACCGATTCTTATATGTATTTTTTCTGTTTTGCTTATGATTGGTGTAAGAGGGGTGCGCCGTCTAATATATTTAATAGTGTTTCCGATATTTTTCGGAGCGTCACATCTGGGACTTCAATATGCTACCTATGGTGTAAGAGCTATGAATGTCGGACAAGAGTTTTACGCGAACCGAATTGAACCGTGGATCGCATTTGCCGCGGCAATCTTGTCACTCGGTTTTATGTTTATCGGTGTCATAATTACAGCATGCATGAATAAATTCAAGGATGAGGATTAGAAAGGCTTCCCGAGGGAAGCCTTTTTAGTTGCCAGAGCACAAAAACTGTGTTACAATATTCACGGTGTTTAAGATGAAAGCGTATTCAAAGTACAAGGGCATAATTCTGATTATCATCTCCGCGTTCTGTTTCGCGCTGATGAATATGTTCGTGCGCCTTTCGGGAGATTTACCGACGGCTGAAAAGGGCTTTTTCCGCAACCTTGTGGCTTTTGCTTTTGCCCTCGCTTTGATGATAAAGAACCGTGAGAGCTTTCGTTTTCAAAAGAGAAACCTGCCGTTACTCTTAGGCAGGTCGCTCGCGGGTACGCTCGGAATACTCGGCAATTTTTATGCCGTCAGCAATATGAAGGTTCTGGGCGACGCGTCAATTCTCAACAAAATGTCTCCGTTCTTCGCCGTATTGTTCTCACTTATTTTCCTTAAAGAAAAGCTTAAAGTCCCTCAGGTGTTAATCCTGACGGGCGCGTTTATCGGCGCGATGTTCGTCGTGAAGCCCAGCTTCACTAACGCAGATTTGTTCGCGTCGGTGTGCGGATTGGGCGGAGGCATAGCCGCAGGCGCGGCGTACTCGATGGTCAGAGCGCTCGGCAAGAGAGGAGAGAGCGGAGCTTTCATCGTGCTCTTTTTCTCAGGATTCAGCTGTCTGGCGATGGTGCCGCTTATGATATTCGACTTCAAGATGTTCTCAGCCTATCAGCTCTGTATGCTTTTGTTGGCTGGCTTGTCCGCGGCAGGCGGACAGTTCTCAATTACAGCCGCCTACACCTACGCTCCCGCGCGTGAGATTTCAATTTACGATTACAGCCAGATTATCTTCGCATCGGCTCTAGGGTTCTTCGTGTTCGCCGATATACCCGATTTGTACTCGATAATCGGCTATGTGATTATAGTCGTAATGGCGCTCGTGATGTTTTTGTATAATAACAGTAAATATAAAAGGGATAATGGAGTTTAATCCATTATCCCTTATCTGTTTAAAATATTAGTATTCCCGTCTGAACCAGTACCATATACAGAACCGTGCTGACGCCTATGCTGAGCAGTACATTCCCCTTCCAGATGTGCAGTCCCATAGCGGCGGCTATACAAATCAGCTCGGGTATTCCGTGACTGCCCGCAAGGAAGTTTACGTCCTTGAGGCAGTAAATTATGAGCACGCTCATAAGCGCGGGGGGCAAAACTTTGCCGAGGTATTTAATCCACTTGGCGGGTTCCTTGCCGTGAGCAAAGAACAAAAACGGCGCGTATCTTGTGAGCGCGGTTACGCTCGCCATAGCGGCGATGATTCCTATACTTAACCAAAAATCACTCATAGCCGCGCCTCCTCTTTGTCAAGGATGGGGCGCATACACATAAGTACGACCGATATAGTGAGCAGCGCGGGGATGAGGAAGTTGTCCGCGCCGAGAATAAGCAGGCTTATTATCGGCAGAACAAAGCCTATGAGAGCGGGCAGGTGGTTCTTGTGAGCCTTCCACTGTTCAACTACAAGCACCGAGAATAGCGCCGTCATAACAAACTCAATTCCCGTTGTGTTAAACGGAAGCAGTCCGCCGACCAATGCTCCAAGCACGCCGCCGATTATCCAGTAGCAATGGTTTAGAAAAGTAACAGAGGCGTAGAATGCTTGGCGAGTAATTCCCTCGGGCGGGGTTTCGGTGGAGAGGATTGCGTAGGTCTCGTCGGTCAAGCCGAATATCAGATACCATTTCAGTCCGCCTATCTTGTGATATCTGTCAATCATCGACAGCCCGTAAAAGAAGTACCTTGAGTGAAGCAAAAAGGTTACCAGAATAACCTGAGGGATTGACGCGCCCACGGCGAGCATAGACACAATAAGGTACTGCCCTGTGCCCGAAAAAATGAACACGCACATAAAGAACGCCCACAGCGCGTTGTAACCCGCCGCCTGAAGCATAACGCCGAACGCAAAGCCCAGCGGAATGTATCCGAACAGTACGGGCAAAGAGTATTTAAAAGATTTTTTTAACGCATTCAGCATTCCGCTTTCACCTCACAAACTTACAGGCTGTCGTTGACAGCCTGTGCTTTTTATTCGTTTTCCTTATTCATTCTCGCTACCTGACGTCCGCGTTTGTATCGGTAGAGAATGTTGTCAGCCCATTCGCGGTCAACTCTTATGAAGCCCTTGAGCTTTTTGTCCTTAACAGCGAGCTCATTGACTACGCTGACAGATTTGCCGTAGATTTCAAGCCTTGCGCTTTGAACATACGGCTCTCTGTTCTCGCCGATAAAGTATGTAAAGCCCATAGTGTTGTTCTCGGTGTTGTACATCGAAAGGTAACCCTCGGTAATCTTGGGGATGTTGAGCTTGCGCGCGACAGCCTCGGAGATGGCGAGCTTCGTCAGCTCCACAGCCATATCGTCCAGACCGCTCTCAAAGATAAAAATCTTCTCCTTAAAAGTGTTGAAGTCGGGGACAATACGCTTGTTGATGTGCTTGAGGGTTTTGAACTCCTCCTCCAGAGCCTTGTCCGCGAGCTGAAAATGCTCAATCCCGGGAATAAGGTAAATCATAAAGCGCTTTTTCATATCGTTATAAAGCATAGGGTACGTCAGGCGCGCCTCGTGTCCGCAGCTTTTGCACTTCCACTTGAACAGACTTTCGTCGAGTGCCTGCTTGCGCAGGTCTTTGTTTATCGTAACATTTATGCTTGTATATAAAGTCGCCTCGGTGGAGCTGTCGCAATTGGGACACACCACGCGTTTTTTAATAATGTTGGATTCAGCCATATCTAAAACCTCCAAATTAAAGTATATCATATTTTGAGTGGCAACACAATATAAAGAAATAAAAAGATAAAACGAGCAGTTGCATTTTTGCAACTGCTCATAATTATTTATTCTCTTCTTTTAAATTTTCTAATGCGACTTTTACGGCTTCAACAACAAATGCAGAAAATGTACAATCTTGTCCCACTAATACTTTTTCTACCTCATTAATAACATCATTTGGAAATCTGATACTTTTATTTGTCGTTGGAGGTATAACCGGTATTCTGAACTTCTTCATAAAACTCACCTATATAAATTACTTTAATAATATTGTAATACAAAAAATAAAATAATATGTGCAACAAAAGCATTGCAAATTGTAGCACGATATGCTACACTGTAATTATAAACCATTGAGGAGGAGTTAATGATGAGGAATAAAATTATAACGGTATTATCAAGTTTGGTTTTAACTATATTTATTTTGTCATTGTGTTCATGCGGCAATGCTAAATCAGTGTTAAATAATGATAAGGTTTCAATTACTGTTGGAGATTCATATCAACTGCAAATAAGTAATTATGAGGGTGATGTTCTATGGTCGTCTTCTGACGAGCATATTGCGAAAGTTGAGGATGGTAAGGTTACCGCTAATACTAAAGGCAACGCCGTTATAAGTGCTGTTTTATCGGATGGCGAAAAACTATCGTGTGATGTTACAGTAAAAAATATAGAAGTAACATCAATTAAGCTTGATAAATCAAGTATCTCTTTAAAAGAAGGAAACTCGGATCAGATAGAAGCAAAGCTTTTTCCGTCCGAGGCTGCTGATGAATTAGAATGGGATTCTACTAATCCTTCAATTGTATCCGTAGATAATAACGGTTTTATTACAGGAATATCAAAAGGCACGGCTGTTATCAGATGTTATACGTCAAATGGTAAATCCGCTTCTTGCTCTGTTAAGGTTACAAAGGCTAAGTCATCTACATCAAGTAAATCTGACAAAACCAGCAATGGTAATACAACCATAATCAATCGTTATGATAATTCGGGGCAGTACGATTCAAATGACCCGCTTTTGTATTGCAGAGCGAGTGATTGGGCAACACTGCGTTCTTATAATTCGAGGGACGCGAAATCGCTTGCGAAGATAAAAAGAGGAGAATCTGCTGTTTATATTAGTGAAACAACCGAGTTTTATTATGTTGCGTATCAAGGTAAAAGAGGATATGTTTTAAAAGACTATTTTTCCTATAGCCCGAACGCACCCATTAATTACGGGAATAATTGATGTATAAAGGGTTAGGGCTTTTAGGTATAGCTTTTATGATATGCGGAGGAATACTGATAGGAACCTATATTCACAATACCAGTATAAATGATAGTAATATTGATAAGGTTCCGTCCGTTACAGTTAAGGTCAGTAGACTGACAACTATGGAAACAAAACCTTCAACCCCTGGTAAAACGCAAGAGACACTTTCGAAAAGCACAAAAGAAACAAAAGAAACCAATCACGCAACAGAAAAGCAAACTAAATTTTCTGAAAATGAAAGTGAAAATAATAAGTTGATTAATAGCTTTAAAGCCTTGTGTCAATATCCTGAACTTCCGACGGGATGTGAGATTACATCTTTAACAATGGTATTGAACTATTACGGATTCGATGTTGATAAATGCGACTTGTCTGACAATTACCTTGATAAAGGCAAAGTCGGGACAGTTGATTTCAGAATGATATTTGAAGGTGACCCCAGAGATAAAGACTCATACGGCTGTTACGCGCCTGTAATTGTTAATACTGCAAATAAATTTTTAAGGTCGCAAAGTTCAAGCCTAAAAGCCGCTGAGATTACAGATACTGAATTTGAAGATTTATTTGAATATACAAATAAAGGTGTTCCCGTTATGGTATGGTGTACATACGAGCTTGCCCAAGGGCACTTTAGCGTTACATGGAATGTTGACGGGCAGGATATGACTTGGTATACTCCCGAGCATTGTATGGTTCTGCTTGGGCAGAAAGATGATAAAGCAGTGACCGCTGACCCCGCTTCGGGAGAAATCAAGGAATATGATAAGGAACTGCTGAAAACAAGATATGAGGAACTGTTTAAACAGGCTGTAATTATACAATAAAAACTAATATAATTGGCAAATATATGACTAAAATAGTCTAGAAAGGAATCTTGAGATATGAAAAGAAATAGTAGTTTTTTTAAAGTAATCGCTGCAATTATTACCTTTGGCGGTGCGATATTCGGTATTGTTTTAGGTGCGGTTTGTAAAGTTGATGTAAGTGGTATTTTTGAAAGCGCAAAGTTGAGATTTAATGTAGGATTAATGATTCAGACATGGATTATTTCTGATATTATCGCTTTAGCTTTTTATTGGATGTCCGCGGTACTGAGTAAGCTCGAAAATATTGAAAAAGCACTTGGAGCAGGAAATGATAGTGAAACGCTTTTGTCGGACATTAATAATATGGTTAGTAGTTTAAAAGAATCAGCTTCTTCTCAAAACTCAACCAAATCAGCATCCATATCTAATTCTATTAAAACCCATAGCGAAAAAACTTCAACACAGCAAAACAATATAGTTAAAACCAATGAGTGGAAATGCCCGAACTGTGGCAAAATTCATCAAAGCTATGTTGGTTCTTGCGGATGCGGAGAAGAAAAACCTAAATTTTGATTGTCAATAAGCTTAATAAAACGATAAAAGCCACAATGTTTGTAACAATAAGTAATTGGAGGATAAAATGAAGAGATTATTATCAGTATTATTATCAATGATAATTGTTTTATCTATTTGTACATTGTCCGTTGAGGCGGAGGCTAGCTCAGCGACTATGAGTGCATTTCTTTCCGCTTATAAAAACGGCAATTTTTCAAGAGCAGATGAGATTGCGAAGAAGCTTCCAAAGAAAGCAAAGAGCTATAATTCAAAAATGAATTCAAAAATGAAGAACGCTTTTTTAAAAAAGATTATATCAACTGATAATGTTTCTTGCTATTATTTGGCAGATATAACAGGTGATAAGAAACCCGAGTTGTTTTTAAGAGTAGGTAAATATGAAGTAGACGCTTTTTTTTATACATATAAATTCTCAAAAGGTAAGTTAGTAAAAATCGGAAAATTTAGTGGCGGCAACTCAGGACTTGGCGATTACCCGGGTAAAAAAGCTGTGATTAAGTACTATGGACATATGAGCGGTGAGAGTATATCCAAAATAACATATTCAAAAGGTAAAATAAGAGAAAAAAAGCTTAACACAAGGATTTGCAAGTATGAATATACGGCTGTTCCGTATAAGCTGGCAACTTATTATTGCGGGACATATGGGAAGTATAATCTCTCGCCTTTTTCAATTAAAAATACAAAAACAGTGAAAAAAGCAAGAAAAAATATTAACAAGTTAGTGAAACGTGTTAACCCCGCTATTTTTAAGTTTTACCCAAAGACAAAAGCAATAACGCTTTCGGCAAAAAACAAAACAATACTTGCGGCATTGGCTGTCTCACAAAACAATAAAAAATCCATTTACAAAAACGAATCAATAAAAAACAATAAAAAACGCTTGTTTAGGATAAAGAAAAGTTATATAAAAAGCGAGTATAAAAAGCTCTTCGGAGGAAAACCTGCGTTAAAAAAACTCTCCAAAACCTATAAAAAGCATACTAAAAAATCAATAGGCAATGAAGTTGTCAAATCGGCTAACGGAAAGAAAATATATGGTAATACGACTTTTTGGTTAACTGTAAAGGATGGATCTTTTGTAGAAAAATATTTGTATAAAACAGCAAAGGTTGAATGTATAAGTAAGATAAAAGGCGGGTACAGAGTCGCTGTAGGTCACTATATGACCAAACATTACCAGAGCGGGGCAACAAGCGATATGAGCTATGCGCATACTTTAATTGATGTTAAGAAAAACAGCAAATCAAAGTATAAAAATGTTATCAAAAAAATACATTGTATTTCTTACGTAAAATATTGATATATGATAAGGGGTGGCTCAAAAGTAGTTTGAGACACCCTTTTGTGTCATAATGAAGAGCATTTTTCTTTGTCATTCCGAGCTTATCGAGGAATCTCCTTTCTCTATATACCGTTCATAAAGAGATGGGAGATTCTTCGTCGCTTTGCTCCTCTGAATGACAGTGAAGTGCATACCGCTCAGGATGACAGTTGATTTACCTTTTATGGCGGGACCTTATAATTTACATAAAGAATGCTATACCTAGACTTATGCCAAAGAAATAAAAAGTATTTTCAAAAAGATATTGATTTATTTAGATTTATCTGTAATAATAGTATATATATAATAAAGATAAGGAGAATATCTTATGGCTATTTTAGATTCAGTAAAGACAGGTTTTTCCACCGCTGTGGGTACCGTATCGGGCATTACACAGACTATCATAGAAAAAAACAGGCTAAATGCTCAGCTCAGCAGACTGCGTTCCCTGATGAAGAGCGAGTGCGAGATGATTAACCGCGCTTACATCACTCTGGGCAAAAAGTACTATGAGAACAAAGTTAACGACAAGTCCGACACGTGCGAAAACGAGGAGGAGCTTTTTGAAATTATCAAAAGCTCCAAGGAACAGGTAAAGAAGCTAAGAGAGCGTTATGTTAAACTTATTGAGAGCCAGACTGTCGAGATTACAAAGAAATATGACGTCGAGGACCTTGAGGATATCACCGTAGCGTGCTCAAATGAGGACGAATATGAGGTGTCTCCGTTCGTTTCAGAGTCCGAAGAAGTAACAGAAGATAACAAAAATGTTACAAACAACGACGAGAATGTTACAATTGAAGAGGTTGCCGAGGAGGACAGCTTCTGATAAATGACGGCTAAAAATTCATCATTTAGGGGGTTTGCACAACGCAAGCCCCCTGTTTTTGTTAAAAGTTACGGAAAAATGGCATTTCTGAGGCGTTTAAGACAAAATTGTAATGTGCAAAACTGCAACAAAACCGTCAAAAAATCGCAAAATGTCAAATATTATCACTCTAAATAAGTGTAAAAACTTCACAAAACACCCATAATATTTCTGATTAAGAACAAAATACCCTTAAAATCTGCCTTATAATGGGAAAGCTGCTGTTTAAATTTCCATAATTATCAATAAGGGGTTGACAAAATGTAACAACTTTGTTACAATATGGTCGTTGTTTTGAATAAAGAAGAAGTAAGTGGTTTTGTATTAAGGAGTTTTTATGCAGAAAAGAAAACTAACGATTGCTGTAATTGCCGCCTTGAGCGTATCAATATCCACAACGTTCGGCGTAATGGCATTAAGCACAGATTTCACTAAAACAGAAAAGCCTGCTATCGTAGAAGCGGCTACCGAGGCGGTAGAAGAAACCACAGCCTCTGTTGAATCATCAATTGACAGAATCGTAGGTCTTGACATCAAAGGCGCGAAGATTGACGGCGATGAGGGCGAAAAGGTCTCCCTCAAGGTAGAGGCTAATACTAATCAGAAGGTAAAATTCACATCTACTAATAAGAAGGTTGCTACGGTTAACTCTAAGGGCGTAGTAAGTCTCAAGTCCAAGGGTCAGGCTAAAATTGTCGCTAGGGTTGACGGTGAACAGGATGTTGTTAAAGTTAACGTTAACGAGTTTAAGGGCAACAACATCTCCAAGGATACTATGGCGAAAATCGCAAGCGAAATCGGCTGTCAGGTTGACCACGCTTATCCCGAGTCCACAATAATGTGCAGCGCTTATTCTTTCGCGTACGCGTATTATCAGGTAAAGGGCACACCCATCACTCCCGGCAGCGTATGGACAGGCGGCGGCTGTAACTGGGCAGGGGGAACAGTTATTCACTGTTCTTCAGCCGAGGAAATGCTCGCGACTATCAAGAAGCAGCTCGACCAGAACAGAGCCTGCGTAGGGCTTCTCTCAATGGGCGCGGCTTATACACACTATGTTACGTTCTACAGCTACACAGGCAACGGTACCACTCTCAGCGACTTTACAATTCTTGACCCCTGGGACGGTACAATCACAAGAGCAGAAGGTAAGTACACTTACAGCGGCGAGGGTTATGACGTTGTTATAATCAATTAATAATGAACTTGAGAGCATCCGAAAGGGTGCTCTTTTCAGCGTTGCACCCCTTTAAAAGGGGGTACAGCCAACTGCCCACCTCCCACTTGAATTTAGGGATTTACAAACGCATTATTAAATGTTACAATCAAAATAGCAAAACCCAAGGAGGGAATATTATGGGATTATTTGACAAGATTTTTAACGAAGGCACAAATATGGTCAAGAACGCCGCAAACACGGTGGGCAATACTCTCGGCAACAAGACAGAGACTTTTACGTTTCAGGCTCTGCCCGAAAGCTTAGACCAGCTCAAGGCTCTGCCCGAGGCTACGATGGATTCGCCTTTTAAGACAGCGGCGCTCACGGTTTGCGCGCTGTGCGCCTATGCCGCCTCCGCAGAGGTCGGCACGGAAATGCTAAATTTCCTCAAAGGTCCCGCGCCTTTGATGCCCGGCGAAATCAGCTTCTTAAAAGAGCGCTTCAGGGACAACTCTCCGCTTTTGCCTTTCTCGTATTTTGAGGGAGCCAAGCCCGAGAACAACTACACGCCCGACAAGCCTTTTACGCTGAAGGTTACCTCAAATCCGTACTCAAAGCGCGACGATACTCACACTACATTGTGGATAAAGAGCGGCGGAGCCGATAATCCCCGCGAGGTGGCTCTGAGACTTAAACCCTCCGAGGGCAAGTGGTATTTAAACGAGCAGCATTTGCTTGTGGGAATCCGCACGGCTGTTGCGGACGACCCGTGGGCATAGTCATTTTTCAATTCTTAATTACAGGCAGCCTTATGGCTGCCTTTTTTTGCACAAATTCCGCGCGCCTCCATAAGATGTACTGTAATTAATTTAGGAGGTAATTACTTATGCCGGATATTCTTAATCCCAACCAAAACAACAGCGACAGCAACCAGAACGCCGAGCAGTCGTTTTGCATAGACGCTGACCGTGTATATGATTCGTGCGGAGATAAAGATTGCTTGTCGGAAATGCGCGTGTTCTTTACCGAGGCGGACCAAGCTGTGATAAACAGCGCCGCTTCGGTGCGAATCAGAGAAGCCAACATCATCAACACAGTTGTAAATGTGGAGCCTGTGACATATCACTGCGGATTCTATTCGGTCGATATGACGTTCTACTTCGAGATTGTTCTCGACGTGTACTCTAACGGCGGTTCCGCTCCGACTACTGTCAGCGGACTCTCCGTGTTTGCCAAGAGAGTAATTCTCTACGGCGGCAGCGGCAACGTAGCGGTGTTCTCAAGCGACGAGACAAGCGGATGTGTGGACCCCGACGACGCTAATCTGCCTACCGCAAAGGTTCAGGTGGCCCAGCCGATGGCGCTCACAGCCTGTCTTACAGAGTGCTGCAGCCCGTGTATGCCCAGCGCGGCAATACCCGATTGCGTGACGGAGTATTTCGGCGGGGCTATTGTACCGTCTCAGGCTCGCTCCGTGCTCGCGACAATTGGCGTGTTCACTATTGTTCAGCTTAAGCGCACTGTGCAAATGCTTATTCCCGCGTTTGACTTCTGTGTGCCCGACAAGGAGTGCGTAACCTCGACCGATAATCCCTGCGATATGTTCTCCAAGGTCGATTTCCCTGTTGAGCAGTTCTTCCCGCCCAATCTCGCTGATATTGACCCTGAGAATTTGGAAACTGGCTGCGGGTGCGGATAAAACAGTTGTCAGTATTCAGTAGTCAGCAGTCGGTTGTGGTCGGGGGATAGACCTTCCATCTTTCGCAACGTTTGTGTCCCGAATGTATTAATAATGATATACACTATTTCAAACTCGTAGGGGAGTCCGTCTCGGGCTCCCTTACTTGCATTATTGTAAAACTTTAGGGATACCGAGACGGTATCCCCTACGAAAAAGTATTATATAATTATGGGTAGTTTGGGAACAGGAGTTTTGTGTTAAATGAAGTTTTGTTCTCGACGTTCGCTGACCACTTACCACTTTTCACTTGACTAACTTCCCGTAATACTTTATAGTATTATCAGGAAAGCGAGAACACACTATGAATATTTTGTTTTTACTCAGGATAAAAAATGACGTAAGTTACATATACGACGACAACACACTGCGTCAGGGACTCGAGAAGATGAAGAGCCACGGCTACACCGCTATCCCCGTAATCACTCGCGGGGGTGACTATGTGGGAACTATAAGCGAGGGTGACTTTCTTTGGCATATCATAAAGTACGGCAGGGGAAGTATCAAGGACCAGGAAGAATACTTTGTCAGGGACATCATCCGCAAGGACTATATGCGTCCCGTTAAGGTCAGCGCCACAGCCGAGCAGCTTATTGAGAGCGCTATGAATCAGAATTTCGTTCCCGTTGTTGACGACCGCAACAAGTTTATCGGTATCGTAACCCGACGTGACATTATCAAATACTTCATCGAGAAGAATAAATAAAAGGACTGCGTTAGGGTTTACTCCGTAAGGAAGTTACACCCTAATGGGCGGCTCTTGTAAAATCTAATGTATTTAACTACGGCACGGCTATAATGCTATGCCGTATTTTTTTGTTATGCAGACTTTTGTCTGCGCTGTTTCATTTTAGCTTGGAAGCCTTTTTCAAATTTTTCGGGTGTTTGGATATTGATGATACCAACGCCTTTGTAGTGAATGTCTATCAGTTGATACCGCTTGCCATCAAGGTAGCGAGGTGCTGAAACGACAATTTTGTCAATAAACTCATTGACTAATTCGGGTGTCAGAGCTTTTGGGCTTGTAATATGCTTTACTCTTGCTATAAATTTCTGCAAGCTTTCAGTCTTGTCGGTTTCGGCTGTCATATAAGCTTCAAGCTCAGGTATCTTCGCCTTAAGCTCCTGCTGCTCGGCTTCATATCGCTTACTGAACATTTCAAAGCGTTCATCCGAAATCTTATGTGACACATTATCTTCGTATATCTTCAAGATAAGGTCATCTATTTCAGATATTCGCTTTTTGATTTTGTTCAGTTCTCGGCGTTTCGCCGCCAGCTCTTTGCGTTTCTCCTCGGTGTAGCAATCCATTTGCTTTCGAGCAAACTCTTTTTCGTAGGCTTGAACATTCAGAAACACCCTCTGCATATTTTCCAGCACCAACGAGTAGATCACTTTTTCTCTAATGTAGTGGGCTGAACATACGTCGGATTTTTTGCGATAGGATGAACAGAAGAAGTACGCTTGATTTTCCTTATAGTTGTTGGTTGCGCTGTAATACAACTTCTCACCGCAGTCGGCGCAATAAACCAATCCCGAAAACATACTGACGATTCCCGTTCTTGTCGGCTTTCGCTTGTTCTTGCGCAGCTCTTTTACAAGTTCAAAGGTTTCTCTATCAATAATAGCCGGGTGGGTGTTTTCAAATACTAACCATTGTTCGGGCGGAAGCTCAACCTTCTTCTTGTTCTTGAAGGACTTGCGTTGGCTACGAAAGTTGACCGTATCTCCGCAATACTCCTGCTTACTTAGAATGGAAGCAACCGTGTCAGAACACCAATGGTACGATACGCTCGGTGGCTTGCCACAGTTTCTGCCAATGCTGATCCAGTATTCCGTCGGAGTCATCACTTCATCGGATTTAAGCTGTTTTGCAATTTGCGACGGTCCGAGTCCCGATACGCACATTTTGAATATACACCTGACAATCTCGGCAGCCGGTTCATCTATGATCCATTCGTCTTTGTTGTCAGGATTTTTCATATATCCAAACGGTGGATTGGTGGTCAACGGCTTGCCTGATTTGCCTTTGCTTTGAAATACTCTGCGCACTTTGTCACTGGTGTTCTTTGCGTGCCATTCGTTAAAGAGGTCTTGCATAGGTACAAGGTCGCTGATACCGTTCTTGGTGTCGATGTTATCCATGATGGCGATATAGCGAATGCCC
>JAFSZY010000004.1 GCA_017458845.1 Ruminococcus sp.
GAATTGTATTATCTTCAATCTCGCTACTATGACCCGCTCACAGGACGCTTTCTCAATGCTGACGACCCTGATTACACAGACACTCAATCAGGCTCACCCCTCAGCACAAATATGTTCGCTTATTGCGAGAATAATCCGATTTCGGGATATGATCCTAGTGGTAATTGGGACACAAAAGACCACAAAAAATTATGTTTACTAAAGAATCATAAATTTACTAAGTTAACTTGGTCATGGAATTTACTTTCGGATATTTTATTTAATAGTAATGATGAGCATAGTGCGCCATTCCATTCACGGGATAATCTAAATATTTGCAAGTATTTGTTTAATGTAGCAGTAGATTTTAAAAAAACATCACACAAAAAAAAGAAACTTGTTGAAATACAGATCTCAACAAGCAAAAAAAATAAAAAACTAAAAGAAGGGTATAATTCTGATAAAACAAAATATTTTATACCTGAAAAATATATTGCATATCAAAGCAAAGAAGGCAAAAATTCAAAATTAGAGCCAGAATATTCAAGAACAAAAGCACTAATAAAATATTTAAATGGTAAATCATTATCGGAAAGCGATAAACAAAAAATACAAGGGAAATATGGAATTAAGTATAAAATAAAAAACCGTTCTGATCAGTCAAAGGCTTTCTTAGGTTTAGCTTTACATACGGTACAGGACTATTTTGCTCACAAAACATATGTTTATTATGGCACAAAGACTCAGGTGCAAAAGTATATAAAAAATGGAAAGATAGTTAATGACCATTATTTGACTACAACAGACTTTAACCATTTGAAAAGGCTCGGAAATTTATCAACTTTAAGATTTGAGGATGATATAAACAAATTTAAATGGAGATTTAAAAACACAAAAAAGGTAACTAAAAGATTATATAATTTATACTACGGAAAGGGTTATAAAAAAGTTTCTCAATACATAAAAAATATTGAAAAAGTTTATTATGGTAGCAAAAAAAATATTGATATATATACGCTTAATGGAAAAAAATATTATTTTAATGCGGTAAAATATAAGTTAGTTGTGCATAGAGATAAAAAAAGAAAAGCACCATAAATTTTTCGTATTTAAAATCTCAAGAAATGGAGAAAATCTTTATGAAAAGGATTATATCAATTATCTTAACAATATTGGTAATGACTTATGTTGCTGTATTTCCTGCCTCTGCTGACGTAAAAATGTATAGAAAAAATGGTTATTTATATACTATTAAAGATAAAGAAGTCCTGTTAATTAACTACTATGGCAAAGAGTCAAATGTAAAAGTGCCGAGCAAAATTGACGGGAAAAAGGTTTATAAAATCGGATTGGATTACGAAGATGACAGTGATATACTGGAAGAGTATTACGAAGACGCAACAGGATTAGGATTCAGCAGAAATAAATATGTTAAAAAAATCACTATACCCGACGGAATTAGCAAATTGGGATTATTTGTGTTTGAGGATTGCAAAAACTTAAATACTGTTGTATTTGGAAAAGGTATAACTCAAATAGGTGGAGATTTCGGGGGTTGTACCAAGTTGAAAAATGTAACTCTACCCTCAACGCTATAATTAATAGGAAACGATACGTTTTTGTCTTGTAAGGCGTTGCAAAAAATTAAAATCCCGTCAAGTGTTACCGAGATTTATAACAACGCGTTTAAAGATTCGGGGTTGAAATCAATATTAATCGGTAAGAATGTAAAGTATATAAGCTATGACGCGTTTGAAAACTCCAAACTCACGAAGATTACAGTAAGCGGCAAAAACAAAAAATACAGCTCCAAAAGCGGAGTGCTGTATAACAAGAAAAAGACCCGCTTAATAATCTACCCCAATTACAGGAAAGGCGCGAAGTTTACTACCCCCTCGAGCGTTGAGCAAATAAAGCCTTATGCTTTCAGCGGAAGTAAGTTTTTGAAGAAAGCTGTGTTTTCCAAAAAAATCAAAAAAATCAGTACAGGTGCTTTTGACAAGTGCAAGAATCTAAAAAGCCTTGTGTTCAAATCAAAGAAGAAAATAAAAATCGCGCCATATGCTTTTTTGAACTGCAAAGCCCTGAAGAGCGTTACCATTCCTAAAAATGTCATAAAGATTGCTACTAAATCTTTCGGTTTCACTTCGCGTTTGGAAAAAAATCACAACGACTATACATACAAGAAAATCAAAGGTTTCACAATCAAAGGAAAATGCGGCTCCGCCGCGCATAAGTACGCAAAAAAATATAAGTTTAAATTTGTAAAGAAATAGGCGGTTCAACAAAACACCACAACCGACGACTTCGGCAGAACAAGCAGCGTAACAAGCTCGGGCTATACTCTCAGCTATACATACAAAGACGGTTCGGCGAGTAATTCTACCACAAATCTTTCCGGGGCATAATTATTATTATCTGTACAGAAATTATTAACAAGCGATAGTCACTGACTACCGCTTGTTTTTTCATGAAATGAAAAATTAAAAGTGTTTACAAAAAAGTGTGACAAATTTGGTGGATATTCAACAAAAATCACATATATTTTTCTCCATATTCACTTTTGCCAGATTATAGAATTATTGCTGCGATAATGATAAAATATTAATAGATATTACTGCATAAAAAACAACTGGGGGAGTTGGAATGATAACTACGGTTTTGTGGATTTCCACTTTTGTCTTGATAGTTTTAGGATTGTACTTTATTTTCGTTAAAAAATCTTTCCAGCTTACCGCAGTAGGTTTTTTGCTTACAGTAGTTGCGATATTTATTCCTTTTTTCCCGCGTCCATCGGGTAGTTTTGGATGTATTACAGAAAACACTGAACCCACAACATATCAGACCACTTCATTTTCCGATAGCGAAGACACTGCTTTGGCTGAGTTTGATATAGAGGCAGATGATCCCGGTGAAAGTGAATCTGAAACGGAGAAAACAGATGAAATAGCTGAAAACATTAACATAATAACAAACGATAGTGACGTTAAAGGCTCTTTTAGCAACGCTTTGACAGAAGAATATGTTTTAAAATCAAAATTTAGGAATAACTATGGCTTTAAATTCAATATCAGCGATGTAAATCTAAGTTATACGGCATTTATAATAGACGAAAAAGGCGAAGTGGTTTACGAGTATTATATTGGCGAGGATAGCATATCGGAAAGTCCGGTGCTTGAAAAAAATACAGAATATACTTTGAGAGTGGAAGCGGACGAGGGGCGTCCTGAGTACACAATAGAAATAAAATATCCTGATAGTGATGTATATTGAGGAGGTCTTAGTGTGAAAAGATTAGTGTTATGTATATTACTATTTACATTGATTGCGTTGTATGGATGTAACTGCGGTAATTCAACCGGTAGTTCCGGTTTTAGTTCAGAGCTTGATAATGAAGAATTTACTGAAGACTTAACAGAGACTGCAGGAGCCGGTACAGTTATGCCTCCCGATACCACAGAATCATTACCTCCGGATATTCCTTTGTGGGATATTTTGGAAGATAACATTTTGAATGTTACTTTTAAATTTAATGACCAGAATAATAACTATTATATTAATGCTCCTGTAACCGGACGTTATAGATTCTCGTTTGATATCAGTGATGTTAATTGTAGTTACAGTATTAGGTTATCGAAAACAAACCACGAAGAAATTCAATCAACAAACAATGATGTTGATTTTAATGTCGACCTTACCGAGGCGGAAACTTATGTTTTGGAAATTATTCAGGGCATGGGTCTTCCGGAATGTACTATAAAAGTTGATATTCCAAACCCTATAAAGGAAGTTGAAGATAATAAAATGTTTGAGAAAATACGCTTTATAGGTCAAGAGGATCAGTACATTTTTACTCCGCAATTATCCGGGAAGTATGGGTTTGAACTAGACATTAGTAATGTTGAGTATTCTTATAACGTGAAAATACTGGATTCTAAAAATAATGAAATTGCAGAAGGCGATTATAGCGGAATAAGTTATAAGGATTATTATATAAACGCAAATTTAGATGAAAATAAAACTTATAATATTTTTGTAACTTTCGATGATTATGAACTAGAAGATGATAATTTAAAATATACAATAAAAATTTATGAGCCAAATGAGATTAAGTATGTTAACGCAAATACTGTAAATGGAGAAATGCTTTTTGGGGGACAACAAGACAGGTATATTTTTTCCCCATCTGCTACAGCTAGGTATCTATTAGAATTTAACGATAGTAATGAGCAAATGTATTATGAGATTTCGTTTTGCGATGATAATAATTATAAACAAGGTCCCAAAAGTAATCAGAACTGGAGTGTGAGTTTTGATTTGGTTAAAGGAAAAGAATATGAAATAACAGTCGCTCAGGAGATTGATTATGGTAAATATTGTTTTACCATTACTCCGGAATCGACTGAATAAGGAGAACTCAATGTTTAATGAAATTTATAAAGATGACAAGCAAGAGCTACGTGCAATAAAGTATGGGCTTAGATTTGATTTTAATTTTTGGAAAAGATTTAAAAGAGATGATTTCGAAAATTTAGATTTGATTAATCTCAAAAAGTATGTAAAAAAATGTTTATTCGAAAGTATTAACGAAGAAACAAAAGATGAAATTCCTGAAAACGCAGAGCAGATAAGAAAAGAATGCTTAAATAATGATAAATTGTATTGCGAGTTGAAATTGGCGCGACTTAAAGGAACTAATAGTTATTTTATTCCAATAATCTTATCGGGTATATCTATAATTGTTTCTTTATTTATTTTTTTAATGAGTATGGTTAATAGTGTTTCGTCAACTTATATAAATACCGCGATGCATTTTTCAAATATTACTGCTTTTGATTTAGAGAAAGCATTACAAGAAAATACAAAGTGTATTGGAGAGAGTGTTGGGAAATATTTTATTTTTGTATTGATGGTTTTTATGATAGTGATGGTAGTAAATACTATTATTGAAACCAAAAAGCAAAATAGAATAATTTTTTATGAGTTCATGAAAAATTGTATTAAGGAAAGTATGTAAAAAATGCATAAACAGTGTTATAAGACTTTTAATAGATATTCATATTATAAACTAAACACTGCTTAAAATCAGTGTTTAAATTTGAACTATTAAAACAAGGAGTTTTTTATGGAAAAAGAAAGATGCTTTATTATTACTCCGATAGGTAATAAAACTAATGATATACGCAGACATATAGACGGTATAATCGAAGCTGTTATTCAGCCTGTGCTTGAAAGTGAATATGAAATAATTGTTTCTCACAAATCAAACAAAATCGGTTCTATAAACAAACAAATAATAAAAGAAATATATAACGATAAACTTGTTATTGCGAATTTAACGAATATTAATCCAAATGTATTCAATGGATTTTTGATAACAGATAAACCTTCGCTACTCAATTAGTTTGCGAAGGTTTATTATGGTTTTATGTTAACTGCATTATTAATATAAATAATACTTAAAAAATCTGTACCGAACATAGATTAGATATGGTGTGCATTATTATAGCTTTATGCAAATATATAGAGGAGTTATTTCCTTTAGTATTGCAATTAAGAGGGATTATGATGAAACAATAATACATGCCGTAGAACAGCACGAGTTATTTGTTTGTGTTCAAGCCATTTGAGAAAAAAGAAGAATAATCATTCGGTTCGATAACAAGTTTTTATAGTTAAAGTTAAGTTGGGTAATATTTTTAAGGTCAGGAAATTCTATACGGGGGGAAAATACGGTTTGGTATTGAAGATTTCAACATTTCATACTTTTTTATGTATCACACTCTTCATTAAAATATTTTTAGTATATGGGTAAAGTTAAGTAAACAGCTTTTTATGTATTTTTTGTGTGTTTGATGTATTTGAACGCCTTCTATCGCATTTTCAGCGATTCCCGAAAGGCGCATAAAATGGGAGTTTTTTATTTTTAAAGATGGTTTTGAACGCCAACCTCGTTGGCTGCCTCCATCTTGAATCTCTCGAGAGCTTCCTTAGCCTCGGGAACTACGATGTTGTTCTTAGACATAATTCTTCTCCTTTTCCAAATTTTCTGATTTCGGAAGCAGGCGCAAAAGCGCTCGCCTCCGTTGTCTTTGGGCGAACGCTTTTGCGCGCGCTTAAGACTTTTATTTCAGCAGCGTTTTTACGCTGCGATAGTATTGTACGCATTTTATGATAATTTATATGTAGCAAATTTTGTATATTAAAAGACTTATCATTGACAATTCAGTATAAATTCATCGCAGTTTCATTTTTGTTTCAAAATACCGTCAAACATTTCCGATAAGATTTTTTTAAATCAAAAAGGAGGTGTTTGAAATGTAAATATTATTAACCTATATTATCGGCAGACTGAATATTAGCAAATGAACTAAAAGGAGTAAACAAAATGAAACGAAGAATTGTAACCGCGGCGGCGCTTGCGGCACTGATGTCGGCATCCGTATTCGGTACTAACGCTCTCGCGGCAACTTCAAACAACAGTCAGACGACGACAACACAGTCCTCTGAACAGAAATCAGGTTGTCAGGAACACGGCAAAAAGGAAAAGGTTGCCGAGCCTGAGAACGCAATCGGCAAGGATAAAGCCCAAGCCGCGGCTCTCAAGGACGCGGGTATCAGTGAGAGTAAGGCTGAAAAGGTTCACACTTTTGTGATAAAGCTTGATGACGGCACAGTAGTCTACAGGGTTAGCTTTAAGGTTGGAGAAAAATATCACATCTACAAGATTAACGCTCTGACAGGCAAGGTAGCCGACAAGAGAACCGAGACATCCGAGGAGCACGAGGCTAACAAGAAAGCGCGCGGCGGACATGGCAGGAAAGAACAGGTTGCCGAGCCCGAGAACGCAATCGGCAAGGACAAAGCCAAAGCCGCGGCTATTAAGGACGCGGGCTTCAGCGAGAGTAAGGTTGACAAGGCGCATACTTTCGTAATTAAGCTCGGTGACGGTACAGTAGTATACAGAGTGAGCTTGAAAGTAGGAGATAAATATTATATCTACAAGATTAACGCTTTGACAGGCAAGGTCGCCGACAAGAGAACCGAGACAGCCGAGGAGCACGAAGCTAACAAAAAGGCTCACGGCGGCAAGAATAAAACCGCTAAAACAGAAAAAACGACGGCAAGTAAAACTTCATAATCCTTCAGAATTATTTTCCGCCGAGGCGAATTAGCTTCGGCGGTTTTGCTTTTTCCAAAATAATTCATAGCAACTTCAGTATAAGGACAAATTTATTTCATACAAACGTCAAAAAACTCCTGTAAGATATAGACAATCCAAGAAGGAGGTAACTAAAATGAGCAACACAACAGTAGTATTCAACCCCATAGCGGTAATGAAAAGATATGAAATTAAATATATAATATCAAAGGAACAGGAGGAGTTTTTGAAAGAAAAACTCCAAGGCAAGCTGTTTGTAGACCAATTCGGTAAAACCTCGATAGCTTCACTCTATTACGACACTCCCGACTACAAGCTGATTCGAACATCAAACGAAAAGCCTTTATTCAAAGAAAAACTCAGGCTGCGCTCCTACGGCTTGGCACACGACAGCTCTCCCGTATTTCTGGAGCTTAAGCGCAAGGCGTTCGGAGTTGTTTATAAAAGACGAATAGAGAGCACAATCCCCGAGGTTGAAAGCTTCTTTGATGGAATAACCGACAGCTTGGGAGACGGGCAGATAAACAAGGAGATAAGCTGGTTTTGTTCACAAAATGAGGATCTTATGCCTGCCTGCCTTATAATCTACGACCGCACAGCCTACTATGAGCCTACAGGAGAGCTCAGGCTGACGATAGACAATAACCCGAGATTCAGAATGGACAACCTCGACCTCAGAGTTTCAATGGACGGCGAGCCGCTTTTGCCCGAGGGTTACTCGATACTTGAGGTAAAGGTTCAGGGCGGTATGCCGCTTTGGCTGTCCCGTATACTGGATGAGGGTAAGATATATAAGACGAGCTTCTCCAAGTACGGAGAAGCGTACAAAAGATTACTCGTGAATCAGTACAGGAGGTAGAATAATGGATATAAACACAATTCTTAACACGATTTATTCGTCGTCAGTGACGGCGGAGCAGTTTTTCACAATGGCTGGGTTCTCGCTTGCTTTCGGTATACTCTACGCCTTTGTGATTTCATTCAGAATCCGTTCGACAAGACGTTTCTTTACGGTGACGGCGCTCATACCTTTTGTTGTAGCGGCTGTAATAACATTTGTCAACGGCAACATCGGAGCGGGCGTCGCGATAGGAGGAGCTTTCAGCCTGATTCGTTTTCGCTCGGCTCAGGGCAGCGCGGACGAAATCGCCGCAATCTTCATAGCTATGGCTTCGGGCATAGCGTTCGGAATGGGTTACATCACCTACGGAATATTGATTCTCGTGTGTCTGTCGCTGTTATTCATAGCTTTTTCGGCGCTCCCGATTTTCGAGCACAAGCGCTTTACAGAGGAGAATCTGCTCAGGATTACTATTCCCGAGTCTCTCGAATATCAGAACGCGTTTGACGATGTATTCAAAAAGTATCTTACTAAATGCGAGAGCGTAGGAATCAAAACCACAGCCATGGGCTCGATGTTCAGGCTTTCCTATAAAATTAAAATGAAGAACACATCACAGCAAAAGGAGTTCGTGGATGAGCTCCGCACCCAGAACGGCAACCTCGAGATTGCGATTATGCCGTTTGTCGAAACAGAAAACCAGCTATAAAAAATATAATTACGGGTAAATATGGAGGAAATTAAAATGAAAAAGAGATTTTTAGCAATTATCGCGGCGGCGTTAATTATGGTATCTGCCGCTTCGTGTACAGCACAGAATACAGAGTCAACACAATCGACGCAAACATCTGCCGCGCAGACAACTGCGGTGAAAAATACAGCTTCAAGCGATGATGACACAAGCAGTTCAAGCAAAACAGATGTAAAAGAGGCAAGTTTGAAAGGAACACTGACCAAGGACAGCGTTTTTACAGACCGTGACCTTGAGCAGAGCGCAGACCTCACCGACGCAAAAAAATACACTGTCACAGACGGTGAGAACATCAGTATAAAATCCGATGGCGTTTATGTCCTCAGCGGCAGCGCAAAGAACGTAACCGTTACCGTTGATGCTGACAGCGAGGATAAGGTTCAGATTGTACTCGACGGAGTCAGCATTACCAACGAAAGCGCTCCCGCGATTTATGTCAAGAGCGCCGACAAGGTATTTGTTACAACAACCAAGGGCAGCGCCAACACGCTTAAAGTGACAGGAAGCTTTACAAAGGATGGCGACACCAACACAGATGCGGTTATTTTCTCTAAGGACGACCTTGTGCTTAACGGTCAGGGCACGCTTAATATCAGTTCAACAGACAACGGTATTACAAGTAAGGATGACCTCAAAATCACGGGAGGTACGCTTGATATTACGAGTACATCTGATGCAATTGAGGCTAACGACTCTATAGCCGTTGCAGGCGGCAAAATTACTATCAACTCGCAAAAGGACGGTCTCCACGCTGAGAATGACGATGATAACTCGTTAGGGTATGTCTACATCTGCGGCGGAACCTTCAACATTACCTCCACAGCCGACGGTATTCAGGGCACTACAACAGTACAGATTGACGGAGGCACCTTCGAAATAACGGCACAAGAAGCAATCGAGAGCACTTATGTAAAAATTAACGGCGGCACTCTAAAGATTTCAGCGTCTGACGACGGAATCAACGGTTCAAACAAATCCGACTCGGTCAATACGGCAATTGAAATCAACGATGGCGATATTACCATTGATATGGTACAGGGTGACACAGACGGAATCGACTCCAACGGCGACCTCTATATCAACGGCGGAAAGATTAGCATCAATGCTCAGTCGCCTTTCGACTACGACGGCACATGCGAAAAGAACGGCGGTACAATTATCGTCAACGGCACCGAGACCGACACCATCACCAACCAGACACTCGGCGGCGGTATGCAGGGCGGCGGTGAGATGAACAGATAATATACACATAGGATTAATCATGCAAATAAAATGGGCTGGCTCAAAAAAGTCAGCCCCGCTGTTGTTCTGAGCGTTAGCGAGGAATCTCCTTCTTCTTTATACCGTTCAGTAAGAGATTTATGATTCTTTGTTGCTTCTCTCCTCAGATTGACACGAGGGGCGGCTTTTGAGCCAGCCCCATTGTAAATGATTAATTTGTTTTCCGCTATAATAAAGGCATATAAAAATGTCAGAAGTTATATGCTTGTTTATCCTTTTGTGTTTGACGAGGATATATTCAGCTTAAGTAAAAAGCTCTTCGAAAACTATATGGATTGGTAAAAATGTTGCAATTAGGAAGTTGATATGTTAGAATAATCTTGCTGAATAAAAAACAGAATATTTGTCTTATATTTAGGAGGTGTATTAATGACAGTATTATGTATTATTTGGGGAATTCTGATGATTTTAGGCGGCTTATCCTGTATGTTTACACCGCTCATCACCTTTATCAGCGCTGAATACTTGGTTGTTATTCTTGTAGCTGTTTTCGGTATTTTCGGTCTGATAAGAGGAATCGCCGCAAAACGGTTTGAAGTAACCTTTTTCTTCAGTATTGTCAGCATTGTATTCGGTTTAGCGGTATTTTTCTTCCCGCAGTTCTTTGTGCTGACAAGCGGCATATTGATTTATCTGCTCGCGTTCTGGTTCGTGCTGCTGGGAGTTACTACGGTTTACAACTCAATAGCTGTCGGTAAGGCGAGCGGTTCGGGTATGTGGATTTTACAGTTAATCGTCGGCATACTTGTAATACTGTTCGGCTGTTACGCTTTTGTTCATCCGACTCTGTTCGCGGCTTCCATTGCGGGTACACTCGGATTCCTGCTTGGCTTAAGCTTTGTAGTTACAGGGTTCACCATGGTATTCGCCCCGCTGACAAAAAGCGGGAAATAAAGGTTTATAACACGCACAATAACCAAATAGATAACGGGGCTGGCTCAAAAAAGTCAGCCCCGCTGTTGTTCTGAGCGTTAGCGAAGAATCTGCTTTCTCTTATAACCGCGTAGGCGGGTCTCTGTGCCCGCTCGCTTCCTCTTTATTCCGTTTAGTAAGAGATTTAAGATTCTTTGTTGCTTCTCTCCTCAGAATGACATGAGGGGGCGGCTTTTGAGCCGCCCCTGTTTTCAAGTTATATAAGGTTTTACTCCCGTAATCAGTCTTCTCTGTGGTCGAACACTCTCTTGGTCTTTTTCTCGGATCGGGGAAGAGTCCCGACAGAAACGACCGTGACCTTGGGCGTAACGCTCATCTTGGACTTGAAGAGCTCTCTGATAGTATCGCCTGTCTGGTCAAAATTCACACGGCCTTCCGCTTCAACTGTCAGGAGGATGACGTCGCGGTTCTTCTCCTCATCATGGGCGATGTCGATTTTGTATTCGCTCGATACACCGTCCACGCTTCCGAGCAGCTCTTCGACCTGGCTCGGGAACATATTAACGCCGTGAACCTTGAACATATCGTCGGAACGGCCCTTGATGATGTCGAGCCTCGGGTAGCGGCTTCCGCAGGGGCAGTCCCCGGGGATAATCCTCGACAAATCGTGTGTGCGGAATCTTAAAAGCGGCGCGCCTTCCTTGACGAGCGTCGTGATAACAATCTCGCCCTCTTCTCCGTCGGGAACATTCTCCCCGGTCTCGGGGTCGATAATTTCCACATAGAGGTAATCGTCCCAAATGTGCATACCTGTCTGGAGATTGCAGTTCACGCCGATACCCGGACCGTAAATTTCGGTGAGTCCGTAGATATCGTACAGCTCAATGCCGAGCTCGTTAGCTATGTACTCGCGCTTTTTTTCGCTCCATCTCTCGGAGCCTATAACGCCTTTCTTCAGGCGGATTTTGTTTTTAAGTCCGCGTTTGTTGATTTCCTCCGCTAGCAGCAGCGCGTAGCTTGAAGTAGCGCATATAACGGTAGTCTCTAAATCCTGCATCATTTGGAGCTGCTTTTCGGTGTTCCCCGGCCCCATCGGGACAGCCATAGCGCCGAGCTTTTCACAGCCTGCCTGAAAACCGATTCCCGCAGTCCACAGACCGTAACCGGGGGTAATCTGAATGCGATCCCGCTTAGTAATTCCCGCGGTTTCATAACAGCGCGCGAACATAGTCGCCCAGTCGTCAACATCCTTTGCTGTGTAAGGGATGATAACAGGCTTGCCCGTTGTGCCCGAGGATGAGTGAATGCGGACAATCTCGCTGTCGGGAACAGCCTGAATTCCGAGCGGGTACGCGCCTCTGAGCTCCGCCTTGTCGATAAACGGGAGCTTCTTGAAGTCATCCTCTGTTTTGATTTCGGTAATGCCCATTTTCTTGTACATTTTAGCGAAATAATTGTCTGCTTCTAAAATTTTCTGAAGTCTGTCATTGACAAGCTTTAATTGTTTTTCACTGATTTGCATAATTGTTTTCTCCTATTTTGCAGCCTTGCTCGAAAGCGGCAAGATTTTTTTCGTGGAATTTAGCGGGGATAATGCTTATGATTTCATCGCGGATAGTTTTCTCATTTATCCCGAGCTCGCCCGTTCCCGCCGCGGCGCCTAAAACCGCTATGTTAAAAAACTTTGACGACCCGAACGGTTTGCACATTTCATCGGAATCAACCACAAGGCATCTGCACTTTGAGTTGATAAACTCAATTTCAGCTTTGCCGTCATATTCTGTCGAGCATCCGAGTGAAGTGGGCTTTACGGGCACACGGTTAACGATTACGAGTCCGTCTTTCTTGAGGTATCTCAGGTTTCTTATTGCCTCAGAGGGTTCAAACGCTATTAAAATATCCGCTCCGCCTATAGGAATGAGGGGGGAGAAGGCTTCGCCGATTCTAACGTGGCTTGTTACGGGACCGCCTCGCTGCGCCATTCCGATTGTTTCTGCGGAGTGAACCGCGTTGCCTTCCTTCATAGCGGATGCCGCGATGATTTTTGAAGCGAGGACGGTTCCCTGACCGCCGACTCCGCATATCATAATGTCCTTGTTCATTCTTCTACCCCTCCAATCGCCTTTACGGGGCACAGCTTTGAGCACAGCCCGCAGCCTGTACAGAGGTTCTCGTCAATAACGGCTTTGCCGTCGTTCATCGAAAGCGCGGGGCAGCCGATTTCTTTAATGCAGCGCGAGCAACCGACGCATTTGTCGCTGTCCACTCTCATCTTTTTATCGGGCTTTGCTATAGCTACGCAGGGAGACTTGAATATAATCGCCTTAACGCCTTTTAGTTCGGCGCACTCGCGGACGGCAGCTGCCGCCTTATCTAAATCGAGCGGGTCAACCGTAATTACCTTTTTAACACCGACGCCGTTCAGCACTTTCTCAACGCTCACCTTTTCCACAGGCGTAGCCATAAGGTTTCTGCCTGTGCCGGGGTGCGGCTGATGACCTGTCATAGCTGTGGTGGAGTTGTCCAGAATACAAACTATTATGTCAGCGGCGTTATATACGGCGTTTACAATTCCTGTAATACCTGACGCGAAGAAGGTGGAATCGCCGATGAACGCAAACGCGACCGCGTCATCATCCATATGATTGAATCCCTGCGCCATAGTAACGCCAGCGCCCATACAAAGGCAGGTGTCTACCATATCCAGCGGCATTGCGTTGCCCAGCGTGTAACAGCCGATATCACCGCAGAAATATGTTTTTTTGTCTTTCATAGCTTTTTTGACAGCGTAGAATGACGCGCGGTGAGGACAGCCCGCGCACAGTACGGGAGGTCTCATAGGGGGCTGCGGAGCGTTTGATAGCCCAATGTTATCTTCATTGGTATCAATATTGAGAAAACGGCTGATGATTCGCTTTGCGCTGTCCGAGTCGTTCTCGCCGCTTGAAGGTACATCGTCTGTCAGTTTACCTCTGACCACAATATTCAGCTTGTGTTTGCCTATCAGCTTCAGCAGGCTTTCCTCGATGTAAGGGCTGAGTTCCTCAAAGCACAGAACCTCGCTCACACCCTCAAGCGCTCCCAGCAGAAAGCTCTCGGGCAAGGGATAGGGCGCGCCGACCTTAATTAACTTAACATCGGGATAATCCTTCAAAAACTCCGCCGCGTAAGCGTAGCTCACGCCTGTCGCGACAACAGCCTTTTCGGAGCTGCCTGTTACGGTATTAAATCTGCAGGATGAAAAGTCCTTTCCGATTTCTAAGTTTCTTTTTTCTATCATAGCGTGGTTTTGGAAGGATAGCCTTGGGAAGATTACCCATTTTTTGGAATCCTTGACAAAGCCCTCGAATTTTTTTGCCTTAAATGTATCCGGGCATTCAATTGAGGCGTAAGCGTGGTCAACCCTGGTGGTGGGGCGCAGGATAACGGGAGTTTTGTACTTCTCGGAGTATTCAAAAGCTGCCCCGACCATCTCAAACGCTTCCTCGGGTGATGAGGGGTCAAAAACAGGAATCCTCGCGAATTCAGCAAAACGCCTTGTGTCCTGCTCAGTCTGTGAGGAGATAGGACCCGGGTCGTCCGCCGACACCACAACCATTCCGCCTTTAACGCCAACATAGGCAAGGCTCATCAGCGGGTCGGACGCAACATTCAGTCCGACCTGTTTCATAGTTACCATAGCCCTGGCACCGCTGTACGCTGCTGCGGCGGCGACTTCCATAGCCGCCTTTTCGTTTACGGACCATTCCAGATATGTACCGTCATGCGGATATTTACTCACCGTTTCGATAATCTCAGAAGACGGTGTCCCTGGGTAGCCCGACACCAGATTTACACCTGCCGACAACGCGCCCAAAGCAATTGCGCCGTTGCCCATAACATATTTTTTACTCATATCATCATCCTCTTGTACGACAGCCGCCGTACACTTGTACTTTGTTAACTGTAATATAATATCACAAATTCAAAGAGATTTCTACCCCAATGGTAAAAAACGAAGTCGCGTGTCGTTTAAAATTTTTTATATTAAACTATATTGAACCCCGGATGATATTGTGATACAATTATTATAAATACTTTATAGAGGAGGATTTTTTATGAAGTTCAGATCTATTGTTGCCGTATTAACGGCAGTCATTATTATTTTTACAACGGCGACCTGCCTTACTGGCTGCTTGAACGAGAAAGCCGCCAATGTGGACAATAACGAATTGTATATGACCAATCAAGAGGTTCGTGAGTCCCCTGAATGGGTAACAAAGCTTGACGCGGCTAAGGACGCTGAACAGCTCATTGTAGTGGCGGGCGTGGATAAAACCACGGCGTACGTTACTATGCACGAAAAAGACAAAAACGGAAAGTGGCAGCAGATTATCGCCACCCCGGGCTTTATCGGTCTTGACGGTCTCGGAAAAGCTAACATCAACGATTGTTACACACCTGTCGGTACTTTTACAATCGACAAGGCTTTCGGCCTTGCCGACGACCCGGGCTGCCAGATGGAATATACAAAGGTGGACGAGAACTACTATTGGTCGGGTGACAAGAAGAACCACTTTAACGAGCTCGTGAACATCAAGGACGTCCCCAAGCTCGATACCGAAAACAGCGAGCATATCGCTGATTATGACTACGCTTATCAGTATGTGCTCAATATGGGCTACAACTCCGAGTGTAAGTACGAAAACGGCTTTGCGTTCTTTTTCCATTGCTTCAGAGTTAACCGTACATACACAGGCGGATGCGTAGGGGTACCCGAGAACATTATGAAGTTCATTATGCAGCACGTTAAAAAAGGCTGCAAAATCACTATCGACTCACTGGAGAAGATGGGCGGAGACCTCGATGCCTGATAATAAACATATCAAAAGATAGTTTGATAGAGCGAATATTACAATCAAGGGGGAGCCTATGAAAGCATTCAGAAAGACTTTGTCCGTGATAATAACGGTATTAATGGTTGTCGGAATATTTACGATTATACCGTTTACTTCTTTTGCCGCCGAGACAGACAAATCACTCACAGGCATAGCGGCTTTTAATGACGTGAACACCAAAACTGTTGTCAAGTTTGATAACGGTGAGGAGCGTACCGTCAAAAACGCTATAAAGGCGGAAAGTCTGGAAAAAAACGACGTCATTAAGGACATAGATTCCTATGAAATTAAGTACAGAAACAAGAGCGTTGTCGAGGTTGAAGTCCGCAACTTCTCCAAGACAGGTTCGGCCTCTCCCTTGAACGGGTATTACACGATAACATTTATGCTCCCCGATACTCAGAAAGAGGTTTTTCTCACTGACCTCACAGCGGAAAATGTTGACGTTGTGGAGAAGAAGCTCATCGCCAATTACAACGGTCAAGACGACTTCACTATTGAGGAGCTTGATTTTATCGACGCCGAAAAGCAGCTCGACAGCACGGACAATATGCTTTGTTGGGCAGGCACGGACTCAAATATGCTCCGTTACACTGGCTGGGCTGAGAAGGCGGGCTTTGAATCCGAAGACGACATACTTGATATTTACAGCCGAAGTTTTGTTGACGACGGCAATTATGTTGACTACGGACTCGAATGGTTTTTCGACGGCAAAGGCGATTCTACCGTAAAAGTCGAGGGCAGCGGCGGATTTCTGAAAGAGTATTTGCCCGACAATATTATCAATAATTACTCTGTGGAGAGGGATTTTGCCGAAAAAGGCCCTGATATGATAAGCGATTTAAAAGCGGGCAAGGGCGTTGGTTTGTCAATAAACTGGACTGATGATGAAGGGCATTTTACAGACTCGGCTCACGCTGTTACGCTGTTCGGCGTTGTAACGGATAAGTCATACGATGAAAGCGATTTGAACTACTACGATTCATTTATCATAGCAGACTCGGACAACAGCAATTCATATGATACATCCGATTCCGTAGCTGAGAAAGACCGTCATTTCGCTCCCAACACGAGGACTTTAATAGAGCTTGAACCGTTTATAAATGAGGAAGAATCATATTATACGGTAATCGGCAAGAATTACGGCGGCGCGCTGTATTGTTACACTACGCTGGAGCCCTATTCCGACGTGATGGAGCAATACAGGGAAACAAACCCAAAAGCTACTCTTAACAGGAACACATCTTATGACTTTGTCGTGAAGAACGCATATGTTTCCAATGTCGGGAACGGAGCTCAAAGTGAAAAAGTCTATACTGATAATGTAATTGTTTCGTGCGAGGTTAATGATATATCTTTGCTTACGTCAGATGACAGCAGTTACTACAATGGAGAATTACAGTTCACATTGCGCCTTTATAACGAGGCGGGAGCGGAAACCAAAAAGCTTTCTATGACAAAGAATGTCGCGCTTGATAACAGCATCGTCTACTTTGATTTTGACGCGGTTGATTTGAATGCGGGAAAATATACGGCTATGATTACCGTCAACGAGGACTATGCCGCGGAGGAAGCGTATTTTATAAACAACACAAGCGGTTTTGAGTTTGAGGTCGTTGATAAGGCTTACGATTTGTCAGGGGTAAAGCTGTCAATAGACAGGGATATTATCGAGTTTGACCGTATTGAGTTCAGTAAAAATGTCGGCTTGATTTATGACGGTCTGGACACCTGCGGGCTTTGCGCTGATTTTGACAACGCGACAGTTTACTCTTCGAATTTTATAGACGATAATTGGGATATGTGGACAGAAATCGAAAGCGAGGACAGCGGCTACCACCCTGTGGGAAATAAGAAGGCGAAGGCTGCCAACGATACGGAATCATTAGATTCCGATTTGCCCGATAACGCTTTTGTCAACGCGGTGGGCAGCAAGGTTAAATTCAGACTTCAATTTATAAAGGACGGCGTCGCTTACAACGTGTTCTCGCCCGAGTATCCGCTCTCTCAGATGTCTATGGATGTAATTCAAACAAAAAACAACACGTCGGAATCATCTGTGATTCAACAGGGCGCAAGCAAGCTCAATGACGGCGAGCGGTTCGCTTTTACTGTCAAAAACACAAGCGTCGGCAATCACGATGAGGCGATTACAGGAGAATTCTATCTGGCTGCCTTTGAACATGGTAAAGGAAATATGGACGATGACGGCTACATCGACGATGAAGAAGATGACCGCGGAATACAACTCACCGAGCCTGTTTCGTTCAGTCTGAAAAAAGGTCAGGAAAGCGTGGAGTTTACGTATAATTTATGGGATGAAAATGTCAAGCTCAACGATAGCTTCACTGTCGCTGTAATAATTGATTCACCCCAATACGGCTTTGCGAAATTTCTAATTTCAGAAGTAAAAGTTCAGGAAGACAAGAGCACGGTTATTACCACCGGCAAGGATATCTGTGACCCGAGCGACGGTATGATTTCACTGCGGGAGGCAGTAGCGTATGCCAATGAAACAGGCAAGGAGATTACAGTCGGCGAGAATGCGGGCGATTCGCTTTATCTTGCTTCCACTCTTGACATCAAGGGAAATGTTAAGATGAACGGTTATATATACAGCGATGATTTACACAAAAGCTCCCGCGTCGCTATTACCGCTTTCTTTGATGAGAATACTGAAACAGAGAAAAAGCTTCAGCTCATAAAAATTGACAAAGACGCTAATGTCGAAATCAAAAACACACAGCTTACTGAAGGATCGGCACAGAAAGGAGCGGCTGTATATATTGACGGCGGAAAACTGATTCTTGACAACTGTACACTTGGCTTTAACGAGGCTTCCTTGAAGGGCGGCGCAGTTTACCTCGACGGCGGCACAATGCTTGCCAAGAATACTGATTTTACATATAATAAAGCGCCTTACGGTACTGATATCTTTATTGACGGCGGAGCCAAGGCGGAATTGCTCAACTGCAACCTGACTCCTCAGATTGAAACAAGCGGAATAGTTTACAATTATAACGGCTCGCTCGATATCATCAACTCCACAATAATCCCATATGACACAGATAATTATGACAACTACGGAAACGGCAAAGAATACAACCGCGCGATTATCTCAAACAAAAATACGAATGTCGTGAACTCAATGGTATTCACCAGAAACGACACAGCTGTTTCGGGCGACGTCAACGTTTACTCAAGTGTTACAAACGGTTTGGATAAAGAAGTTAACGCCGACAGCAACACAATTGAACGCGAGATGGAGGAAATCTGCAAAATCACCGCGGACGGTACTCCGTATTTCAATTATTTTGACGCTGACCACTACGCGATGTATCTGTCGGATGACGCGAAGCTTGGCTCCAAGACTTCCGTAAAGGACGGCAAGATTGTTCTCACGGATTCAAATGGCAATGTTACACAGACCGACGTGGCAACTTCGTTTACAGCTGAGGAACTGGCACTTGATATGATGGGTAACACACGCTCCACGTTCTTCGGCTCTTTCTCAGAGATTCTGGAGTTTGGCACTCTTCTTACTGACGAAAATACCACATTCACAGGTGTTGACAGTATGACCTATACAGGCAAGCCTCTAACTCAGAAATTCGCGGTGTATTTTAACGGCTGCGAACTCGACTACGGAGTGGATTATGAGGTAAGCTACAATAATAACATAAACGCGGGTACGGCGACAATTACGGTTAAGGGTCTCAATAACTACAGAGGCTCTGTTTCGACAACCTTTAAGATTAAGAAAGCCGACAATCCGATGACCGTAAAGACCGTCAAAAAGGCTGTCCAATATTCCAAGGTTAAGAAAGCTAAACAAACCGTAAAGAAAGCGATTACGGTCAAGAACAATAAGGGCGCTGTTTCGTATAAAAAGAAGAGCGGTTCCAAGAATCTGACAATTTCGGCTAAGGGTGTTATTACGGTTAAGAAAGGCGCCAAGAAGGGCACCTATAAAATCAAAGTCAAAGTAACCGCCAAGGGCACTTCAAATTATAAAGCGCTCTCAAAAAATGTAACAGTTACAATCAAAGTAAAATAATTAAATCGAATGTTCACGGAGGTTATTATGAGCAAAATAATAAAAAAAGCGTCGGTTTTGCTTCTCGCGCTGGTAATGGTTTTGTCGATTGCTGTTATGGCTGCAGGCTGCGGCGAAAAGGATAAAAAGACAAGCTCCAAAGCCAAAGCTACAACACAAGCTGTGGAGACAAGCGAAGAATCTTCTTCTGCCGAGGAGACTCAGGCGCAGGATAACGACGATGACGACGGCTACATTGACGAACAGTCAGCAATAGCGAAGGTCAGAGAGCAGGCAGGTACAGGCGCCGGTATAGACAGCTATTATAAGGGTACGGCTCCCGACGGCAAAAAAGCTTGGGTAGTAACCGTTATTCCAGTAACAACAAACGACGGTCCGACCAGTGTAATCTACTATGTGAACGCTGATTTCTGCTATACAGAGACAACAACCGCTGACAATCCCGATTCGGACTCCGACAGCTCAAATTCCAGCAGTTCCAAATCAAGCGAAAGCTCGGGTTCGTATATCGACAGGGATACGGCAATCGCTACTGTTAAACAGCAGGCTGGCTCGGGCGCGACAGTTAAAGGCGCTGTAAAGGGCACGGCTCCCGACGGCAAAAAGGCGTGGGTTGTAACGGTTGAGCCGATAACCAACGGTCAGGGTCCCGACACAGTAACCTACTACGTAAACGACGGCTTCTGCTATATAGGATAATTAAGTTGTTAAGCTAGTACAGATAGCTGCCGCAAAATGCGGCAGCTTTACTGTTATAGAAATTTTTTTAAATTATGCTTTACAAAACGCAAACGGCGAGTTATAATAATTCTTGTACTTGGGGGTATAGCTCAGTTGGAAGAGCGCTTGGTTCGCATTCAAGAGGTCAGGGGTTCAAATCCCCTTATCTCCACCAAAAGAAAAAACGCCTTAACGGCGTTTTTTTCTTTTGTGTAATAAGGGGATTTGAAGCCGAGCGTTAAGAAAATCGTCCAGTGGACGATTTTTAGGGAGGAGCGTTTATGATACTTTTCCACTAAACGTGAACCCAATAAGCGAGATGGAACATTTCGGTATATGGAACGTACCTTATCTCCACCAAAAGAAAAAAACGCCTTAACGGCGTTTTTTTCTTTTGTCTAATAAGGGGATTTGAAACCGACCGTTAAGATAATAAAAAAACATAAACACTATCTGTTATTTTCCCTAGAATTACGTTATAGCATTATCGGTTTTTGTATATTATCATAATTGATTTTTGGGTAGAGATATGTTATGCTTGCTTTAAATGTTTATAGGGTGAAATCCTAATACTATATGGGAGATGATCTGTTTGATTTGCGTACAAAACTACACCAAGAAGTACGGTGATAAAACGGTTGTGAACGATATCTCGTTCACCGCGAAAGACGGCGCGATCACCGGATTTATCGGTCATAACGGAGCCGGTAAATCAACAACGATTAAAGCGATCACGGGCGTTATACGCCCGACAAGCGGTTCCATTACAATCAATGGGATCGATATTCAGAAGGACGGGAAAAAGGCGAAAAGTCAGTTTGGCTATGTTTCCGACAGTCCCGATCACTTTTTGAGACTCAGCGGCATCGAATATCTGAATTTTATGGCGGATATTTATGATACACCCTTAGAGGGAAGATCCGGGTTCATTGAGGATTACGCCAAACGCTTTGGCATTTACGACTCGCTGAACAGCAAAATCCTCTCGTATTCTCACGGAATGCGTCAGAAAATCATGATCATGGGCGCGCTGATTCATAACCCGTCCGTATGGATTTTGGATGAGCCTTTGACAGGTCTCGATCCTCAGTCGGCATTTGAACTCAAACAGATGATGCGCGAGCATGTACAAAAAGGAAACTCGGTGTTCTTTTCTACACATGTGCTTGAGGTTGCCGAAAAGCTGTGTGACGAGATTTGCATCATAAAAAAAGGAGAGCTTTTGTACTGCGGAACCCTTGATGAACTGAAGGAAACGCACAAATCAAATGCTTCACTTGAAAATATTTTTCTTGAATTAACAGAAACAAAAGATTAATTGGAGGTAGTAAAAATGATTCAGTCTATTGCATTCGGTATTTTAGGATTCGTTCTGATTATTTTAGGCATAAGGGTCCTTCTCACCGGTACACTTACAAAAAGCGAGGAGGCAAAAATTGCCTCGTATTCACAGAAAGGCGCACGCACTTACAAGTTAATCAATGTCGTGATGGATATCGTTGCCGGTCTCTTTTTGATTGGTGAATGTATTGTCGATTTTCTTGAGTACCAAAAAATTATTAACGATGCTTTTTGGCTCAAAGCGATTATGTTCGGCGCTATTATTATAATGGTTATCATTTACTTTGTTATCGCGTCAAAATGCAAGAAGATGACCGACGATGAGTAATCAAAAAACAACAGGCGAGTTTTTTAAGGTAAGAAAGCTCATTTCCGTTTTGGAAAAATGCAACGGTAAATCGCAGATCGGCGGCAGTGACGCGCTGATCTCACCGATGGCGGCGAAAATACTTGCCGCGGTCGGGCTGGTGTTCTTAACCGCGGCTTTGGCGGGGGTGGCTTTCTTTGCGGAACCCTTTATTTCGCCGTACATCTCCCTGCGAGACTTTACAAATGTTTTGATGATGGGATTGCTTCTGTTCAGCCTTGTGCTCTCAGTCAAAAACATCGTCACTGTGCTGTACACGGCGGATGATCTTCCGGTGTTGCTTCCTATGCCGTTTTCAGCTGGACAGATCGTAATTGCCAAGCTGACCGTAACCTTGAAGTTCCCGGTAATTCTAAGTGTAATTCTTATCAACGCGAGCTTTTTCGGCTTTGGCTTACGGGCGGGAATGGGAGCGGCGTTTTACATCGGTACGGTGCTTTCGAGCTTACTTATTCCTGTGACAGGTCTTGCGATTGCCGCTCTGCTGACAGTTGTAATTTTCAGATGCTGCAGCTTTATTCGGAATCGCGATATGATGGTAGCAATCGGCGGTATCTTGACAATCGGATTGACAGTTGGCTATTTGATTGTCAACAGTATTATCAGCAACACTGATTCCCCTGACGCTGCTTTGAGTGCTTTTTCGACGTTTGCAGGCTTATCTGACTACTTCCCGAACGTCGCGTTTATGAACGGCTTTATGTTCGACGGCAATATTTTGGGGCTCTTTATCAGCCTCGGTATTACTGCTTTAGCTATCGCTTTAGCCTTGCTTGTTATCAAGCTGTTCTATCTGTCTACGGCGCTCTCAATGCAAAACACAGGCTCCGCCAAAAAGCCTGTTGAAGAAAGCATGCTTTCCGCTAATAAGAAGCGCGGTGCTCTGAAAGCGCTGACTTCTTATGAGGCGAAAAACGCGCGCAGGAATCCGTCTTATATGATTTACGGTTTTGCCATGACCTTTATCTGGCCGCTGTTTTTTGTTTTGCCGTTCGCTTTCGGCAATAACGCGCTTTTCAACCCCGAAAATGGTTCTATTGATACAAGCGCAGCGCTGATCTGCGCGCTGCTTCTCGGTGTTGCGGCGTCCTGCTTTGCCTGCGGCTTAAATAATTTGCCCGGAACCGCCTTTTCGCGTGAGGGCGAAAGCTTCTATATTTTACGCGCTATGCCGCTTGATTTTAAGGATTACTATAAGAGCAAGCTTCGCTTTTCCATGCTGATCTGTTCGCTTGGAAGCGTGTCGTACATTCTGATTCTCGGTATCGTTTGTATTGTGACAGGTATTGTTCCGATTAGCGGCAGCTGGGTATTTCTGTATGGCGCGTTTGTTTGCGTGCTTTGCAACTTGATCTTTGTCAACTGTATGCTCGTGAGCAATGCCAAGAGTCCTGCCTTTAATCGGGACAGCGAAACGGAAATATCACGCAAGCTGGGCAAAACAAACGCCGTTGCACTCATCATCGGATTTGTGATGTTTATTGCTCTGTTTGTTTTTATTGTTATTTCGGCGATTCCCGAGCTTTCCGCGATACTCCTTAACAGCACAACGGTGACGGCTGCTGCTGTCACGGCTGCGGTATTTGCAATCGTAGTGTTAGTGATCGCTTTAGCAGTCAGCAAAACTTCCGTCAAAAAAGCGGAAAAGAGTTTAATTATTTTTGAATAGCTAAAAGTCCGGAGGTCAAGGATTCAAATTCCCTTATCTCCACAAAAAAGAAAGGCGCCGTATGGTGCCTTTTTGTTTTCCTAATAAGATGATGAAACATATTATAGATTTATCTTGATGTATTGCAATCGTTCTGTTACAATGGTATTAATCGAATTAGATTACATCAAATGATTTTATCAGTGAGGCAAAATGTTCTTCAAAAAGAAAAGAATTTCTAAAGATTTGTATTCAGACATCCAAAACTACATAAGTCAAAATCTTATTGAAGCTCAGCCCGCGCCTGGGTTTGTCGGAGCTGCAAAAGGGAAGTTTGCTCCTATGGCTGTTCCGCGTGAAGTTCCTGATTTCGGAGCAGTGCGCGCCGAGTCCGCTGTTCCCGATGACCTTGACCAAGCTCTCAAAAACATCGACGAAAGCTTTTCCGAGATGCTTCTGCGCAAGATTGACGAAAAGGGAATGAGCGACTCACAGTGCTACAAGAAGGCGATGATTGACCGCAAATTGTTTTCAAAAATCCGAGGGAACCGCCTGTATAAGCCGAGCAAGCAGACGGCTATTTCATTCGCGATTGCGCTGGAGCTCCCGCTCGATGAGGCTGAGGATATGCTCAGTAAAGCGGGCTACGCCTTGTCGCACAGCAGTAAGTTTGATATTATCATAGAATATTTTATTCTTAAAAAGAATTATAATCTCTTTGAGATTAACGACGCGCTTTACTCATTCGACCAGCCTTTGCTAGGCGGCTAAATTAATCTTGTCAGAACACATACCATAAGTGGGATATATTTTTTAGATAGGAACTTACAGTGTTTGACGTGGACAATCAAAAATGTCGCTTGACGGGCGACCATTCAAAATGTAATAGCTTATATAATACAGTCACAAGGTTAAGAAAGCCTTGTGACTAAATTTTTTGTATAAGGAGAAATTGAAATGAAGGTTTTAAACAACAACATCACAGAGCTCGTATTTATACTGGACAGGAGCGGTTCAATGAGCGGGCTCGAAAGCGACACGATTGGCGGTTTTAATTCTTTAATAGAAAAACAAAAGAAACAGGACGACGAGTGTTTTGTCACAACAGTGCTCTTTGATAACGAGCTCGAGACTATCCACGACAGGGTAGGGCTCTCGGAAATCAAGCCGATGACAGAGGACGACTACACCGTGCGCGGATGTACCGCCTTGATTGACGCTATAGGTTCAACGATTGAACACATTGAGCGTATCCATAAATACGCCAGAGCCGAGGATGTGCCCGAGCACACAATGTTCGTAATTATGACTGACGGTATGGAAAATGCCAGCAGAAAGTTTTCGAGCAAAAGGGTCAAGAAGATGATTGAACGCCGCAAAGAAGCGGATAACTGGGAGTTCCTGTTCATCGGCGCCAACATCGACGCTGTAGAAACCGCCGCTGACTTCGGTATAGGCAGGGAGAGAGCGGTAAACTACCACGCTGACAGGAAGGGAACATCTGTTGTGTATGAGACCGTCGCGAGAGCGGTAGGCTCCATAAGAGCGAGTAAACCTCTTGCTGAGAGCTGGTGCAAAGATATCGACGAGGATTATAACAGCAGATAAATTGAACAAAAACCCTGTACAAGCATATTATGTTAGTGGTCATTGACCATTTATCGGAAAGGAAAGATTATATGTTCAGTACAGAAACAACAAAGTGCTCCTGCGGTTGCTGCGGCAACAAGTGCAGGTTCAATCCCTGCGCCGTGACCTGCGGACAGTGTGTTGAGAGCTTCGGCGATTATGCCTATATCTACAACACAGCGGCACAGACCGTTGCGGCTGACGCTGCTGTGACTTTCTCGTCCAACGGTCCGCTTTCGGGTACAATAACTCACACCGCCGGTACTGCCCAAGTGGTTATAGGCAGAACAGGCGTCTATATGGTTAACTATTATATTGACGGCGGAGATACCGATACAACCACTACTGTTTACCGCAACGGAGAGGCTTTGCAGGGCACAACCTATACAGCCGATAACGGACAGTTTATATTTGCCGCCCAGACAGGAGACGTGCTCACTCTTGTAAACACAGGAGCGGCGGAAATCACGCTTACTGCGGAGGGAACAACTCCCGAAGCTGTCACAAACGCTTCAATGACAATTGTCAGACTGTTTTAGTGATCAGTGATTAGTATTCAGTAGTCAGTTGTGGTCGGGGAGAGACCTTCCATCTCTCGAGAAGTTTGTATCCCGATTGGATAAATATTGATATTTTCTAATTCAAGCCCAAAAGTTAGCGCTAACTTTTGGGCTTGAATATAAGAATAATATGTAAATCTAACTTGGAAAGTGTATGTTAAAGATATTGGTGTTTTTGCTTTAACATTCACTAACCACTAAATACTGAATACTAAAAAGGCTTCCCGCGGGAAGCCTTTTCTTGTCTTTTAGCAGCCGCATCCGCAACCATCGTTGCCGTTGTTGCCGCAGCATGAGCAGATGATGAGAATAAGAAGAATAATCCAGCAGCAATTGCCACCGCCAAATAAACCGTTGTTACACATTTGTCTTTCCTCCTTTCGTCTACATTACATTGTATTCGATAGGAAGAATGGTGTTACAAATTAGTGATTAGTGATTACTGAATGCTAAAAACTTTTAAGCAGGGCTATTTCTTTGGCGTAGCCGTCAAGCTCGTTCGGTGTTTCCAGAAAACACGGCAGATTTTTAATTACAGGATTTGTAACAATGCGTTCAAAAGCGTCAAGCCCTATGTTGCCCTCGCCGATTTTTTCGTGCCTGTCCTTGTGGCTGCCGAGGGGATTCTTGCTGTCGTTGAGGTGAACAGCTTTCAGCCTGTCAAGCCCGATAACGCTGTCGAACTCTTCAAGTACGCCGTCAAGATTGTCCTTTATGTCATACCCGCCGTCAAAGACGTGACAGGTGTCGAGGCATATTCCAAGCTTGTCATCGAGCTCAACTCGGTCGATTATGGCTCTGAGCTCCTCAAAGCGTGAGCCGACTTCAGAGCCTTTGCCCGCCATAGTCTCGAGCAGAACGGTTGTGGTCATATCTTCATACAGCACTTTGTTGAGATGTTTTGCGATAAGCTCAATGCCTTTTTCCACACCTTGTCCTACGTGCGAGCCGGGGTGGAAGTTGTATAAGTTATTCGGCAGATATTCCATACGCCTGAGGTCGTCCGTCATAGCTTCATACGCGAACTCCCGCGTGCGCTCATCCTTGGAACAGGGGTTGAGGGTATAGGGGGCGTGCGCCAGAATCTGAGAAAAGTTATTATTCTCCATAAGAATTATGAGCGCGTCAGTGTCTTTTTTGTCAATTTCCTTTGCCTTGCCGCCTCTGGGATTGCGCGTAAAAAACTGAAAAGTGTTTCCGCCCAACTCGAGCGCTTGCTTGCCCATAAATTCAAAACCCTTTGATACGGAAAGGTGACAGCCGATGTTCAACATATTATCATTCCTTTAAAGAATTATAATCACTATATTTCAATTCTAACATATTAGTCGGTTCAAATCAAATTTATTGGTAAAAAATCTTGATTGCAAAGCCGAAATGTGTTATACTACATATCGATAATGCGTAAATATGTGATTTTTTCTGTGAAAGGATAATATATATGACTTTTAAGAACGAATACCGCACAGTAAACTGCGGTGAATTAAGAGAAGAAAACATCGGCATGGAAGTCCGCGTAGCGGGCTGGGTTGAGAACATCCGCGATCACGGCGGCGTAATGTTTCTGGACATCCGCGACGAGTACGGCGTGCTTCAGGTTGTAGTTCACGACGATGAGCTTCTTAGGAACATCAATCGCGAGTGTACCGTAACTCTCGGCGGCAAGGTCGTAAAGCGTGACGAGGACACAATCAATCCCAAAATCGCGACAGGTTACGTTGAGGTTCACACCGAGGATATCAAGGTTCTCGGCAAGTGCAAGAACGAGCTTCCCTTTGAGGTAGCAACCTCAAAGAATACCAACGAGGATGTAAGACTTCGCTATCGTTTCCTCGACCTTCGCAATCCCAAGGTTCACAATAATATTCTCCTGCGTTCGCAGGTTATCAGTTTTATGCGCAGTAAAATGACAGAGCTGGGCTTTACCGAGATTAACACGCCCATTCTTTCCAACTCATCACCCGAGGGCGCGCGCGACTATCTCGTTCCCAGCCGTAAGCACAAGGGTAAGTTTTACGCTCTGCCTCAGGCTCCCCAGATTTTCAAACAGCTTTTGATGGTTTCGGGATTCGATAAGTATTTCCAGATGGCTCCCTGTTTCCGTGACGAGGACGCCCGCGCAGACAGAAGCCCGGGCGAGTTCTATCAGCTCGACTATGAGATGGCTTTCGCTACTCAGGAAGACGTTTTCAAGGTTGCCGAGGAAGTTTTATACGACACTTTTAAGAAGTTTACCGATAAAGAAGTAAGCCCCGCGCCTTTCAGACGCATTCCTTTTGAGGAGGCTATGCTCAAATACGGTACGGACAAACCCGACCTCAGAAACCCGCTCGAGATTAAAGAAATCAGCGATATGTTCGTCGAGACCGACTTCGCTCCGTTCAGAAAGAAGTGCGTGCGTTCAATCAACGTTCCGGGCGCCGCCGCTCAGTCTAAAAAGTGGTTCAAGCGTATGGAGGAGTTCGCGCTCTCCATCGGTATGAAGGGCTTGGGATATGTCAAGGTCAACGAGGATTTGACATTTGACGGTCCTATCGACAAGTTCTTAAAGCCCGGCGACAGGGAAGAGCTCATCAGCCGCAACGGTTCCAAGGCGGGCGACGTAATTTACTTCATCGCCGACAGCTACGCCATAGCTCCCAAGCTCGCGGGTGAAATCAGGAAAGAAGTCGCTACGCGCCTCAACCTTATCGACACAAGCCGTTTTGACCTTTGCTTCATCGTGGACTTCCCGATGTACGAAATAGACGAGGATGGCAAGACTATATTCACTCACAACCCGTTCTCGATGCCTCAGGGCGGTATGGACGCGCTCCTCAACAAAGAGCCCACCGAGATTCTGGCATACCAGTACGATATCGTCTGCAACGGCGTAGAGCTCAGCTCGGGCGCTGTTCGTAACCACGACCTCGACATTATGATTAAGGCTTTTGAGATTGCGGGCTATACAGAGGAACAGTTAAAAGATAAATTCAAGTCCCTCTACACGGCGTTCCAGTACGGCGCGCCGCCTCACGCGGGTATGGCTCCCGGAATCGACCGTATGCTTATGCTCTTAACTGAGGAAGAGAACATCCGCGAGGTTATTCCGTTCCCGATGAACAGTAACGCTCAGGACTTACTGCTCGGCTCACCCGGAGAAGTTTCTGAACAGCAGCTCCGTGAGGTGCATATTAAACTTAGATAAAAGAAAAGCCTTCCCTTGGGGGAAGGTGCCAGGCGTAGCCTGACTGAAGAGGGTCCACTTGTAAAATGGATTAAATACTAACGTTTGATATATCGAGTAAAATTAATATAGACCCTCTCCCGACTTCGCTACGCTCAGCCACCCTTTCCTTAGCAGGAACGGCTTCCTGAGCCGGAGACGGCAAACCCTCTGTCGCATTTGCGACATCTCCCTTAGTAAGGGAGTCTCCCTTTTGTCGGCGTTGCCGCCATTTCCCCTAATAGGGGAATTTCCCAAGGGAGGGCTAATTACCACTAACAAAGGATTGATAATATGGTTACCAGAGAAGACATAGAAAACATCGCTATACTTTCAAAGCTTTTTGTAGCTGAGGACGAGCTCGACGATTTGACCAAGCAGATGCAGGAAATCGTTGAGTTTGCCGACGCGATTAACAATGCTCCCGACTCAGGCGAGGAGTTCGACAACATCAACAACCTCTCCAATGTATTCCGTGAGGATGAAGTTGTCGAGTCACTTCCCAGCGAGGAGATTCTCAAAAACGCGCCAGAGCAGGCTGAGGACCATTTCCTCGTCCGAAATCACGCGTAAGGGGGTACAGTTATGTCACAGATTAAAAAAATCCACGATATGCTCACCTCCAAGGAGATATCGTGTAAGGAACTGACTCAAAAGTATTTAGACGAAATCGAGAAGTCCAACGGCGAGCTCAACGCCTACGTAAACGTTACAGCCGACACAGCTGTGGCTCAGGCTGAAAAGGTTGACGCCAAAATCGCCAAAGGCGAAACTATCGGACTGCTCGAGGGTGTACCAATGACCTTAAAGGACAACCTGTCCACAAAGGGCATTGAGACCACCTGCTGTTCAAAGATTCTGACAGGCTACAAGCCTATCTATAACGCGACGGTTTGGGACAAGCTCGAAAATGAAGGCGCTGTGCTCCTCGGCAAGACCAATATGGACGAATTCGCTATGGGGTCTTCCAGCGAAACTTCATATTTTGGCGGCGCGACTAACCCGTTCAACACAAAGCATTGCGCGGGCGGTTCCTCGGGCGGAGTAGCTTCCGCTGTCGGCGCCGATATCGCGGCTTACGGTCTCGGCTCCGACACGGGCGGTTCTATCCGTCAGCCCGCTTCATTCTGCGGAATTGTCGGTTTAAAGCCCACCTACGGCGCTGTATCGCGTTACGGACTGATTGCGTACGCTTCCAGCCTTGACCAGATTGGTCCCGTTACCAAGACTGTCGAGGACGCGTCTATCGTTTATGACGCTATCTCCGACTACGACCCCAAGGACAGCACCTGTCAGGGACGTAAGGGCGATTTGACATTTGACACTGTTAATAATGACATAAAGGGTATGAAAATCGGTATCGTCCGCGAGTACCTCGACGGCGTTCGCGATGACGTCAAAGAGTCTCTTTTAAACGCTGTTAAGGTGTACGAGAGTCTGGGTGCCGAGGTTATTTACTTTGATATGCCCGCAATTAAGTTTGCCCTTCCCGTTTACTACATTATCGCCTGCGCCGAGGCTTCATCGAACCTCGGACGTTACGACGGTATCCGCTACGGCTTCAAGGCTGAGCACTACAACGGCACTCACGATATGATGTGCCGCACCAGAAGCGAGGGCTTCGGCGACGAGGTTAAGCGCAGAATTCTGCTCGGTACTTATGTGCTTTCGGCGGGTTATTATGACGCTTATTACAAAAAGGCTCAGAACCTCAGAGGTACTATCGTAAAAGCGTTTGACGACGCTTTTACAAAGTGCGACTTTGTGCTCGCGCCGACTGTACCTATGACAGCCTTTGAGATGGGACACGCGACAAGCGACCCCGTTGAGACATATCTCACGGATATATGCACTGTGCCTGTCAACATCGCGGGACTTCCCGCTGTTTCGATCCCCTGCGGATTTGACGACAAGGGACTTCCGATAGGTATGCAGCTCATCGGCAACAAGTTTAAAGAAGCGACAATTCTGGGCGCCGCAAACGCCTACGAGAAAGCGGCGGGAGAAAACTTTAAAGATACAAAGTGGGGTGTAAAGCTGTGAAATACGAACTTGTAGCGGGCTTTGAAACCCACGTTGAATTATCCACAAAAACAAAGATTTTCTGCTCCTGTACAACAGCGTTCGGCGGCGAGCCCAACACTCACTGCTGTCCCGTATGTATAGGACTTCCGGGCACTCTGCCCAAGCTCAACCGTCAGGTCGTTAAGTACGCGATTATGGCGGGACTCGCTACCAACTGCGAGATTGCCGAAGTCGCAAAGATGGACCGCAAAAACTATTGCTACCCCGACCTGCCAAAGGCGTATCAGATTTCAGAGTACGACAAGCCCTTGTGCGAGCACGGCTATATTCAGCTCTCAAACGGCAGAAAAATCCGTATTCTCCGTATCCACATCGAGGAGGACGCGGGCAAGCTCGTGCACGCTCACGGCGACACCTATGTCGATTACAACCGCGGCGGCGTTCCGCTGATTGAGATTGTAACGGAGCCCGACTTCCGCTCGGTTGACGAGGCTAGGGAGTACGTTGAAAAGCTCCAGCTCATTATGCGCTGTATAGGCGTTTCCGACTGCCGTATGCAGGAGGGTTCGATGCGCTGTGACGTAAACATCTCCGTTCGCCCAGAGGGCAGCGACAAGCTCGGCACTCGTACCGAAATCAAGAATATGAACTCCATCAACAACATAGCAAAGGCTATGGAGTACGAGTATGAGCGTCAGGTTGACGTTATTGAAAACGGCGGCAAGGTTATTCAGGAAACTCTCCGCTATGACGACGCTTCCAACACAACCTCCTCAATGAGAGGCAAGGAGGACGCCAACGACTACCGCTACTTCCGTGACCCCGACCTTGTAACTATCCTCACAAGCAGGGAAGAGGTAGAGGAAATCCGCAAAACTCTCCCCGAACTTCCCGAGGTTAAGAAAGAGAGATATGTCGAGGAATATGATATCCCCGAAAAGGACGCTTCTCTGCTCACAAAATACCGCAAAGTCAGCGAGTATTTTGACGAGGCTATCGAGGGCTTAAAAACCCCCAAGACTGTTTCGAACTTCATCATCGGCTCTATCTTCCGCCGTGTTGAAACCGAAAAGGACAAGGAGAGCTTTGACGTAGCAGTAAGCCCCAAGCAGCTTAACGAGCTCGTTAAAATGCTTGAGGACAAGAAAATTCAAAACAACCTCGCCAAGAAAACTCTCGAGAAAATGCTCGACACAGGCAAGCCCTGCACAGAGTTTATCGACGAGAGCGACCTCGGCGGCGTAGACGATAACGCGCTCGCCCAAATGTGTCAGAGCGCCATAGACTCCAACCCCGCGGCAGTTGCCGACTACAAGGGCGGCAAGGAGAAGGCGCTTATGGCTCTGCTCGGCAACGTAATGAAACAGAGCAGGGGTAAGGCTGACGCTCAGGCTGTCCGCGCTAAGCTTATTGAACTTATAGGTTAAAATGAAAAGAATAATTTCAATTATACTGTCGGTTGCGATTCTTCTCAGCATTTCAGCTCAGGTAGTAATGGCTGTCGGCTGGGAGGATATCTATCAAATCGGTGATGTAAATAAAGACAAGAAAATTGATATAAACGACGCTACCTATACTCAGCTTTATCTGGCGGGAAAAGTTTCCGCTTCGGATTTTGCGAGTGACAAAGCCGACATAACCTACGACAAGAAGATAAACATTCGTGACGCGACGCTGATTCAGCTGATTGTCGCCAAGAAGTATGTGCCTCTTGTCGGCAAAAAGGGTGTTGATATCTCCGCTCACAACGGTAATGTTGATATCCAGAAGATAAAGAACGCGGGCTATGACTACGTTATGATTCGCTGCGGTTTCGGCAATGATGAAACTTCTCAGGACGACGCCAAGTTTGAGGCTAACGTCAAGAAGTGCGAGGCGGCGGGGATGCCCTGGGGTGTGTACATTTACTCCTACGCTTTGACTACCAAGGAAGCCGAAAGTGAGGCGACTCACGTAATCAGGCTTCTTAAAGGCAAGAAACCCACGCTCCCCGTAGCGTTTGATATGGAAGACGCCGATGGATATAAAAGCAGTAACGGTATGCCGTCAAACGCTATGCTTGTAAAAATCTGCAAAACGTTTTTCAAGAAAATCACCGCGCAAAAGTATTACCCGATACTTTACGCTAACCTCAACTGGATTACAAACAAGCTTAATGATAGTACGCTTCTCGACAACTACGACATCTGGCTTGCCCAGTGGAACACCGAGTGCAGCTACAACGGCAAAACCCTCGGCGTGTGGCAGTACGGCGGTGAGACCAATTATCTTGAGAGCAACAGTATCGAGGGAGTGGGAACCATCGACAAAAACTTCTGCTACAAGGATTATCCGCTCATAATCAAGAACGGACATTATAATAACTGGTAAACTAAGAACCGCCGCATTATTGCGGCGGTTCGGCTGCGTTCAGGAAAAATTAAGTTTTCAATTGTTTGGAATCCTTGAAAAAATCGGCGATAACGAAAAAATCGGCGATAAATCAAAGGACAAAACAGGCAATAATAGATTATCTGAGTAATAAAGAATCTGCTAAATCCTCTGAAATTGCGCAAGCTATAAATCTTAAGCAATCAAGAACGAGAGATTACTTAAACGAACTTATAGCTGAAGGCAAAATCATCTCGCAAGGCGCAAATAAAAATAAAATATACAAACTAAACAACGGCTGATTTGCAAATGCAAACCAGCCGTTTTACTCGTTCATCCTCTGAGTTTTCTCTTAATCTTCTGCAGGATATTGTCAACATTTTTAGGAGTGCTCTGTATTTTCTCGGCAATTTCGTTGTACGAATAGCCGTGCGCGTACAGCTTGAAAACCTTTCTTTCGTCAATACTTAACAGGTTGTCAAGATGCTTGAGCATCGTTTTGAGATACTCGCGTTCCAGCACATAATCCTCAACGTTGAGCTCGTCCTCAGCGCCCGACAGGCTTTCAAGACCGACAAGGTTTTTGTCGGGGACAGAGCTCTTCTTTTTGCTCTTTTTGGAGAGGTCGTTAAAGCGGTTCTTCGCGCATTTAACAGCATAGTTTTTGAACGATGCTCCACCCTTCTCATCATAGCTTTTGCACGCGATTAAAAAGGCGAGCAGACCTTCCTGCGCGATATCCTCAACCTCATATCCGTCAATATTGTATTTTGAAGCCAAAGAAAAAATCAGCTTGATATATCTGATAGTGATTTCCTCAAACGCGGCTTCGTCGCCGTTCTTTGTCAAAGCGGCGAGGGTATTGTCGTTAAGACTGTCGTAGTTACTACTTATCATAGCCACCACCTTATAATTTCTAACTAAATTATATCCCACAAAAAAAATTCTGTCAAATTGCGTTTTTGCTATTGCAAAACGAACGTTCGTATGATACAATTGAGTCAAACATATATTCGGAATTATTACGGAGGTGCGATATGGTAGTAAAGTGTAAGAGTTTCGGGCTTTTCGGAGTGGAAAGCTACCCGATAGATGTAGAAGCTTCAATAACCCGAGGCACAGGCGCGTTTGATATCGTCGGACTTCCCGACGCGGCTGTAAAGGAGAGTAAGGACAGGGTGCGTACCGCTTTTAAAAATTGCGGATTTGAGTTTCCTGTTTCCAGAATTACAGTCAACCTCGCGCCCGCAGACACCAAAAAGGAAGGTCCCATATATGACCTGCCTATCTATATGGCGCTCATTAAGGCGACGGGTAACCTTAATGCAGATTACTCCGACTGCGCTTTTTTGGGTGAGCTCAGTCTTTCGGGAGAAGTGCGCCCGATTAACGGCGTGCTCGCTATGACCATAACGGCTAAGGAGAATAATGTCAAAAGGCTGTTTGTTCCCGCCGATAACGCCTGCGAGGGCGCAGTGGTTGACGGAATTGAGGTCTATCCCGTAAAGAGCGTCTATCAGCTGTTTCAGCATTTCAGGGGGATTGAGCTGATTGAGCCTGCTGTCCCGATAAAGTCACAAGCCGATGAATTTGAAGATATAGCCGACTTTTCTCAGGTCAAAGGTCAGTACGAGGTCAAGCGCGCGCTTGAAATCGCCGCGGCGGGCGGTCACAATGTTCTGCTCATAGGACCTCCGGGCTCGGGTAAAAGTATGCTTGCCAAGCGTATGCCGGGGATTTTGCCAGATATGACGTTTGAGGAGGTTATTGAGACCACCAAGATTCATTCAATCGCGGGCACCTTGCCCAAGGGCGCTTCGCTCATTCACACCCGCCCGTTCCGTTCGCCTCACCACACCGCGTCATATGTCGCGATGAGCGGAGGCGGCGGGGGAAACGCCGCGGTAAAGCCCGGCGAGGTAACCCTCGCCAACAACGGCGTTCTGTTCCTCGACGAGCTCCCCGAATTTGGAAGAAAAACTATTGAAGTTCTGCGCCAGCCTGTTGAGGACGGCGTGGTAACAGTGTCGCGCGTCAACGGCAAGTACACTTATCCCTGCAACTTTATGCTTATAGGCGCGATGAACCCCTGCCCTTGCGGTTATTTTAACCACCCCACGCGCAAGTGTATGTGCTCGGAAAAGAAAATTCACCGCTACATTAACCGCGTCTCGGGACCTCTTATAGACCGCTTTGATATTCATATTGAGGTTCCGCCCGTGGACTATGAAGAATTGACCGACAAGAAGAGTGAGGAGCCCAGCGCGAATATTAAAAAGCGCGTCAACGCTGCCAGAGAACGCCAGGTCGAACGCTTTAAGAATTCCTCGACCACCTGCAATGCCCGTATATCCGACAAAGAATTTGAGAGCTACTGCGCCATTGACGACGAGTCCACCGAGCTTTTAAAGTCAGCTTTTGAGACTATGGGACTTTCCGCCCGAGCTTATAACCGTATTCTTAAAGTGGCGAGAACCATCGCCGATTTGGACGGCAGCGGCGAAATACAACTCCCTCACGTAGCGGAGGCAATCCAGTACCGCTCCCTCGACCGAAAATATTGGAATAAATTGTAAGTAAACGGCTCGCTCTGAGCCGTTTGTTTTTTTGAAAAAATATGATAAAATAGTGTCACAAAACGTTTTCCTGAAAGGTTATATAGACAGAGAACAAAATCCAGGGGAATTATTATGCTGAGTTTTTACTTGAGCCTCGCCGACAGCGAGGAGGAAAAGGGCAAATTTGAACAGATTTATCAGATGTACAAAGGTTTGATGATAAGCTGCGCTTATTCGATTTTGAAGGAAGAAAGTCTCTCGGAGGACGCCGTTCACGAAGCGTTTATGAGAATTTTAAAAAATCTTTCAAAAATCGACGAGGTTGACACCCCGCGTACGCGCGGCTTTATAATCGTGATTACCGAGAACTGCGCCAAGACCATCTACAACAGGATAAACCGCGTTACGCTTGTGGAACTCAACGATAACATACCACTGGATGAAAACATCGAACAGCGCGCGGAACAAAATCTTACCGCCGAGTACATAGCTCAGAAAATATCCGAGCTTCCCGACAATTACAGAAGCGTTATGACATTAAAATATCTCCACGGTATGAACGACAAGGAGATTGCGCGTTCCTTGGGAATCTCCCACGCTTTGGCGCGCAAGCGTCTGGAACGCGGCAGAAAGGCTCTCGGCAAACTTTTGGGAGGGATAATTGATGAATAAAGCCATAGACAACAACCTGCTCACCAGGGCTTTCGGCGTATATGAGGAAAAGCTTTCCACTCAGTATTCTGAGGGAACAGGCTTTGAACCGTCCGAAAAATTCAATAAAGATATGCAGAAGCTTATCAAGTCACAGACGAACGTATACCACAGAGCCACCCTGACAAAAACACGTCGAATTATGATAGCGGCGGCGCTCATAGTCATGATTATGGCGGCGAGCCTGAGTGTGGAGGCGATAAGGGAAAAGATTTTCTCATTCTTTATCACTAGCGGCAGCGAGGTCGATGTGATTGAATACGACGCTTCACTGTCGGATTATCAAGCAACTATCGAAAATGTTTTCAAGCCTTCATACATCCCCGAAGGCTATACGCTTACGGATGAACAGAAAGGCGAGGGCAGTTCGCTGCTTACCTACACAAAAGGCGATGACTTCCTCACTATTGAGCAGTTTGCTAAGAACGCGTACAAGTCAGCGTCCGACGCGGAGTTCAAAACCGCGGCAAAGGAAAACTACGAGGGAATTGATTTTATTGTAAAGACGGACGAGGATATGACAATGCTCATATGGGAGCACGACGGCTATGTCTTTGAAGCTGTCGGATACGCAGGATGTGACGAAATGCTCAAAGTTGCCGCGTCGGTAGAACAGGGGTGATGATATGAAAAACTTACTGATTATTTTTCTTTCGATAATATTAATAGTAATAGCTGTCCCGACAGCTCTCGCCGATGAAACAGAGGAAACCAACGCTCCCGCCGTGAGCGCTTCGGGCTCGTACACGGTTTTCCTCCAGACAAATGTTAACAAGAGTTTTCAATGGTTTGTGTGGACTTGGGGCGAGGGACAGGACAGATGGGTGAAACCTGAGTACAACGGCGAAATTTTTAAATTTGAAAATGTTGACAGCAACGTCGTTTTTGCTTGCGCAAACAGCACGGGAGAACCCGACTGGAATAATATGAAAAAACAGACGGTGGATATCAAGCTCGACGGCATTAATAATATGGTTGTTCTGAACGGTGACGAAAACAGCGAGGGAAAGCTTACAGGCTATTTGTCGTATTACGATGAATCGGATTGGACAATGCCGTCCGAGCCCACAGAGGGTACATACGTTACCTCCGCGACAAATATTCCCGCTACAGAAAGTCAACAAACTCAGCCTACTCAGACTCAGGCGACGCAGTACATCACTCAGCCGACAGAGATATTGCCGACTCAGCCTACTGCGGCGACAGAAAACACTCAAAAGCCGACAGGACCGACTCAACCTACGATAATAAGACCTACCACGGAGTCCACATCCCCGCCTTCAACAGGCTCCACCATTTCTACCAAACCGCCCGCGACCGACCCAGCCCCAAAGCTCAGTCTGAGCACAGCCACGGTAAAGTGCGGCAAGGTGATAACTCTCAAGGTAACCGACAGAGGAAGCCAAAATGTCGCTTATTCCTCAAGCAATAAGTCGGTGGCTCCCGTCACAAGCAAGGGCAGGGTGTCCGCGCTCAAAAAGGGCGTCGCCAGAATCACCGCGAAAGTCGGCACAAAAAGCCTGTATTTCACAATTAAAGTTACCACATCCCCGAAGCTTTCCAAGTCGAGTATTACGATAAAAAAGGGAAAGTATAAGTATGTTTCGGTTATCGGAAAAGTCAGCACAGTCAACAATGTTTATAAGAATACATCAAAAGCAAAAATTCTTTCAAAGAAAAATGCAACAAAGCTGAAAGTCAAAGCGTACAAAAAAGGCTCAACCACACTCAAGGTGAGAATCAACGGCGTGTGGCGCAAGCTGAAGGTGAAGGTAATATAAGCCTTCCCTTGAAAAATACCCTGAAAGGAGTGTTCATTATGAAAAAGCTCATATCCATTTTACTAACCGCGTTATTACTGCTCTCGGTTGTACCCGCGGTCAGCGCGGCGGACAGCAAAACATCAACCGTTTCCTCCGAACTCCAAGACCTGCCCGACGACTTTGCAAGCGCGGTCAACGAGTATATTCCGCTTCTTTATAAAAAAGACTACCCGACCTTCACGAATGACAATCTCGATGGTCTGGAGTTCTACAAGATAACAGAGGATTATGTGGTTTTCCGCATTATAGGTCTCAATGACTACAAAGCTAAACAGCTGATAGACGGTTATCTGTTCACCGCTCCCACTTACTTCGGCAGTACAAGCCTTAATCCGTGCGGCTATTGCGTCTATTCGGGCGGCGTTGTTTACCCGATAGGCAATAACACTGTGAAAAACAATATTATTTCAATACCCGAGCTTGCCGAGATTATTCCAAACACCGTATTCCTCGACGAAGAAAACCTCGTATCGTATTTTAAGGAGTACGGCGTTGACGTAAGCTGGGTTAAGATTGTAGCCGTTAATCAAGGTCATATGATTTGCTACGCGGGCAGCGGTACAGCCACGGATTGTGATGAAACTCTGGAATTTCGCGAATATAGCTTCCATATCACAAAAGCCCAGTCGCCTGACGCCCTCGGATTGTATATGGTTGACGTGTCAAGGGTAGCGCCTTTTTCGAAAAAGAGCGAAGTTTCTTATGATTATTACAGGTTGGCGGAATATATCCGCAAGGCTGAAGCGGAGGGTATGCAGTTCGGATTCGCCGTATCCCACAAGTTCGGTGAAGAAGCCGAAGCCTGCATAGAAGTTATGAACGCTAACAATAACTATCCTTTTACTGTTACAGGCTTCGGGAAGCTAAAAAACCATAATTACTACGCGATTGCCACGGGTTCCGCAGGTCTGACCTGTTTGGATTATTATGTTAAGCTCGGCAGTTGGTGGTTCCGCTCGGCAGGACAGAACGCCCCCTATGATTTAGGAATATATATTGTCGATGTTGAGAATAACAAGCTTTATACCCTCGACAAAGCTCTTGACGATGGTGTAATTTCTGAAGATGATATAGACGACGTTATTGAGAAAATCGGTACAAGCGGTTCGGGTTGGAACGTCGTTAAGCTCACAGAGATTGAAAAGAAGTTTTTAGAATATAAATACGGCGAGGGCAGTTACCTCTTTGGCGAGGGAAGCAGAAAGCATGTTTACGGCGAAACATGTAAGGAGCGCGGCGAGTTTGACGGCTATGTTATTGTAACGGACAATAGCAGCTTTGAAGTTTTGCTCGGCGATTACATCGTATCCTATGAGCGGTATCATGGCGAGCCGTATCTTTACAATGACGGTAAGTTCACAACTCTCGCACAAGCGTACGAGGAAGGCATCCTCAACGACAATAACCTCGCGGATTTCCTAAACTATCTTGAGGAGAATGGTATTGCCAAGGTTCGTACTCGTGACCGCCTCGAAATCGCCGTTTTAGACCGTTTAAACGAGGAGGGCAACAGCTTTATAACCGCCAAATGCGACAAGCTCTGCGACGTAGGCAACGGATTCAGCCTTTACAATGCCGTAGCGGGCAGAGAAACTTACAAAGAGATAATAGGCGACTATACAGTAAGCTCAGCATTGTGCGGCGCTCACGCTATGATAGTAAAGGGCGACCACGCCTATATGCTGAAAGAAGCGTGCGATCAGAATTTAGTGAATATCGAGGATGTGTATAACGCGTATAAAGGTAAGCCTTATCAGCTGTCTCCGTTTACATTTACAAAATCAAGACATAACTACCACGCCTTTATCGACTATGTTCTTGATAAAAACCAAGGTGCTGTCAAGAAAGACATTGTTGTGGACAGGTATGACGAACTTGCCAACGGAGCGGTTTTGGTTGATTATTATGTGAAATCTAAATGTATAGATTACACATACAAGGCGTTTCTGATTGATAAATACGCCTATACTCCCAGAGGCAATCCGTTAAAGATTTTTGACGGTAAAGAGATGTACGAAATCTCCGAAGCGTATGATAAAGGCGTTATCGATAAACCCGAGCTTGAGCAAATCGCGAATCAGTTGAGCGACTTTAACGAGAGCGCGTTGAGCTGTAAGGCGGGTTACAGCAGCAAGTATCTGAACTTTGGAAATGTGGACTTCACCGCGAAGCATTTTACCAGCTCAGATTCCAAGGTTGTCATGATAAAGAGTGGCAAGATGATAGCTCTCACAAAGGGTACAGCTACACTGACCTATAAGAAGAGCGGCAGCAAAAACACTTATGTAAAAGTTGCGGTCAAAAACAACCCGTCTCTCTCCAGAACGAGCGTAACAGTCAGAAAGGGCAAGACAGTGTCCGTTAAGATAAGCGGCAAAGCCGCCGAGATAAATAACGTCTACAAGAACACGAAGTACGCCAAGGTGATTTCCCCGAATTCCGCCAAGACCGTGAAAATCCGCGGGCTCAAAAAGGGTAAAACTACCCTGAAAATCACTGTCAACGGAGTCTGGCTGAAGCTGAAAGTTAAAGTAAAATAGGGAAAAGGCTTCCCTTGGGGGAAGCTGTCGAGCGTAGCGAGACTGAAGAGGGTCCTCTTTTTGAATAAAGACCTCTCTATCTCACGTTTGATAAACAGACTGGAACAAGGTCTGAACAAAGTCGGATTAATACAAAAGTTGGTGCACGAAACTATTTGTAAATGCAATAATACTTACTTGCGCCTACCCTCTATCGTCAATGCCATTCTCTACGAGAACGCCATTGACACTTTCCCCCCGGGGGAAAGCTAAAATATTTACACTCCATACTCTATTCCCCTAAGTTTTTCTCGAAGCGCGCCCGAAGCTTTTTATTGCTTCGGGCGTTGCTTTTTTGTGAATAAAGTTATATAATTTTTTTAGATTTCCCGTCACAGAACACCTCTGTAATCGGTTATAGTTATAGAGATGTTTGAAAGGAGATAATTGATATGAAAAGATATTTCAAAAGAATTTCAATTTTATTAACTATTTTGCTGATTCTTTCCTCGTTCCCGATTGCGGGCGCGAGCGCGAAAGTGTCAGACAACGCCCGTCAGGATGCCGAGCTGAGGCTTCAAAGTATTTATGAACAATACTACGGCTCGGGCAACGAATACACCGAGGAATCTCAGATGAACTGGTCGCTCGCTTACGAGTGGGTAGAGATTATTCTGAACGATTCAGACGATACCTACAGCGACGCTGATTTGGGAAAAGCCTTGGATGACCTTGAAGAAGCGGGCAGAAACCTCGTTATAAAAGGTTATGTAGTTAATCCAAACACCACATTCCTCAATCCGTCGTTTACCGATATTGACGGAGTATTGTGGTACGCGTGGACTTGGGACGGCAGCGGCGACGGCAGATGGGTGAAAGGTGATAAATTGTCAAACGGTTATTATTGCTTTACTTATCTCGACAGCAACGTGCTGTTCGTACGCTCCGATAGTTCAAAAACAATTGATTGGAATAACGGCTCGGTTTACAATCAGACTGAGGATTTGGAGAACCATAACTCGGATTATGTTTTTGAAATCACTGATTGGAAATCCGACTCAAGCAATAATATGCAGGGGCATTGGGTATATAAAGGCGATACCGTGCCTCCCACAAACGAGACTGTCACAGTGGAACAGCCGACAACAGACCCCACTTTGCCTACCACATATCTGACAGAGCCGACTGTTTCTGACGGAATTATCGGAAATCTTAAAGACGGTTATAAGCTTTGTTACCAATACACTCCCGCGCCGCCGTGGATGAAAGCGTTTTATTATCAGTACGGCAAATATATATTTGTCAATCATAATAACGCGTCAGAGAGCGGACACGGTTTTTATATCCAAAAAGATGACGAAAAGCTTATGCTTTCCGAAGCGTTTGACAAAGGAATTACCGATATCGAAGAAGTTGTCGCTATAATTTTGCCAAAAGATATTTCGACATTTAACCCGATGAATATCGTTGATACCGAAAAAGTTGAGGGCGACTGGAAAGACTTGTTCTCGGAATTTGATTTCCCGCAGGATGAAAATAATACCGAAGCAACTATGCTGACAATTCCGACATCCGAGTCTGCCACAGGTGATACCGAACCCACAGCCACTACTGTGGACTCCACAAGCCACTGCACAGAGCATGACCTGCCGTACTCACCTGAGTTCGAAGTTGCTCTCGCTAACTATTCAAACTCGCTGGTAGGTTCTGCTTTGTCCGTCGGAGAGGTTGACATATTCTACTATGACAAATCTATTGTAGTTTTCGGAATGACTGATATGCTCTGCACGGTAGGTGAGGAGGACATTGACGGCTATCACTTCGAGAACTGGAACTTCTTCCCGCGTGAAGCCAACAAGACAGGCTACTGCGTGTACTATAACGGCACAATCTACAACCTGCCCGACGCGGTAAAGAACAACATTATGAGCGCGAGAGCTCTCGCCTCAATTATTCCGCACAGCTCAATGATTGACCAAAGCACAACATCATCTAACCCGACAGGTACTGTTCCGACATCATATCCTACAGAGCCGACTACCGATACATCTGCTACATTTGTTACCGAACCTACAGACCCCACTATGACTACTGCAACAACTGAGAATCCCACAGGCCACTGCACAGATCATGACCAGGAACTCTTAAAAATGCAGTTCGCAACCGAGCTTGTGAAATATTCGAATGAACTCGGATACAGCGATAGAATTTCGCTTGATAATGTTTACTCCTATACCGAGGATTACAAAAACTACATCTTTGCTATTAAATTCAACTATGATACAGCAAGCTCGGAAGTAATAAACGGTTATTATTTTGTAAACCATGGTTTTATGCCGAATAACTCGAAGAATAAGACCGGCTTATGTGTATTTGACGGTACAAAGATTTATGACTTGCCCGCCGCAATAAAGCTGGGTATAGTTACCGCTCCTACTCTTTCTTCTGTAATTCCATACAGCCAAAAGATAATAGATGAAAAGTTTGTTACGAAGCTTAACGAGTATACACAGGATCTAGGGTTTAATCAATCATATACCGAAAACGACATCCTGTATTCCCGTTATTCGATTATTGATTTCTACGGTTACTGCAATGCTCCTGAATCATGGGTGCTTTTCGGCCTCAAAGATACCCTTTGTACTGACGGCATAGAGGTAATCGGCGGATACAAGTTTTGCAATCCAAGCTTTTGCGGTCAGCAGTATACAGGAGAGAGAACAAACCTCACGGGTTACTGCGTGTACTATAACAACGAAATTTACAGTATTGCCGAGGCCGTGAAGCTAGGTATAATTATGGATGGTAATTTAGCGGCGTTGCTTCCATATACCGCAAAGATGATTTATCCTTTACCAACACCGACAATTCCCGATACAGAACAGATCGAGACGAATTCTACCGAAACCACACCGACTCAGCCCGCCACCACAGCGCCTGTTACCTACAATATCAGCAAGGCAAAAGTTTCCGCAGTCGGTAATAAGACCTACACAGGTAAGGCGATTACGCCGACAGTCAAGGTTACTTATAACGGTAAAATTCTTTTAAAGAATAAAGATTATACATTGAGCTATAAGAACAACAAGAATGTCGGTACAGCCTCAATCATTATAACAGGTAAGGGCAGCTACACAGAAACAAAGACAGTTACATTCAAGATTGTCAAAGCCGCCAACACTATGACGGTTAAGGCAACCGCCAAGACAGTTAAATACTCTAAGCTAAAGAATGCCAAACAGACTGTTTCCGCAATTACAGTGAAGAAGGCGATTGGCAAGGTGAGCTACAAAAAGACATCAGGCAAGAGCTTCTTCAGAGTGAACAGAAAAACGGGTAAAATCACAATCAAAAAAGGTACCAAGAAAGGCACCTACACAATTAAGATAAAAGTCACCGCCGAGGGCAAATCAAACTACAAGAGCGGCTCTAAGACAACAATCGTGAAGATTAAAATAAAATAGGCTCCTTTGGCAAAAGGAGCTGTCAGCGTAGCTGACTGAGGATTGTACAAATGCGGCACAGCCGCCACCAAATAATTAAAGGCTCGGTTTTTCCGAGCCTTTAACTGTTCACTGATTTCTGATAACTGTTAACTGAGCCGCCGCAGGGCGGCTCTTTATTCTTCCATTTGTTTGCCGAGAAACGCCGCCGCGCTCTGGGTGAGCTTTGTTTCCGTATCACCGGGGAGCTTTCCGCTCTCGTCTTTGAGCATAACCACCGCTCCGCTGACATCACCTGCCGCGATGATAGGGTAGATGACCGCCGCGCTGCGTTCAACGCCCTCAATGGGGAAGACCTCGCTCACGTCGTCCACGCTCGCCTTATAACTTTTACGGTTCTCCATATAGTTCTCCAAGACGTTTGTGATACGCCTCTCCAAAAACTCTCGCTTGGAAACTCCCGCCGCCGCAATGACGTGGTCTCGGTCGCTGATGAGCGTAGGCAGATTGCTGATTCTCGACAGCACGTCCGCGTATTGCCCCGCGAAAACCGACATCTCGCCGACAGGCGAATACTTCTTAAAAATTACCTCTCCGTCCGTAGCAGTGTAAATCTCCAGCGGGTCACCGTCACTGACAGTGTTGATAGATTTTGCCCCGTTTTCGTCTATTTCAAGTTCTGCGGAGAAGATTTTGTCCTTGCCGTGGCGGTTGCCCTCGCTCCTTGAGGTGTCTAAGTCGCTCGAGCAGTATTTCAGGATTTCCGTAATATCGTCCTTGAGCTTGACTTTGATATAGTCTTCATACACTGTAAGCTTGTCAATGATAAAGGCGAGGTCGCTCTTTTTGAGGCTGTCCTTCGCTATGAGCTTGTCAAAGTAGTTAATCGCTATCTTGGCGCTGTGCTCTGCGTTTGCCGCCATACTGCTGCGGTCGCAGGTAATCTTAATCTGATTTTGAAGACCTGCGATTTGGTCATTACATTCGGCTATGAGCTCATCGTACATTTCCTGAATTTCAGCTTCCTGTTCGGGCTTGCGGGCGATTTCTCTCGCGCACTGTCTGAGCAGGGCTTTCTTTTCCGCTCTGGCGTCCTCGATTTCCTGTTCGAGCCTGTCGAGCACCTGCTTCGAGGTCTCCACGGTCTCCGTTTCTTCCGCAACCATCTTTTGTATGCGCTCAATCATTTCGGAGGATGTGTCGCGCACTTTCAAAAGGTATTCCTTAATAACCGAGTCGAGCGTTTCGGTGCGGATGTGGTGGCTTGTACAGCCTTTGAGCCCGCGCTTGTGGTATGTTCCGCAGCGGTACGAGGGCTTGACATCCGCGCGGTTAAACGGCACCATAGGCGCTCCGCAGTCTCCGCAGACGATGTAGCCCGAGTATGAGCAGGGATACTTTCTCTCGCCGTTGTAGGAGGTTCTGCTGCGCTCTTTCATAAAGTTCTGAGCCGTGACAAACACATCGTAATCGACGATAGCCTCGTGGTTGTTCTCAAAAACAATGTGGTCGTCCTCGCTGCGCTTTATGTCCTTGCCGTTGATTTTCCTGCGCGCGTACTTGCCCTGCCGAAGCGTTCCGATGTAGAAATCATTCTCGATAATCCCCTGAATGGTAGCAATACTCCACGCCGCCTTGGGCCTCAGACGGCACTCGTCGCCGCGAGCCTCAATCCTCATTTTCTCATTCATTCTCGGCGTGGGGATGTGCATATCGGTCAGGTAGTTGGCGATTCGCTTATAGCCCCATCCGTCGTTGTAGAGCTCGAATACCTTGCGCACGACAGCCGCCTCGGACTGCTCAACCTCAAAAATCATCTTCTTGGTGTTGGTAAAGACATAGCCGTAGGGGACGCTGGGAATCCACTTGCCGTCCTTCTGCATACGCCTGATGACGTTGCGAACCTTCTTGGAGGTGTCGGTGACGGGCATTTCGTTGAGAAGAAAATACACCTGAATCTTCAGCCAGTCGTCACGAGTGGGGTAGTCGATGTTGTCGCCGATAGCGATGAAGCGGATACCCTCGTCGCGGATTGCTTCGAGCTCCACGAGCCCCGCGCCGTTGCGCCTTGAAAACCTAGAAAGGTCCTTGAGTATTATCATATCGTAGTGCCCGCCGAACAGCTTCTTGCGCATTTCCTGATAGCCCGGGCGCTGAGCAAAGGTATAGCCGCTCTTGTCCCTGTCCTCGTAGATGTCGAGAACAGAGTTCGGAAAGTGCTCGTCAACGTATTCCTTGATGATAGCCTTCTGGTTCTCGATGGACGTGTTTTCCTTGTTCAGCTCGTCGTCAACCGAGATTCGGCAGTACGCCGCGATGTAGTATTTGTCGTTCATAATAGTGCTCCTTTCCTGTAGATATTCTTAAGGCAACACCACATAATTCGCGGTGCACGCCTTGCTTGAATATTATTCCGTCAGACTGCCCAAAAATCGGCATCCATACGTCAGTATGCACACCGATTATTTGTGCACTCTGACGAAAAATCTTGCTTCGCAATCCACACATCCAAATTGTGCGGTGTTGCCTCAGCTTCATATTACCATAGCTCACCATACATATCAACTTGTAAAAGCCGCATAAATAAAGGGATTTCAGGCAGTTTTTTCCAGCGGAGTCTTTACATTTTGTTTCATCAATCTGTAGATGCTGTCCTCTAAATCTCCGCTCCCGGATTCGATAACGACAGGAAGAATTCCCGCTCTCTTTATCATCCGAAAGCAGTCCTTTGTTTCTTTGTCGAGTTTTTCGTTCTTACCTTCCCAGAAAAGAATAAATCCTTTATCTGCTTTGTTTTCAATCAACATAAAATCACCTCTCCTATATTTTTTACACTTTTGCCGGTTTTAACCAAAAAGAAAAAGCCTTGCAAAAACAAGACTTTGAAATCGGGTTAATACCCTGTTTGAATATGAATAATTGCGTACAACACCCTGCGCCGTTGTCCATATGATTTGACGTAGAGATTTACACCCCCCACGGCTATTCCCTCCAAAACTTATGCGAATTTGTACGCGTGACCCCACGCCGTTGCCCTCAGATGAGCTTGTAGAGATTTTGATACCCTCCACGAGCCACTGTGTCCGTTATGTTTTCCCAATTATATAATAGCATAAACATGGGGCGGACATCTACGGACAAATGCGGACATTTCGGGCGCATTTCTAAATCCTTATAGGTTTTTTCGGCAACACTACATAAAGCGGAGCCTTACTTTTTTCATCTGCGCCGTTGCTGTCGGCGGGTTCATTCTTATATCAAAATTCATAACTTCATAATCCTTTCAAATTGTCGCGTACCTTGACGCGCGCTTTTTTCTTAGTCCCTTTTTGTTGCCGGTGGTCTCCGTCAAGATGGAGGGGTGTTTTACAACCCCTCCTCTTGAGGAGGGTAACCGTAGTCTTCTATTACTTTATTTATATATAGAGGTATACGACAACAAAATTTAAACAAAAAACTCTGTTTGAAAAATTCAGCCCTCAAACTGTTTATGAGGGCTTAGGTTTTTGTTAAGTTAATCTCCCCATGTTCCGAGAACATAAAATTCCCTTACGCGCGTATATACGTGTATTTCATACCTGTTTCTCTCTTTTTCTATATAATTCATTGTAAAAGAAAGTATAGGAACATAGGAACAGAAAAGCCGAAACAACGCATCAACAGTACGGTGTGGGCTGTTCTTTGCAATTGTTCTCAAAAGTATTCCTATAAAACGGAACATAAGCTGTTCCTGGTTCCCAAATCGTTATTTTTATCGGAACAACTATCGGAACATCGGGTGAGAACAATCTCTTTAAACTTTTCCCAATTATATTATATCAAAAACATCATACTGACATCAAGTAACATCAGCTGACATTTACTGATATGTTTGATGATTTGCTAATTGACATAATAAATTAAATAATGTAGAATTAATCATAAATCAACGGATGAAAAGGATATACTGATATGGACAGGATAAACTGGCGGTTAAGAAAGCTGATAAATGAAAAGAACAGGAAGAAGCTTACAAACACTAACTTTTCTCTTATAGCAAGTAACTGCAACGGCGGATTCATCCTACATGATTTGGGTATGAGGTTCAATTCTCCGTTTATAAATCTATGGATTAAGCCGAAGGATTTTATAAGGATACTCAGCGATTTTCGAGAATATATGGACGCTCCGCTGACTTTTGTCAAAGAGGATGGAATAGATTATCCTATAGGAAAGCTGATTGACGCAAAGATTTACTTTATGCACTACAAGAGCGAAGCGGAAGCAGAAACCAAATGGTACGAGAGAAAACAGCGTATTGACCACGATAATCTGTTTATCCTATTTACCGACAGAGATGGCTGCACATATGATGATTTGCTGGATTTTGATAAGCTACCTTTTAATAACAAAATTGTCTTTACCAAAAAACCATATCCAGATATACAATCCGCTGTTTATATAAAAGGATTTGAGAATCAAAACTCTGTTGGTAATTGTTTCGATTATATGCCAAAAGGTTTAGGAAAGAAATACTACGACCAGTTTGATTATGTATCATGGTTTAACGGCACTTTAGAATAATATTCGTGTCCCATATAGTTTCATTTTTTGAGACTATATGGGTCTTTTTATTGCTAAAACAGTATCGAAAATTGTATTTCGACAAGTTATTTCCATAAGGGAAAAAATATTGACATAATTGCTCCTTTGTAGTAGAATAGATTAGATTATTATGAGTAGTAGTGTGTGCTCGTACAAGGGGACAGAATTTTGATAGAAAAGTTTGAGAAAAAGCTATGGCTTTCCTCGCCTACAATGCACGGCGAGGAGCAGGAATTTGTAAAGCTGGCGTTTGACACCAACTGGGTAAGTACGCTGGGTGAAAACATCATAAAGCTTGAGGAAGTTATCTGTGATTACCTCGGCTGCGGCTACGCTGTCGGGTTGTCGAGCGGAACTTCCTCGCTACACCTTGCTATGAAGCTCGCGGGCGTAAAGCAGGGCGATATTGTGCTGTGCTCTGATTTGACTTTCTCTGCTTCTGTCAACCCTGTCACATATGAGGGCGGCATCCCCGTTTTCATTGACTCCGAGTATGAGACTTGGAATATGGATCCCGTTGCTCTTGAGAGAGCTTTTGAAAAGTATCCTGAGGCAAAAGTTGTGGTTGTAGCCAACCTCTACGGCACTCCCGCTAAGCTTGACGAAATCCGCGCTATCTGCGATAAGCACAACGCAATCCTGATTGAAGACGCTGCCGAGTCGCTTGGCGCTACATACAACGGCGTTATGACGGGTACTTTTGGTACATATAACGCAATCAGCTTCAATGGCAACAAGATTATCACCTGCTCCACTGGCGGTATGCTTATTACGAACGACAAGAAGGCTGCTGATAAGGCACGCAAATGGTCAACCCAGAGCCGTGAGATGGCTCCATGGTATCAGCACGAGGACGTCGGCTATAATTACCGAATGTCCAACATTATTGCGGGTATCGGTAGAGGTCAGATGTTACATATACAAGAGCATATTGAAGGTAAGAAACGCGTATATAAACTCTATAAAGAGGGTTTGAAGGATTTGCCGATTACGATGAATCCCTATCCCGATAACTGCGAGCCGAACTTCTGGTTGAGCTGTATCCTGATTGACAGGGACTCTATGTGCGAGCAAAGCCGAACAGAACACGAGGCGAGCTTTGTATCGGGTGACGGAAAATCCTGTCCGACCGAGATTCTCGAGAATCTGATAAAATACAACGCCGAGGGCAGACCGATTTGGAAACCAATGCATTTACAGCCGATTTTCAAGGACAACGACTTTGTCACTGCGGTTGACGAAGTAGAAGTCAGCACCGATATATTCGAGCGCGGCGTTTGTCTGCCGAGCGATATTAAAATGACTAAAGAACAGCAGCTTAGGGTTATCGAGATAGTCAAGAGCAGCTTTTAGGGTGATTAGATGGGTGAGCACGTTCCTTACGGAATCTATGAAAAGTGCATAAAGAGGTTTCTCGATATCATTTGTGCCCTTGCCGCTTTGATAGTTTTTTCGTGGCTATATTTGATTATTGCTTTCTTTGTAAGACTAAAATTGGGAAGTCCCGTTTTGTTTAAGCAGCCTCGTCCGGGAAAAGACGAAAAAATCTTTTATCTTTATAAGTTCCGTACAATGACCGATAAAAAGGATAAAAACGGTAATCTGTTACCCGATGCCGAAAGATTAACTAAGTTCGGCAGATTCCTCCGCAAAACCTCGCTTGACGAGCTCCCCGAGGCATATAACATTCTCATAGGAAATATGAGCGTTGTAGGTCCCAGACCGCTTTTAGTTCGCTATCTGCCGCTCTATAACGAGCACCAGAGGCATCGTCACGATGTTCGCCCCGGGCTTTCGGGATGGGCTCAGGTAAACGGCAGGAACACCGTGAGCTGGAAAGATAAATTTGATTATGATGTTTACTACGCCAACCATGTTACATTCGGGTTGGATGTTAAGATAGTTTGGAAATCATTCGTTCAGGCGTTTTTCAAGCGAGAGGGCATTACCTCCGAAACGTCCGCGACTATGGAAGAATTCAAAGGAAATGTTGATTGATGAAAAAACTGGTTATTATCGGCGCAAGCGGTCACGGCAAGGTGATTGCGGATATCGCGCTCAAAACCGGATATGAGGAGATTGTATTCCTCGACGATGATGACAGCGTAAAGACCTGTGCGGGCTTTCCTGTTGTCGGTAATTCCGAGATGATTTCCGAGTATAATGATTGGGATTTTGTTGTTGCAATCGGCAATGTTCAAATCCGTGAGAGATTAACGGACGAGCTTGCCAACTACAGTTTAGCAACTCTCATTCATCCCGACGCCGTTATCGGCAGAGAGGTTGAAATCGGTCGCGGAACAGTTATTATGGCCGGAGCGGTTATCAATTCTTACACAAAGATTGGCAGGGGCTGTATTATAAATACCTGCTCATCCGTTGACCACGACTGTAATATCGGCGACTTTGTTCACGTTGCAGTTGGATCGCACATCTGCGGAACGGTCAATGTCGGCACCTCAACTTGGATTGGAGCAGGCTCGACTGTAAGCAACAACATTGATATTTGCGGTAACTGCAAAATTGGCGTGGGTGCCGTTGTAATAAAGAATATAGAAGAAGTGGGAACTTATATAGGCGTCCCCGCGAAGAAGATAAGATGAAAAAGATTTGTTATGTAACTACGATTTCGCTGACATTGAAATCCTTTGTTATAGAATCGGCGGAATACCTGAAGGAGCACACAGACTGGGATATCACCGTCATTTGCGATAACGATGATGAGTTCGCAAAGTCGCTGCCCGAGGGTATCAGATATATTCCCGTTTCGATGAAGCGCGGAATCAGCTTTGACGGAATTTCCGTTATTAACAAGCTGAAAAAGATTTTTAAAGAAGAAAAGTTTGATTTGGTTCAATACTCAACGCCGAATGCTTCTCTTTACGTTTCAATAGCCGCGAAAGCCGCCAAAGTTCCCGTCAGGCTCTATTGTCAGTGGGGAATAGTTTATGTGGGCTTTCAGGGCTTCAAGAGAAAGATTTTCAAGGCGATTGAGAAAAAAGTTTGCAAAAATTCAACGCACATAGAGCCCGACAGTTTGGGTAATTTAGAGTTTGCCATTTCCGAGGGATTGTATGATAAATCCAAGGGAAAGGTTATCTGGAATGGAAGCGCGAGCGGCGTTGATTTGACTAAATTTGATATAGATAAAAAGGCACTCTGGAGACAGGCTATCCGTGAAAAGACAGGTCTTAGCGAAGACAGTTTTGTATATGGCTATGTCGGCAGAATTACGGGTGACAAGGGCATCAATGAGCTTTTACAGGCTTTTAAAAATCTGCTGAATAAACACGACGCTCGCCTTATTCTTGTAGGATTTGCCGAGAAAGCGGATTCCGTTGATACGGAACTGTACGAGTGGGCAGAGAAGAATGATAATGTTAATTTCTGCGGCTATTCAACCGAGGTAGAAAAGTACTTTGCGGCTATGGATGTCTATGTCCTTCCAAGCTACAGAGAAGGCTTCGGACTGAGCGTTATCGAGGCGGAAGCTATGGGTGTGCCTGTTATTGCGACCGATATTCCCGGACCGAAGGACGCGATGATAAACGGTGAAACAGGTCTCGCAATTAAAGTACGTAATACCGAAGATTTGCAAAACGCAATGGAAAAGCTGTACAGCGATAGTGCCTTGCGTGAGAAGCTCGGTCAAAACGGCGCGACTTTTGCAAAGGATAATTTTGAACAGCAGAAGCTGTTTGAGTATATTAAAGAGGACAGAGAAAAACTGTTAAACGAATAGGATTGATTGATTTGAGTAAAAAGATTTCAGTGATAATGGGCATATATAATTGTGCAAGCACTTTGCCCGAGGCGATTGAATCAATACTGAATCAGACCTATTCAAACTGGGAAATAATAATGTGTGACGATGGTTCGAGCGATGACACGTTCAAAGTCGCGCAGGAGTTTAAGGAAAAACATCCTAAAAAGATAAAAGTTATAAGAAATGAAAAAAATTCAGGATTAAACAAAACCCTGAATCATTGTCTGAAATATGCTGACGGCGACTATATCGCCCGTATGGACGGCGACGACATATCGCTTCCAACGAGATTTGAGAAGGAAGTTGCGTTCTTGGACGAGAATCCCGATTATGCGATAGTAAGCTGTCCGATGATTTACTTTGATGAAAACGGTGATTGGGGAAAAGGAACCTCCGTTGAATATCCCGATAAGTTTACATTTGTTGCGGGAACCCCGTTTTGCCACGCTCCGTGTATGGTTAGAGCTGAAGCGTATAAAGCGGCAGATGGATATTCCGAGGACGTAAGAACGCTCAGAGCAGAGGACTATGACCTATGGTTCAGACTCTACTCAATGGGGTATAAGGGTTATAACCTTCAAGAGCCTTTATATAAAATGCGTGATGACGAAAACGCATATAGCAGACGCAAGTTTAAATTCGCCCGAAATGAGGCGTATGTGAGACGCAAGGGTTATAAAATGCTCGGCTTGCCATTGAAATACAGAGTGTATTTCATGCGTCCGATAATCGTGGGGTTGCTTCCGAAACCCATATATATGAAATTACACAAAAAACGAAAGTAAGGAGTGAAGAAAATGCCGGTCTGGTGGGGAACATTTGCATATATGATGGTAGTGTCGTTTATCGGAATGTATATGTACAAGAGCAAAAAGCAGAGTGCTACATTAGTACCGGTAGAGGGAGAGAAGACAGAGAACTACAAAAGTATTGGGCTTGTAATGGCTCTGCTTTCTTTTGCTCTTTTAGTTTTTTTTGCAGGTAATCGTAGTATAATACATGATACGCAAGAGTATCAATATATGTATGATTTGTTTTATACTGATGATTTGAATCAAATTCCAGATATTATTAGTGGTAATACTAAAGTTGTAAAAGGACCGCTTTTCATTATTTATTTAGTAATTTTTAAACACTTTACTCACGGAACATATAATGATTGGTTTTTGTCTGTTGCGTTAATACAGTGTGTTTCTATTGCTTTATTTTTTTACAAATACTCTGTTAACTATGTTTATTCAGTTTTTTTGTTTTATATGACCAGTGGAGTTATTTGGCTCGTAAATGGTATGAGACAGTTTTTAGCGGTTGCAATTGTTTTGTTTTTCGTTGATTTTATTCTCAAGAGGAAAACGATTCCGTTTATAATTGTTGTTATTGTAGTATACTTTATACATTCCGCGTCACTTCTATGGATTCCTGTATATTTTATTATAAACTTTAAACCATGGTCTTCTAAATTCTTATTATGTGTAGTTGCCTTTGTTATCGGTATGATTCTCTTTTCAAGATCATCATTTCTTAGTGAAACGGATTTTTCATATTTACAAGAGGATGAAAATGCAGGAATTAATCTATTTAGAATTCTTGTAAATTTTGTTCCCAGTATACTTGCGTTTATTAAAAGAAAAGAAACAGAAGAATTAAACATTCCGTTTATTAATATATTAATAAACCTTTCTGTTATAACATCCGCATGTTATTTGATTGGCTATTTTTCAAACGGAGTGGTAGCCAGGATTGCAGAATACTTTGTTCTGTTTAATTATGTTCTTATGCCACTATTGTTTAAAAAAGTTTATGATGAAAGTCTAAGTAAAACTATAATGCTTGTTTCATTAGTTGGTTATTTTGCTTATTTTTGCTTTGAAATGTATAATGCAAAAAATGGTATATATATAAGTGATAGTCTGGGAATAGCATACTGGACTCCGTAATAAAATATGAAAATAGTATTTTTAATCCCCACCCTATCCCACGGTGGAGCTGAGAAGGTCCTTGTAAACCTTGTTAATAATCTTGATAAAAACAAATATGATATAACAGTTCAAACACTTTTTGATGGCGGAGTTAACAAGCAGTATCTAAAGCCACACATAAAAACAAAGACTGTATTCAAAAAAGTCTTTCCCGCAAATTCATACTTATTTGCGCTTTTTTCTCCAAAGTTTCTTTACAAGTGTTTTATAAAAGAGCACTACGATATTATTGTATCTTATCTTGAGGGTCCGACAGCTCGTATTGTGAGCGGTTGTACGGACGAGAACACTAAACTTGTTAGCTGGATTCATTGCAAAATGGATACCGAAAAAGCGGCTTCTGTTGGTTTCAGAAGTTTTAAAGAAGCTAAAAAGTGTTACAACAAGTTTGACTACACCGCATGTGTTTCGCAGTGGGTTAAGAACTGGTTTGTTGATACCTTTGATTTCAAAAAGCCGATTGGCGTGTTGTACAACACCATCGAGACCGATGAAATAATCACCAAGTCAAATGAATCGATAGATGACATCACCTTAGATGAAGATGTTTACAACATCATCTCTGTCGGCAAAGTGATTGCAGTCAAAGCCTTTATGAGGCTTGCTCATATACATAAAAGACTGCTCGATGATGGCATAAAGAATCATATATACATTCTCGGTGTCGGCGATGAGCAATCGAAGATTGAAAAGTATATAGCCGAAAATAATCTGACCGATACTTTTACGTTCTTAGGCTACAACACCAATCCGTACAAATATGTTAAGGCTTGTGATTTGTATGTGTGTTCATCTTTGAGCGAGGGGTTCAGTACCTCTGTAACCGAGTCATTGATTGTCAGAACGCCTGTTGTTACAACATTATGTTCAGGTATGCAGGAGATGCTCGGCGAAAATGACGAATACGGTATTGTGACCGAGAACAATGAAGACGCGCTTTATGAAGGCGTAAAGAAAATGCTGACAACGCCTAATATGCTTGAGGATTACTCGCAAAAGACACTTGAGCGAGGCAAATACTTCAGCACAGAAAAGACTACGAAAGCAGTAGAGGATATGCTGTTAAATCTATGAGGAGGAAGTTATGAAACACGGATTTTATTTCAGATTTTACCGAATGTTTCATAATGAAGCTCTATGTTCCTTTTTGGCGAGCTTGGCTTACTTTTTGTATTGTGTGAAGTTTTTCATCAAGAAGGTGCTTCGCAAGAAAGTAAAGTCAACTATGACTGCAGATGAAGCCCGCAGGATAATTGATGAAGTTTATCCAAAGCCAGAGTCAAATCCGGAGTACAAGAATCCTGAAATTGATGAAAACCTTGATTTATCTATTGTTATTCCTGTTTACAACTATGCCGACATTCTTGAGGACAATATCAACTCGATTCTGAATCAAAAGACTGATTACAAGTTTGAGGCGATATTTGTTGACGATGGCTCAACGGACGGTGCGCAGGATATTCTCAGAAAATACGAGAATCATCCGAATGTTAAGCTGATTTTTCAACAAAACGGTGGTATAGGCGCAGCGCGAAATACAGGTATCAACCACGCAAACGGCAAGTATCTGATGTTTGTTGACTGCGATGATATCGTTCATGATGATATAGTTGAAACGCTTATGAGCAAAGCCTATGAGCAGGATTTGGATATGATAGTTGCCGCTCACAATCTTGTGAAGGAAAAGAACGGCGAGGTTTATGAGATTGTGCCGAATGTCTACCCTCAGAAGAATCTTATCGGATTCAAAAACGGCGATGAGATTATGAATCTCCCTGGACTTCCGTGGGCAAAGGTATATAAGCGTGAGATTTGGAATGATGTGAGATTTTTTCCGGGGTATTGGTATGAGGATACAATCGTCCATCCATTGATATTTACTCAAGTTAAATCCTATTCATATATTCCTAAAGTAGTATATGAATACAAATGGTATGAGAAGAATTTTTCACATACACAGAATGATTCAAAGAGAATAAGGACAATCGAAAGATACTGGATTTTAGAGGAAATCCTTGCACAGTATGAAAAATTGAACTTTGCAAAAGACGCTAAGTTTTATACGTTGTTGTTAAGACACTATTCGTCCTACTATTATCCATTCATAAAAGGTCTTGACAGCAAAGTCGTTGAAGCACTCTTTGTGCTTGCAAAAGAAGAAATAGATAAGTATAAACCAAAAGAAAAAGTTAAGCTGCCATATGTTTTGAAATATGTTGATAAAGCGTTTGCTGAGAATGATATGTCGCTATGGCAGATTTCAAGTTGTTATCAATAAAGATGAGAGGTGAGTATTATGAATATTTTAGTTATTTCAGGATACTCCCCGGATTTTAATTCGTCTGCAAATCTTAGTCATAATGCTTTTATCGAAGGTTTTATAAAGCTTGGGTATGATGTAGATATATTGTGCCACGATTTTATGGGCAAAAGCAGTGAAGATATTCCCAAGTTCAAAAATGTATATACATATGACGGAATATCTTTATATGAAAAGCTTGCGCCTCAAAGAACCACGGATTCAAGTGCATCAGCATCTTCTGCACAAGATAACAACAGTACATCAAAAGTAGGTCTTAAACAAAGAATTCTTGGAAAAGCAAAAAAAGCTGTGCGTTCTATGTATGGGGTATATAACCCCTCAATTGTGTGGTATTATCGCACAAAGAAATTTCGGGTAAACACAAAATATGATTATGTGGTTTCAATGGGTTATCCTCATGTCAGCCACAAGGTTGCCGCTTATTTAATAAAGCATAATAAAGTAATTGCTACTAAGTGGATACAGCTTTGGGAAGATCCGTGGTATTATTCATTGGAACTTAGAGGAGAAAACCAAAAAGTAAAAAGAGCTGAATATATGTTGCTGGATGCCGGACAAGAAATAGTTTATGTCAGTCCAATTACGCTTAAAAACCAACAACGAATTTTTGAACGTGATAAAGATAAGATGCGTTGGTGCCCATTAGCAGCTTACTATCAATATGAAACAATAGATTATTCAAATGTCAATGTAAATCAGTACGGATATTTCGGGGATTATCTTCCTTATATTCGTAATCTTGAACCATTCTATAATGTAGCAGTAAAGTGTAATCTAAATGTTGATATTTGCGGTTCACCGTCTGATTTGTTACCAAGCAAGAATAATGTAAAGATATATCCCAGACTACCGCTAGGAGAGCTTAAGGAATATGAAGATAAAGCGAGTGTTGTAATTTGCTTATTCAACCTTGGTGGCGGTCAAATACCGGGCAAGATATATCAGCTTGCCGCTACAAATAAAACTATCCTTGCGATATTAGACGGTCCCGAGGATGAACAAAAGATAATCAGAGACTACTTTGAAAAATACAACCGTTTTGTATTCTGCCAGAATAACGAGCAGTCTATTTCAGAAGCGATTGACAGAATCGAGAACAACGATTTAGGCGGTATTTCAAACGAGCCTATTGACGATTTCTCGGTTGATAAGATTGCGAAAATGTTATTGGGAGAATAGCTTTAGAAACAGAAAAGTGACAATAAAGAATATAGGGGTATATTTATGAACGATAAATGTTTTGATAACGCAATAAAATGGATACACAACAATACCGCATGTAACAATGGAGGAATAGTCGTAACAGACAAACAGCGTCAGTTATATCCGGAAGTAACCGGTTATTATATTCCATCTCTTCTAAATTATGGAGAAAAAGAATTAGCTATATCTTTTGCAAAGTATCTTTGTGAAACACAGAAAGAAGACGGATCATGGTATGACTCATTAGGCAACAATCCTTTCATTTTTGACACAGGTCAGATTTTAAAAGGGTTAGTAGCTATCAGGAATATTTTGCCGGAAGTTGACGAGCACATTATCAAAGGAATTAACTGGATGTTCTCAAATATGAATTCAGACGGCAGACTTGTGCAACCTAATGATGAAATGTGGGGCAAAGACAAAAGTATTTGTAATGAGCTTATACATATATATACTCTTTCACCTATATTAGAAGCAGCAAAAGTTTTTAATAAGCCGGAGTGGGAAGCAAAGGTTAATAAAATACTCGATTATTATATTGATAATTATCGTGATATGATTGTAAATTATTCTATGTTTTCGCATTTTTATGCTTATGTGATAGAAGGATTAATTGATTGCGGTCGTGAGAGTTTAGCTCGTGAAGCAATGACCGATTTTTGTAAATATGTAAGTGGAAATGGAGCTGTATGCGCTTATAATGATGTTAAGTGGGTTTGTTCTACTGCTTGTTTTCAGTTTGCTATTATTTGGTACAAGCTTAAAGAGAAAGAAAAAGCAGACTTGACTTATCAATTTGCATGTTCTCTTCAGAATCCGTCCGGAGGCTGGTACGGAAGCTATGCTGATTCGAAATTTAAAGTTTTTACAAACAGAATTAAAGCTAAGCTCAAGCTAACAAGAGGAATGTATTTAGTAAATGAGGAAATCAGTTGGGCAGTTAAGTTCTATTTGGATGCTAAGTATTTAAAAGATAATTATAGTGTTTAATGGTATTTTGAGGAAATAATGGATTTAATTAGTATTATCGTTCCTATTTATAAAGTTGAAAAGTATTTAAATCGTTGTGTTGAGAGTATTGTTCAACAGACATACAGTAATCTTGAAATAATACTGGTTGATGATGGTTCTCCGGATAATTGTCCTAAAATCTGTGACGATTGGGTACAAAAGGATAATAGGATAAAGGTGGTTCATAAGAAAAACGGTGGTCTTTCCGATGCTCGAAATGCGGGAATAGCTATTGCTACAGGTAACTTTATTGGGTTTATCGATTCTGATGATTGGATTGCACCGGAGATGTACGAGAGATTATTAAACTCGATTCATAAAGATGAGACTGATATTGCCGCTTGTACGGTAGAAATGACTTGGGAAGACAATAAAGAAAAGAATAAACTTTTAACTGTTAAAGAAAATGTTGTTTTAAGTCAGATTGAAGCTCAGGAAACATTATTAAATGAAGATAAGTTAAAGCATCCGGTATGGTATAAACTGTATAAACGAGAAACAATTGATGGTTTATTGTTTGAAAAAGGGAAATACCATGAAGATGTTTTTTGGACATATAAAGCTATTGGCAACGCAGATAGTATTAGCATAATAGATTTTGTTGGATATTTTTACTTCCAAAGAAATGATAGTATCATGGGTCATGATTATTCAATTGACTGGATTGATTATGTAGATGCTATTTGTGAAAGACAGGAGTATTTTGAAACTAAATATCCTGAATTAGAAACAAGGGCGAGGCTGTATATTAATCAAAACTGTATATATCATACGCAAATGACATACAAGCATTTATCAGGCGAGAAGAAGAAAACTATGCTTGATTATATGCGTAAAGTTAACAAAAAGTATAAAGTGCATTTTAAAGATTACTCAAGCGTAAGTTTATCCCAAGGAGTATTTATTGCTATGTCAAGAGTATCACTAAAATATACAGCTCTTCTAAAGAATCTTTTCGGAATTGGCATTTAGTTTTTCATTCACTAAAAGTAGGTTTATAAATGAAAAAAGTAATGGTAGTATTCGGCACGCGACCTGAGGCAATAAAAATGTGTCCCCTCGTCAACGAGCTGAAAAGCAGAGAAAATTTAATAACAAAGGTCTGTGTGACAGGTCAGCACCGTCAGATGCTCGATATGGTCCTCGACGTATTCAATGTTGTGCCCGACTACGACCTCAGCATAATGAAGGACAAGCAGACACTTTTCGATATCACAACAAACATCTTGAACAGAATCAGAGAAGTGCTTGAGACAGAAAAGCCTGATGTTGTTCTTGTTCACGGCGATACTTCAACCACATTTGTAACAGCGCTTGCCTGCTATTACTTGCAGATACCCGTAGGTCACGTTGAGGCTGGACTTCGTACATACAACATCTATTCTCCTTATCCAGAGGAGTTCAATCGTGAGGCAGTTGGAATAATCAGCAGTTACAATTTTGCTCCGACCGAGATTTCAAAGCAGAATCTCATTCGTGAGGGCAAGAATCCCAATACTGTTTACGTAACGGGAAATACAGTTATTGATGCGCTTAAAACAACAGTAAGAGAGGATTATACTCATCCGGAGCTCGAATGGGCAAAGGACAGCAGATTGATTATGTTGACAGCTCACCGCAGAGAAAATCTCGGCGAGCCGATGCACAGGATGTTCAGAGCAATTCGCAGAATTGTTGAGGAAACTCCCGATGTCAAGGTGATTTACCCGATACATATGAACCCTGTTGTTCGCAAGGCAGCGGATGATGAACTGAAGAACAACGATAGAATTCGCCTGATCGAGCCGCTTGATGTGCTTGATTTCCATAACTTTATGGCGCACAGCTACTTGATTCTTACAGACAGCGGTGGCATTCAAGAAGAAGCCCCCTCACTCGGCAAGCCTGTCCTTGTTATGCGTGATACAACCGAGCGCCCCGAGGGCATAGAGGCTGGAACATTGAAGCTCGTCGGAACAGACGAGGAAGTAATATACAGCGAGTTCAAGAAGCTACTGACAGATAAAGAAGAATACGAAAAAATGAGCAAAGCCTCAAACCCCTACGGTGACGGCTTCGCCTGTAAAAGAATTGCGGATATTTTGCAAAGTGAGTAATTATATAAAACGAAAATTTGTTCGAGGGGGGGGTAAATCAGCTCTCGAATGAATATGAAAAAAAACCTAAAGTTAAGAATAGCATTATTTTACCTTTACAGTCGTGGAGAGGGCTATTTATTCTAATGATATTTATTCTTCATGTATGTCCGGATTTGTGTCCGTTTTTAGCGGGGGGGAATGAATGTATATCTTTTTTTGTAATCTTATCGGGTTTTTGCTTATCTCTATCAGATAGAGATTATAGTTGTTCAGCCAAAGGTATAATTAAATATTCATCAAAAAGAATTATGAAATTCTATCCTTTATATGCCTTTGTTTTATTTTGCTTTGTCGCTGAAAACATATTGGGAATTGTAATCAGTAAGGATTATGGAAAGATTATCCCGTTTTCTATTCATCTGATAGTAAACCTATTATTGCTTCAAGCGTTTGTTCCGTCTCAGTTTTTCAGTTTCCAATTAAATGGTCCCTCATGGTACCTGTCTGCTACTTCGTTTTTTTATATTGTTTTTATTCCAGTTATTACTTTTATAAAAAAGAGAATAAGATACTTAGTATTTGTATTTATTTCCTTGATTATACTTCATATTTGTATTGTTATTTTGTTACAAGGAGTAAAGAATTTCTATTTTTGGACATATTATTTCCCGCCTTTCAGAGGATTGGAATTCTGTATGGGAATATGTTTAGGGCTGTTTTTTAAGAAATATAGAAATACAAACAAAACTATAGTTTGGTTTACTGTATTTGAGTCTATAGTTTTATTACTATTTGTTGTTAATAGATTTTTCTTAAAGTACACAAGTTTATATTCAAGTATTGAACGATATTATAGTATTATTGCGATAGTAGTAGCATCATTGATTATTTATGTTTTTGCTTTTAGTAGAGGTATTATTTCAAAAATACTGTCGAACAAGTTGTTTGTTTATATTGGAAATATTAGTTTTGAGATTTATATAGTTCATGCTTTAGCGTTTGAAATATATTTTGTTTTGTTTAGAGATCATACTAATATATACGTAAAAACAATAATAGTTTTAGTTTTTACACTAATAATTGTTTTTGGATATAGATTAGTTGTGAGATTTATTCAGAATCGTCGGAGAAGCCCAATCTAGATGGTGCTTAGTTATAGATAATGGTGTTGGAGATGAAATAATTTGAAGAATGATTTAAACAGTCTTGTTTCAATAGTTTTGCCCATATATAACGGTGAAAAGTTTATGAGGCAGAGCATAGAAAGCGTTATCAACCAGACTTACAAAAACTGGGAGCTAATCATAATTGACGATTGTTCTTCGGATAATACACCTATAATCGCTAATGAATATGTTGAGAAAGACAATCGAATCAGGTATTACCGTAACGAAACTAATCTAAAGCTCCCGAGAGGACTTAACCGAGGATTTTCGCTTTCAAAAGGAAAATATTTAACTTGGACATCTGACGATAATATGTATCTTCCTAATGCGTTAGAAGTTATGCTAAACACACTTATTGAGAATAAAGTTGAGTTAGTCTATGCTAGTTATGATATTATTGATGAGAACGATAAGATAATCGGAGAAACAATAGCTCCAGAAGATTCAAAGAGAGCAATTCTTGCGTGGAATTGTGTCGGTGCATGTTTCTTATATACTAGAAAGGTTTATGAGGAAATTGGAGAGTATAACCCGGATTTGTTTTTGGTCGAAGATTATGAGTTTTGGATTCGAGTTTGCAGCAAGTTTGAAGGTATAGCAATAAAGGAAAAACTATATAAGTATCGATCGCATTCTAACAATCTATCATCTACTGCGAGAGAAGGAAAGATAAGAAGATTGGGTAAAGAAATGCTAGAAAACAATATATATAGATTTGGTAGACTGGATTTGAAACAAAAACAAAACTATTATGCACAACTTAGCAAACTTTGTGATGATAAAAAAGAACAGAAGAAATATAAAAGAGTGCTAGTGCTCTATAGAGTGTTAGCAAAGATAATTTAGATAAAAGTATTTATGAGTGTGAATTATTTATGATAAATGATAAAAAAGAACTCAAAAATTATATTTGCCTTGATAATGGCTTCTTTAAAAAAGACAAGTTTTTAGTGAAATATATGAAACGTATTCACGAGCCGCAGAGTTATATCAACAAATACTTGTTTTATCTGCGTAAACAAGAGTACTATATGAATACGGCGGGAAAAAACAAGATTAAAGCTGTTTTAGGATTGCTTTATGAAAGGAAAAAACACAACTTAGGAATAAAAATAGGTTTTAATATACCACCAAATAGTTTTCAAGAAGGATTAACTATTTTTCATACAGGTTGTATAGCTGTTAATACAGATGCAAGAATAGGAAAGAATTGTAGACTTCACGGTAATAATTGTATAGGCAATAATGCAAAAATCAACAAAAGCCCGACAATAGGTAACAATGTTGATATTGGTTTCGGAGCTGTTGTTATTGGTGATATCACAATAGCTGACAATATAAAAATAGGGGCAAATGCCGTAGTAAATAAATCTTTTACCGAACCCGGAATTACGATTGCCGGCGTTCCTGCGAAAAGGGTAAAATAATCGGAGAAGTAATGAAGTATTTATTATATATGCACGGCGGTAGTGGGAATCACGGCTGCGAAGCTTTAGTAAGGACAACGTCAAATTTAATTAGAAAAATCGATAATTCCAATATTCTTCTTTGGTCTGGGGCTAAAGATGAAGAGTATAAGTATGGTGCTGATAAAGTCGTTGACACGGTAGTATCGGAAGATGAAATATACGAGAAGAATCCTGTTTTTGTTTCAGCGTTGTTAAAACATAAGCTTTTAAAAAACAAGAACGCTATTCATCAAGCGTTTTTAAAAAGTGTGTTTAAGGACAGAATCGCAATTTCTATAGGCGGAGATAACTACTGTTATTCTTGGTCTGCTAAGCACGGTTCTGAACTGGATAAAACAGCAAGAAAGTATTGTAAGAAAAATGTTTTCTGGGGTTGTTCTATAGAAGAAGAGTTTTTAACTTCCGAAGTTATAGAGGATTTAAAAGGTTTTGACTTAATAACGGTTAGAGAATCCTTATCATATGAAGTGTTAAAAAAACATGGAATAAATGCGGAAAGAGTATCAGATTCCGCTTTCTTATTGGAAGAGAAATTATTACCTTTACCGCAAGGCTTTGTTGAGGGCAACACTGTCGGAATCAATCTAAGCCCTATGATAAACGACTATGAAAGCAACGATAATCTTGCTTATAAAAACTATCATAGGCTTATTGAGTATATTATTAACGATACCGATATGAATATATGCTTAATTCCTCATGTTGTATGGAATATCACTGATGATAGAAAGCCTTTAGTTATGCTTTATAATGAGTATAAGGGAACAAACAGAGTTGTTATGATTGAAGATTGCAACTGCGAGGAATTAAAAGGTTACATCAGCAGATGTAGATTCTTCATAGGCGCAAGAACACACGCAACTATTGCGGCTTATTCAACTTGTGTTCCTACGCTTGTTATGGGCTATTCCATAAAGGCAAAAGGAATAGCAAAAGATTTATTTGGGACATATGAAGGATATGTTGTCCCTGTTCAAAGCTTAAAAAATGAGAGCGATCTTACAGATAAGTTTAAATTCATTATTGATAACGAGAATAGTGTTAGAAATCACCTTAAAGAAATAATGCCTGAATATAAGAAAAAGGCGTTGTATGCCGGAGATTTGTTACAACAATTATAAAGAGGTTATTTATGGATAAACCTTTAGTGTCAGTAGTTACGCCATGCTATAATGGCGCACCATATTTAGAAGATTACTTTGAATCTTTGCTTAATCAGACTTATGAAAACATCGAAATGATTTTTGTAAATGATGGTTCTAAAGATGATACAGAAAAAATTGCGTTACTATATAAGAAAAGATTTGAAGAAAAGTCGATACCATTTAGATATATTTATCAAGAGAATCATGGACAAGCTAATGCAGTTAACAACGGATTTAAATATGTAAATGGAAAATATTTAATTTGGCCAGATTCTGATGATGTTCTTCATAAAGACAGTGTAAAAGTACGTGTGGAGTTTTTGGAGAATAATCTATCATATGATGTTGTAAGGACTAACGGCTACAATTTTTCTGATAACTATACACATAAAACATCATGTTTATCAACTAAAGAGTGTTATAGCGGCGACATATTTCTTGATTTAATATTGGAAAAAACTTATTGTGCTTGTGGTTGCTATATGATTAGATTTTCAAGGTTTAGAGAATTATATTGTGACTTGACCATTCCAGAGTCATCTGCAGGACAAAATTGGCAGATTCTGATACCTATGTGTGGAGTGAGCCCATGTGGATATATTGACAGAGAGATGTATTATGTAAGAGTTCACAATGATTCGCACTCAAGATCTTTATTTGGTTCTAAAGAGCATTTCGAACACCTCAACAGATTGAAAGAGGTTTTACTATTAGGTATTGAAAAATCCGGTCGTACAGACAGAGATTATAAAAGGATAGTAGAAATAAAGTATTACAAAATGTTTTACTTTGACTATATAAAAATAAAAGATAGGGAAAACAGTAAAAAGTATTTAAAAAAATTGAAGAAAAATCACGAGCTTTCCTTTGATGATTATTTGTACTATGCTCGAGAGTTCCAACCAATAAAGTTTAGATTTGTTAAGTATTTAGCAAAATTTATAAAGTCAGGAAACAGTTTATATGATAAGAATTAAAAAGAAAGAGAATTGTTGCGGATGCGAAGCATGTAAGAATATTTGCCCAAAAGGAGCAATCTCTTTTTCGCCAGATGAAAAAGGGGATTTGTATCCAATAGCTTCAGATGATTTATGTGTAAACTGTAATCTATGTGAAAAGGTATGTCCAATAATAACCCCTATTGTTAACCATATTAATTACAATCCCAAAGCATATGCAGCGTGGAATAATAATGTTGGCGAAAGGATGAAATCAACATCCGGTGGAGTTTTTCCGTTGTTGGCAAATATCATTCTCGAAAACGGTGGATATGTTGTAGGTGTACAGTACGAGGATGATTATACTGTAAGTCATACAGTTATCTCTCAAAATGAAGAATTGAAAAAAATATGTAAAACCAAATACGTTCAGAGCAGTAATAACGGAGTATATACGCAAATAAAAGAGTTGCTTGAAGATAATAAAACAGTTTTGTACTCAGGTACTCCGTGTCAGGTTGCAGGTTTAAAGAGTTTTTTACAGAAAGAATATGAGAACCTCTACACCATTGAACTGTTTTGCCATGGCGTTATTAATCAAATAGTATTTAATAGATACCTAAAATCAATTGAGAAACACAGTAAGTCAAAAATAACATCAGTAGAGTTTCGAAATAAAAGAAACGGGTGGTCAAAGTCAGCTACAGTTGTTTCTTTGGAAAACGGAACTGAGTATTGCAAATCAAATGAGGATGAATATCTTATGGGTTACTTAAGATATAATCTTTATATTAGACCGTCATGCACAGATTGCAAATATAAATCGTTTCCGAGAGTAGCTGATTTGTCTTTAGGCGATCTGTGGGGGATTGAAAAGTTATTTGATAATCACGATAATAAAGGTGCGTCGGCGATAATTGTTAATTCTGAAAAAGGAGCTTTATTATTTAAACAAATTGAAAAAGGCTTGTTTATTAAAGAGATAACAATTGACTTTTTAAAAGAAAACAATCCCAGTCTTGTACAATCGTATAGAATAGGAAAGTATAGTGAATATTTTTATAGGAAGTTTCAAAAAACTGATTTTATTGATTTAATCCAAAAGATAAAGTATAAGGATACAGTATCATCAAAAGATAATAATTTTATGGGAAAGATAATGATTACCAAAAACTATTTATTAGGGAAATAAATATGAAAACAGTAAGTATTGTTATTCCTGTTTATAATGTTGAAAAGTATTTACCGGAATGTTTGGATAGTGTAATAAATCAGACCTATAAGGATTTGCAAATAATTGTCATTGATGATGGCTCTACAGATTCTTCAGGTAAGATTTGCGACCAATACGCTGAAAAAGATAATAGAATAACTGTTATTCATCAAGAGAATGCTGGCGCTGCTAATGCTAAAAATACTGGATTGGATAATGTTAAGGGAGAGTATTTAGCGTTTGCAGATAGCGACGACTGGGTTGAGCTTAACTGGATTGAAACCTTGGTTAATGCTATGGAAAAGTATGATGTTGATGTTGTCGAATGTGGATTTGATAATGTTTTTGTAAATGAAGTAGAAGAAGGAAAGATTTATACAGACGGAGAAATACTTACTACTGAAGAGTATTTCAAACAATATAATGAAAATTGGGTAAGTGTTATTTTTTGGAACAAGTTATTTAGATCAGAATTAACCGAAGGAATACGATTCAGAAAAGAACGGCGTTGTATTGACGATGAGTTTTACACATATAAAGTAGTATCGAATGGTCAGAGATTATCTCGTGTTAACGATGTTTTATACCATTACAGACAAAGAAAAACCAGTGCGGTTCATCAGAGCGAAAAAAAATCGCTACAGATTACAGATGATGCATTGGATGTTTTGAAAGAAAGATATAATTGGGTTTCTACGCGTTTTCCAAATTTAAAAAAACAATACTTAAAAAGTGATATAGATAGATTATTATACTATCCTAAACTTATGATGTTTGATGATTTGTTGATTAAAAAGCATAAAAGGATATCTAAGTTTTATTTTAGGAAGTGTTTGTTCGCTTTCCCTGATAGAGTTACAATGCTTTACTCAATAAGATCTGTTTTGTTAAAGAAATCAAGTTTTAATACAAAATCTCCAATCGGGACTGTAAAGTCGGATAAAAGGTATTTTGAATAATAATCTAAGGAGTAATCAAATGTCAGAAATAACAAGTAATTATCAGAAGTATCATACTCATATAAGTTCTAAACACAAATGGTTTGATCTAAAACTTAATGAAGTATGGAGATATAAAGATTTGATTTGGCTATTTACAAAGCGAACCTTTGTAGTTACATATAAGCAAACCGTTTTAGGACCTGCGTGGCTTTTTATCAATCCTATTTTGACGAGTTTGATATATACCTTTGTTTTTGGTGGAATAGCAGGAATGAGTACAGATGGTATTCCGCAGATAATCTTTTACTTGACCAGTACAGCAATCTGGACTTTTTTTGCAAGTTGTGTAAATAATAATGCCACAACATTTACTTTGAACGCCAGTGTTTTCGGGAAGGTATATTTCCCGCGATTAACAACACCAATATCTAATATTCTGAGTTCTATTATCCAGTTTGGTATACAGTTTTTGCTTGTTTTGGGTGTACTAATATTTTTTGTATGTACTGGTGAAGTGCATCCCAACTGGTGGGCTTTCTCTTTGATACCGGTTGTACTTCTTCATTTAGGAATGATGGGAATGGGATTTGGTATTATTGTGTCTAGTTTGACAACAAAATATCGCGATTTGACTGTACTTATTACTTTTGGGGTTCAGCTCTGGATGTATGCGACACCAATTGTTTATCCTCTTTCTCAGCTTGGTGACGGAACATTCAAAACATTGCTTATGATAAATCCTGTCACAATACCTGTTGAGATTTTTAGATATGCGGTACTTGGTCAAGGAACAATTAATTACGTATTTCTTGCTATGTCATGGGTATTTACTATTATTGTAATTGTTTTTGGAATTATGGTATTCAATAAGGTTGAAAGAACCTTTATGGATACAGTTTAATGGGGGCATTGTTATGTCTGAAAACAGAAAAGATATTGCCATCAGAGTTAGTGGAGTAAAAAAAAGATATCGTCTAGGTCAGATTGGCGGTGGTACACTACAGGCTGATTTGCAGAGTTGGTGGGCGCGAGTTCGTGGTAAAGAGGATCCTAATACAAAGATTGGCGAGGGTGAACGAAGTCACGGGAAGACTTTTATGGCACTCAATGGTATTGATCTTTCTATTTATCAGGGTGAGGCAGTTGGCATCATTGGCAGCAACGGTGCGGGTAAAAGCACGCTTTTAAAGCTTTTATCTAAAGTTACAGCTCCTACTGAAGGTGAGATTGATATTTATGGTCGTATAGCATCAATGCTTGAAGTCGGAACGGGTTTTCATCCCGAAATGACCGGTCGAGAAAATGTTTACTTAAATGGTGCCATTTTGGGAATGACAAAAGAAGAAATAGATGCAAAAATGGAGAAAATAATCGATTTTTCAGAGGTGAGAGAATTTATCGATACTCCTGTAAAGCGTTACTCCAGCGGTATGTTTGTTAAGCTTGCTTTTTCTGTGGCTGCTCATCTGGATTCAGAGATTATGATTATGGATGAGGTTCTAGCGGTCGGGGATATGGCATTCCAGAAAAAGTGTCTTACAAAAATGAGAGAGGCAGCTAAACAAGACGGAAGAACAGTTCTTTATGTTAGTCATAATATGAATACAATTCGTCAACTCTGTGATAGATGCATTGTTTTAGATAAGGGCAAAGTGGTTTTTGAGGGTGATACAGAGAGTGCAATTAAGGTTTATTTGCATACTGATGATGATTATGAGAATGCGTTGTTTTATAATTTGGATAATAGAAATCACGTTTCCGAAAATGGTTTTAGTGTTGTGAAAATGAAAAGTGTCCAAATCCTTGAAAAAGAAGATGTTTCTTTTGTTAATACTGAATCATTAAAGTTTAGATTGATTTTTGATGCTTATAAAAAAATAAACGGAATAGGGTTTCGTGTAACATTAATGAATTCATCGTTCATTCCTGTTGCAACCAGTTATTCCAATTATTTATATTTTGATGAAGGAAAAGATTTGGAAGGCAATATTGAAATGAAGTTGGATTCAATAAGAGAAGGAGAATACTATATTGCCTTAGGTTTTTTTGATATCAATACGGCATCACTTCCATATTGTAATGACTTTGTATCAGGAGCATTTAAAATTAAAATTTCAAAAAGCCCCAAAAACAAACAATTGTTTATGTGGAATAATGAGCACTATGGAGCTTACGAAATTGAACCATTATCTTTTAATATAAATGTTAATGTTAATTAGTTTATATACAGTAGAATTGCTATAATAAATTGATAAAGAGAGGTTGTATAATGTCAATCCAAGTATTAAAACCTAAATTTCATGTAGAGGAATGTTTAGACGCTGTCAGAGAATGTCTTGAAAAAGGCTGGACTGGAATGGGATTCAAAACAGCTCAGTTTGAAGAAGAATGGAAAAAATATACAGGTCATAAATATGCTTATTATTTGAATTCCAATACAGTTGGGTTGCATTTAGCAGTGAAAATACTTAAAATGCAAAACGGTTGGCAAGACGGTGATGAGATTATTTCTACACCTATTACTTTTATTTCTACAAACCATGCAATTATGTATGAAAATCTTCATGTTACATTTGCGGATGTCGATGAGTACCTTTGCCTTGATCCCGTTGATGTTGAAAAGAAGATTACTGAGAAGACAAAAGCTGTTATCTTCGTTGGATATGGAGGCAGAGTAGGTCAACTGGATAAGATAATTGAGATTTGTAAAAAGCATAATCTCAAACTTATTCTTGACGGAGCTCATATGAGCGGGACAAGAGTTAACGGAGTTACTCCCGGCACTTGGGATGGTGTTGATGTAACTGTATATTCATTTCAAGCTGTAAAGAACTTACCTACTGGCGATAGTGGAATGATTTGCTTTAAAGATGAAGAAGCAGATAAACTTGTTCGCCAATTAGCATGGCTTGGAATTAATAAGGATACATATACACGAGCAAAGCAAGGTTCGTACCGTTGGAAATATGATGTAGATTATGTTGGATACAAGTATAATGGCAATGCGATAATGGCGGCTATAGGTCTTGTGCAGCTTAAATATCTTGATGAGGATAATGCGCGCAGACGTGAAATTGTCAAGATGTATACAGAAGGAATGAAAGATAATCCGAATATAAAAATAGTTTCCGCGCCATATGCAGATGAGTGTTCATATCATCTTTTTGAGATTATTGTTCCGGACAGAGATGATTTAATGGAAAAGCTTGCAGACAATGATATTTATTGTGGTGTCCACTATCGTGATAATACAGAGTACAGTATGTATACATACGCAAACGGATCCTGCCCTAATGCGCACAACCTTTGTCAGCATATAATAACACTACCTCTGCATATTTGGTTAACGGATGAAGAAGTAGAAAAAGTAATCAAATCAGTTAATGAAATAGTGTAATATTGGTATTATGTATACTTGCATTATGGTAGAAAAAGCACGTTAAACCGTTTGACATTACAAAAGAAAGAGGCGACAATCCTTGACAAACAGAAAGACAAACAAAACGATTATTTTTGGTATAGGCTTTTTTGCTGATCAAATCTTTCGATATTGTATGATGGAGGGCATTCAAGTTGTTGCCTTTACTGTTGAAAAAGAATATTATGGAGCAGAATCATTTCATGGTTTACCTGTAATCCCCTTTGAAGACTTAGAAAAAACTTATTCAAAAGATAGCTTTTCAATTCTGATTTGTGTTTCATATAATAACATGAATCAAGACAGAGAGAAAGTGTTTAAAAAAATAAAGGAAAAAGGATATACCATATCTAGCTTTATCCATCCTACGGCCACAATTTTAGCTGATAGTTTAGGGGAAGGAAATATAATTCTCGAAAACGCAAGTATTGGAATAGGATGTAGGATTGGCGATGGTAATATCTTTTACAATAATACGGTTATTAGTCATGATACAGTAATACAAAACTATAATTTTTTTGCACCTTCATCGACTGTATTAGGCGGAGTAAAAATAAATAACGGGTGTTTTTTTGGCGGAAATTCAACAATAAAAAATTATATTACAATTGATGATTACTGTTTGGTTGGAGCAAATGCATTTGTTAGAAATAGTACAAATAAAAATGAAGTAATAGTTCCGCCGAAATCCGTATCATTAAATGCTGAAAGCATGTATTTTGTAGATAAGCTGATGTGATGAATTCCATTTTGTTTTTGAGTTTTTTATTGCATATATTCATTGTTAAGATAGAGAGGATACTGAATTCAAGTGAACAGAAATAAAACAATTTTGAAATTAGCTATTATTGGTGCGAATGAGTCAATAACTATGCTGATAAACAAAGCAAAATGTCTTGGATATGAAACTCATGTATTTGCATGGGCATGTGGTGATCCTGGTGAAAAAGTCGCAGATTTTTTTTATCCGATTTCTATTTCTGACAAAGAAGCGATTCTTGAAAAATGCAAGGAGATTGGTGTTTGCGGTGTGTGTTCAATCACTTCAGATTTTGCGGCACCGATAGTTGCTTATGTTGCGAGAAATCTAAACCTCCCTGGCAATCCAGAAATAACAGATATTGTTGCAAGAAATAAGTATGAAATGCGGAAAGCTTTCCGCGAATATGGTGGAATCTATTGTCCATCGTTTGTTGAGGCGTGTGATAGTCAACCGATAGATGGACTTAAAAACCTGAGTTATCCTGTAATTGTTAAGCCAACAGATAGATGGAGCAGTAAAGGTGTGACAAGAGTGGACTCATTGGATGATTTGTCTCCAGCGATTCAAATTGCTTGTAAAGAGTCTCTTAATGGAAAAGCAATCATTGAAGGATTTATGGATGGCCCTGAGTATAGTGCTGAGTGCATTGTATATCATAGTAAAGTAAATATTCTTGCGTATACTCAAAAGATTACTACAGGGTTTCCTCATTATATAGAAAAAGGTCATAAACAGCCGTCAGATTTAACGGATGTTCAAAAGACAATAGTATCTAGAGTAATTGAGCGAGCTATTAAAGCTCTTGGCATTACAGATAGTGCTGCTCATGTTGAATTTCGTGTTTTAGATAATAATGAAATTGGAATAATTGAAATTGGTGCGCGTATGGGCGGAGATTGTATAGGAACTGATTTGACTCCTATCTCAACTGGAATGGATTATATCAAGATGGTTATTGATGTAGCATGCGGAAACGAACCTGATTTTAGTGTTGAGTCCGAACCGAAATCTGTACAGATAAACTATATAATATCCGAAGATGATATACAATATTATAAAACAATTGAGAACGACCGAATTGTTCGAAAGAGTGTTTTCAATAGTGATTTTGATGTTCAGGTAACGGATAGCTCAAATCGACATGGATACTATATTTATATACCATGCATTTGAAACAAAACGCTTATAGAGAAAAAGAATTTGTGATAGTGATGTTATGACTATACGAAGAAAAGAATGGATAAAGAATAATGATAGAGTAATGATTGTTTGATTTATGATCTTTGCAAAAAAACGATAGGGTTTAGGGTGAGAAAAGATATGTATGAAATGTCGTTTATTCCGGATTACTATAAACATAGAGTTGCGGTTGTAGCTTATAGTAATTATTTCAAAAACTATAGTGATTCATTTACAGAATGTATAAAAGAATATGGAATTGAAACAGAAGCTTTTTCTCACATAAAAGATGCGCTATTGTATAATCCTACGTGTGTTGTAGTAATTGGACCTACTATGTTTCATAAACCTCCAAGGAACAAAAAAATACTATGGGTTATGCTACAAACGGAGCAATTATTCGGACGAATATGTAGTAATCAACCATTTTATAAAAAAAATGTTTACAGACTTAAACCATACTTAAATAGATATGATTTAATACTGGATAGTTCTCAAGATAATATTGTTGGGCTAAAAAAAATAACAAAAACTGATATTTTGCATTTCCCTGATGGGTGGTATGGAGAACAAGATAGTGATTTTAAGTGTTGTAATATAAACAAAGAATATGATTTAATCTTTGTGGGAGACAATACAGGTGTAATGGGTAGAAGATGGAAAATTTTGGAATACTTAAAGACACGCTATAAGGTTTATCCTAAATCAACAGGTTTGTGGGATGATGAGAAGATTAAGGCTATTCAAAGTTCCAAAATTGCACTTAATTTGCATTATGATGAGTCCAGATATATGGAGAGTGCAAGGATTAGGGATTATTTGTCAGCGAAATGCTTTGTTCTTAGTGAACCTATTGATGATCCTTTTCCGTTAAAACTTGGAGTAGATTATGATGAGTTTTTTTTGACAAATATTTGCGAAAAAATAGATTATTATTTACAAAATGATGAGAAGCGAGAGCGCATGGCTGAACATGCTTTTAAAGCCATTCGTAGTTATACTCTTTATGATTCTATGAAGATATTTGTTGATTGGCTAATAATGAAAAGCTATAGTAATTATTTAAATAATCTGACACTCGGTTATAAGATAAAACAGTATTTTAAAATTCGAAAAGAGAGTAAAAATAGATTAATAAATGATTAAAGTAAACAAATAAACACATTATATGATTTAAACTTTTTGTTGAGAGAAATACAATAATAAGATTTGATAAATAATTAAGGCAAAGGGAAATAAACACTCCCAAAAGAATTAACAAACAAAGATATTTATCATTTATTAAGTAATTGTAATAGGCGTTTGTTCTAAATGATTTAGAGTTAAGATTCAATTATCATTTAAAAACTGACAGTATCATGAAATATAATCAGCTTTTTATATAGGAGATTGTTTATGTATGTATTAGATTATGTATATCCTTCAAAAGCCAAATACATTGCAGAAGCTAGAGATAGATTTGTTAATAGAAAATCTTCTATAGTTGAAGTATATGAAAACGCAACAGTTTTGCCTGCACTTCAATTCCATGACTATGATGTTTCTCATGGGCGAGGAGGTGTTGTTGATGCTGATGGTAAATATGTTGAGTTATCAAAAACTAAAGCTAGAGTAGTCGGCAAATATGATGTTGATGAATTTGAAATATGTGACGAAAAAGTTGTTTATTGTGGCTTTTTTAATAAAATTTGGGGGCACTTTATAACAGAAGTTGTTTCACGATTATGGTACGCATTGAAGAATGACGATACTATTGATTCATATGTTTTTATTGTAGAAAAAGACAAAGAACAACGTTTCAATGGCAATTATTTGGAATTCTTAAGAATGCTTGGAATTGCGGACAAAGTAAGAATTATTAATAAACCAACAAGATTTAAAACTGTTGTTGTACCTGAAGAGGGATTGGTATATGATGAGTACTATACGGATGAATATGTTAAAATGTACGAATATATTAATAAAAAAGGATTATCACAATATAATGGTCCCAAGTATGATAAGGTTTTCTTTTCAAAACGTAAGTGTGAAATAAGTATATATGCAAATATTAATGAAAAATTTATCGATAAGTTTTTTGAGAAAAATGGATACACTGTTTTTTATCCCGAAAGATTATCATTAGTTGATACAATTGGAATAATACAGAATGCAAAGTGTTTTTGTGGTTTGGCTAGTTCTTTGGCGCATAATCAACTTTTTGGGCATTCTAATCAAACTATGATTTCAATTGAAAAGCAGGCTTTCTTTAATCCATATCAAATTTTTGTTGCTAATATTACAGGCTGTGAATGCGTATTTATTGATGCATGCAGAAGCGTTTTTACAGTTAACGCAGGTGGACCTTTTATATTTGATTATACAGATTATCTCGATAAATATGTTAGAGATAATAACCTTATTCCAGGGAAACCTATGTCTGAGTATAAGTTTAAAAAAGCTTTTAAAAAGTATATGTGTCATTATTTCTTCTTTAATAGAGAATTTCCACCTGACTATAAATATCAACAATATATTGTCGATATGACAAGAGAGGCTTATAACGACACAGTTAGCCAAAAAAAAGTGTTCCAATTGTCATATTATAATCGTGTTATTATAAAACTGAAAAAAATGCGACTTAAGTGTTTTGGTTGGTGAGCAGGTTGTTGAAATGCAATTAAATATTTTTTCGGATATCGTTTTATCATGGTCTGGTTATTCTTCTCCTGTTTACTCAATTGAAGAACTGAAAACTTGGATTGCTGATATAAAGAATAAAACAAAGGTTAATATAAAAAAATCAAATATAGATGATAGTGATAATTGGTATTATTCTGAAGATGAAGGTGTGATTAGAAATGAAAAAAACTCATTCTTTCAGATTTCAGGGATTCGCTCTAAGTTAGTTGATAAAATAGTTGAGCAACCTATTATCCTTCAAAACGAAATAGGATATTTGGGCATTATATGTAAAATAATAAATGGAACACTTCATTTTTTGATGCAGGCAAAAATAGAACCAGGTAATATAAATTATGTTCAAATATCTCCTACTATACAAGCGACAAAGAGCAATTTTACAAAACAACATGGCGGTTCTGCTCCAAGATACCTTGATTATTTTGTAAATGCAAAAAAATACAGTATTTTATATGACCAGATTCAATCAGAGCAATCATCAAGATTCTTAAGTAAAAGAAATAGGAATATCATCATCTTAGTAAATGAGGATGTTAAAGAATCTCCTTATCACAGGTGGATGACTTTACACCAGATAAAGCAATTTATGAAAGTCCCAAATTTGGTTAATATGGATACAAGAACAGTTTTATCTGGAATTCCAATCGATGCGGAAATTGAGAGTACCGTCAATCGCTTTAGTGATAAAGCATTATACAAATCAATGTTAAGCGATGGAGGTTCTGATATTGTTGATTTGTTTTATTATTTGAATAATTATAAAATGTTTAATGATACTCCGAGAAAACTTATTCCATTATACGATTTAAAGAATTGGAAGTATAATAATAACAATGAATTTGAATGTTCAGATTTGAGTAGTTTTAAATTGATTCATTGTGATATTGAAATCGAAGGAAGAGAAGTTATTAAATGGGATCAGCCGCTTATCGAATCAAATGGAAAGGCTCTATTTGGATTGTTTACATGTGTTGAAAATGGTGTAAGACTGTTTTTGATTAAAACAAAACCGGAAATTGGAGCATTTGATGGTATTGAGTTTGGTCCATCTGTTCAAAGAGAGTTTGTTACTGATGAAATTGAAGATAAAATATATAGACTTTTTATTGATAAACTTAGGAATAAAAAAGGAATAATGGTTAATAATGTTTTTTCTGAGGAAGGTGGACGATTCTACCATGAAGAAAACAATAATGCTATTATTGAAATAGAAAAAGACGAAATCGGAGAATTACCTGAAAACTATTTTTGGGTAACTTATAAAACTCTAAATGAACTAATTCAATATAATAACATATTAAATGTTCAGCTAAGAAACCTGTTATCAACACTTGAAATTTAAGGGGAGAATAAATGAATAGAATCAAAATAGGAGTAATATGTCCATCGGAAATAGCATTCAGAAGGTTTATGCCATCTCTTTCCGAGTTGGATGAATTTGAATTCGCTGGCGTCGCAATTGCCGATGCTTGTGAATGGGATGGAGAATTAACTGACGAGTTATTAGACTTAGAGTTAAGAAAAGCTTTAAACTTTACTGAGAACTACGGCGGAACAGTTTATAAAAGTTATTCATCAATGATAGAAGATGATAGTATTGACGCAATATATCTTCCGTTGCCTCCCGCTTTACACTATAAATGGGGGAAAGAAGTTTTACGGCATAACAAGCATTTGTTTCTCGAGAAACCGTCTACTACATCACTTGAAGATACAAAAGAATTAGTTGAATTAGCAAAAGGAAAAGATTTAGCTTTACACGAGAACTATATGTTTGTATATCACAAACAGCTTGAGGAGATTAACGAAATTGTAGAATCAGGTGAAATAGGAGATGTAAGGCTTTACAGAATGGCTTTTGGCTTCCCAAGACGAGCTGCCAATGATTTCAGATACAATAAAAAGCTTGGCGGAGGCACTTTGCTTGACAATGGCGGCTACACAATAAAGCTTGCTTCTTTGTTGTTGGGAGAAACTGCCAAAATTGTTTCTTCTTATCTTAACTATATTGATGGTTTTGAAGTGGATATTTTCGGCACAGCTACCGTAGTTAATGATGAAGGACTTACCGCTCAAATAGCATTCGGTATGGACAATAGCTACAAGTGTGATTTGGAAATTTGGGGGAGCAAAGGAACACTTTTTGCTAACCGAATTTTTACCGCCCCTGATGGATTTGTTCCAAAGCTAACCAAGAAAGTCGGCAACAATCCTGAAGAGATAATTGATTTATCGGCTGATTGTACATTCAAAAAATCTATAGAGTTTTTCAAAAGTTGCATAGATAGTATTGGAAACCGAGAAAAGAGTTATTCTAATCTTATTAGGCAATTAAAATTAGTTGAAATGATAAAAAAGGAGAATTAAAATGGCTGAATTAAAGATTACTGAGTTAGAATTAGATGGTGTAAAAATAATAGAACCTACATATTTCGAGGATTTCAGAGGATATTATTGTGAGACATATTCCTCAAGAACAATGGCGCAATACGGATTAAATCCGATTTTTATTCAGGATAACCACTCTTTGTCGTTAAAAAAAGGTATAGTTAGAGGTATTCATTTTCAGAATAATCCAAAACCTCAGCTGAAGCTTGTGCGTTGCACAAGAGGTAGAGTGATGGATTTTGCGGTTGATCTTAGAAAAGACTCACCGACTTTTAAAAAATGGGTATCAGTTGAGCTTTCAGCAGAGAACAGAAAACAAATATGGATACCATCTGGTTTTGGCCATGCATTTATTACTTTAGAAGATAACTGCGAAGTATTATATAAGGTTGATGAATGGTATTATCCTGAATTGGATCGTTCCATAAGATTTGATGACCCAGAAATTGCGATTGATTGGGGTATCAGTAATCCTATCATATCAGAAAAGGATACAAAAGCGCCCTATCTTAAAGATAGTGATTTAAACTTTTCAATTAAGGAGAACGGATAATGAAAAAGGTTGTTATAACTGGTGTAGGTGGATTTATCGGTCGAAATTTATGTGAATTGTTATTATCTAAAGAGATTCAAGTAATCGGAGTAGATATAAGCGAGGACTGTTTTGATGGTTTTACTGATAATGCACTTTTTACACCCGTTATAGCAGATTTTGGTAAGTATTCAAATCTCTCTGACATTATTGTCGATCGGGATATTGACGTGTTTTATCATTTTGCGTGGAATGGGACATTTGGCGCTCCGTTTAAAGATGCAAAGCTACAGCTTGATAACTCCAAATATGCAGTTGCTGCGATGGATCAAGCAATTACTATGAATTGCCAAAAATTTGTTTTTGCGGGAACATGTAATGAATATGAAGCTCAGACGATAGCTTGTAAAGATGAGTATAATGCAAGATATACGAATGTTTATGGGACCTCGAAATTGGCAGCGGACTTAATTTTGAGAGCAAAAGCTAGCTTAGAGGGTATAGAGTATTGTTCCGGGTTAATAGCCATTGTATATGGGAATGGTATGAATCCAAATAACCTTGTGAATATTGTTATGAGAAACTTTAAATCAGGGGTTGCTTCAAAACTAATTGAGGGTAATAACGAGTACGATTTAATCCATGTCAGCGATGTTGCAAAGGCTTTTTTTGCGATAGGCGAAAAAGGCAAAAATATGATAAGGTATTATGTTGGACATAAAAAAGTAAAAACTTTTAAAGAAAATATAACGGCTATGCGCGACATACTGTCTTCGGAGAGCGAGCTTCTTTTTGGAGAGTATAAAGAAGTTCAATATCTCGATTATTCTATAATTGACACATATAAACTATATAATGATACGGGATTTGAATGTGAAGCTGATTTTGCCGAAACAATGAAAGAGGCATTTCATTACTTATAAAAATCTGATTTGGGAAATATATATAATATTTTGAGGTGCATATGAAAGGCATAATCTTAGCAGGTGGATCTGGCACGCGCCTTTATCCGCTGACGACAGTTACAAGTAAACAACTTATTCCCGTGTATGACAAGCCGATGATTTATTATCCGATGTCGGTTTTGATGAATGCGGGGATCAGAGAGATTCTGATTGTTTCAACTCCCGAGGACACGCCTCGTTTCAGGGAGCTTTTCGGCGACGGCAGCCAGTTTGGTTTGGCTCTCTCATATGCTGTTCAGCCGAGTCCCGATGGACTTGCTCAGGCGTTCATTATCGGTGCGGATTTTATCGGTGACGATAGTGTTGCTATGGTGCTAGGCGATAATATCTTCGCCGGTCACGGTCTTAAAAAGCGCCTTAGAAAAGCCGCTTCACAGGAGAGCGGAGCGACGGTGTTTGGCTACTATGTAGACGATCCCGAACGTTTCGGAATCGTTGAGTTTGATAAGGACGGCAAGGCGATTTCTATTGAGGAGAAGCCCAAGAATCCTAAGACAAATTACTGTGTCACGGGCTTGTATTTCTACGACAACCGCGTTGTTGAGTACGCTAAGAACCTGAAACCATCAGCACGCGGAGAGCTCGAAATTACTGACCTCAACCGCATTTATCTTGAGAACGGCGAGCTGAATGTTGAGTTGCTCGGACAGGGCTTTACATGGCTCGACACAGGCACTCACGATTCGCTCGTTGACGCGACAAACTTTGTATATACAATGGAGAAGCACCAACACCGCAAGATTGCGTGCCTTGAGGAAATCGCGTATCTGAATGGCTGGGTCGACAAAGAACAGATTATGCAGTCCTACGAAGTGCTCAAGAAAAACCAGTACGGCGAGTACCTCAAGGATGTTATTGACGGCAAGTATCTCGACAAAACGGAGGGTTAAGATGACAATTATCGTTACAGGCGGAGCGGGCTTTATCGGCTCCAACTTCGTCTTTCATATGCTCAAAAAATATCCTGATTACAGAATAATTTGTCTCGATTGCCTTACATATGCGGGAAATCTTTCGACTTTGAAGCCCGTTATGGACAACCCGAATTTCAGATTCGTTAAGGAGAGTATTACTGACCGTGAGGCGGTTTACAAGCTCTTCGAGGAGGAACATCCCGATATCGTGGTCAACTTCGCAGCTGAGAGTCACGTTGACCGCTCTATTGAGAATCCCGAGATTTTTTTACAGACAAACATTTTAGGCACTCAGGTGCTGATGGACGCCTGCCGCAAGTACGGCATTCAGCGTTACCATCAGGTTAGCACCGACGAGGTCTACGGCGATTTACCGCTCGACCGTCCCGACTTGTTCTTTACCGAGGAGACGCCGATTCATACAAGCTCACCATACAGCTCGTCAAAGGCGGGGGCTGACCTGCTCGTGCTCGCGTATCACCGTACATACGGCTTGCCTGTCACAATCAGCCGTTGCTCCAACAACTACGGTCCGTATCACTTCCCCGAGAAGCTGATTCCGCTTATGATTGCGAACGCGCTCGCGGACAAGCCTCTGCCTGTCTACGGCAAGGGCGAGAACGTGCGCGACTGGCTCTATGTTGAGGATCACTGCAAGGCGATTGACCTGATTATCCACAACGGCAGGGTAGGAGAGGTCTACAACGTAGGCGGTCACAACGAGATGGCGAACATCGACATAGTTAAGCTGATTTGTAAGGAGCTTGGCAAGCCTGAGAGCCTGATTACATATGTTACCGACCGCAAAGGTCACGACCTACGCTATGCAATCGATCCGACCAAAATCCACAACGAGCTTGGCTGGCTGCCTGAAACGAAGTTTGAGGACGGCATCAAGAAAACAATTCAATGGTATCTTGATAACAAACCGTGGTGGCAGGAAATCATAAGCGGAGAATACCAGAATTATTATGAGAAGATGTATGGGAATAGATGATGAAATAAGATGATAAACAATGGAAATAATTAGAGTGAGAATAGCCGATGTAAAAAGTGATCCTTTTGGATTAAATAATGAAAACAGAGGCTTTTTTATAAAAATAAAACAGGTCTTAAAAGCAAGAAGCTTGTACGGCTGTTATTCTAATGAGTTAAAAGATGCTGCTTTTCTTGGTAGAAAGCTTAATTCAAAGTGCAGTAAAAGATATGAAAAATATGTACTTATCAAGTATTTTTTCGGAGATTCAATTACGAAAAGAATCATTCCGAATTCCGATAATGCTAATGCATTAGTATATGATGATTTACAAAACAAAATAATAGAATATCGGAATGTTTCACACCTTTACCATTTCACTCCTTTAGTTAATCTGGATAGTATTATGAAAAACGGCATCAAAGCTTCCAATAGGTTTGTGTTCCTTACTACTAGTGATAACCTTATTGGATATCTTCGTTGGAAAACAATAGAGAGCGATAAAGATATGGATTTTTGCAAATTAAAAATTGATGCAAAGCAGCTTGCGAAAAAAAGAAAACTGTTTTTTTATAAATATGGTGAAGTAATTACTGAATATGTAGAGCCGGAATTTATAACTATCATTTAAACAAAAAATATATTTCATTATTATTCAACATAGTATTAACGAAATAATTAGTTTTTACATTTTTGGGAGATTTATATGGAGGTTTGTAGTCAAAAGCGTTGTACAGTTTGCGGAGCCTGTATTAGTGCTTGTCCTCAGAATTGTATTTCTTTAAAAACCAATGAATATGGTTTCGATTATCCTATCATAAACAATAATCTATGCATTAAGTGTGGTAAGTGCAGATCTGTTTGCCATATTATCAATGGTGTAAAAAAAGAGTATCCACGAAAAGCATTTGCTGTTTGGAGTAATAATCCTGATGATAGGAAAACAAGTGCATCTGGTGGTGCGGCTTCTGTTTTTTATCAAAAAGTATTAAGCGAAGGCGGCTATTGTTTTGGGGCAGCATATGATAAAGATTTAAATGTTGTAATAAAAGGTTATAATAGTCAACGAGTAACTGAGTTTAAGCAATCAAAATATGTTCATAGCTATATGAATGATTCTTATAACGAGATAAAAGCTCTATTGAATGATAACCAAAAGGTTATTTTTATAGGCCTTCCTTGCCAAATAGCTGCTTTAAAATCTTTTTTGCATAAAGAATACGATAATCTTTTACTTGTTGATTTGGTGTGTCATGGAACACCTCCTATATCTTATTTGAATGAGCATATTCAGTATATAAGTAATATTACTAAGTCGAAAATTGATAGTGTTCAGTTTAGAGAGGATAACGTGTTCTGTTTTAGCGCATATTCTGATTATGAAAAAAAATATAGCGCACATAGCAGTATTGATACATATTTACTTTCTTTTATTAATTGTTTAACCTATTATGATTCATGTTATGAGTGCGAATATGCTTGTAATGAACGCTCTTCTGATATTACTATTGGAGATTTTTGGGGATTAGGATTAGAAATACCCTTTGATCATCCCTATACAGGAGCTATTTCGTTGGTTCTAACTAATTCAACAAAAGGTGATTTGTTTTTTGATTCAGTAAAAAAGGATTTGTTTTGTGAAGAAAGAACAGTTGCCGAAGCGCTTAAAGGCAATGCGCAATTGAATTCTCCGTCTGAACGAAACTCAGATAGAGATAGTTTTTTGAGTTTATATTTGAATCAAGGCTTTGAACACGCAACTTATGAAATATATAAAAGATTAATCAAAAAGAATAAAATAATTTTATTTAAAAATAACATTAAAAATAAACTTCGAATTACTGCTAAGAAAATACTGAGGAAATAGTATGAGAATAGGAATAATGTCGATGCAAAGAATTATCAATTATGGTTCTTTTTTGCAAGCATATGCATTGAAAAAAACAATTGAATCATTAGGACATGAAGTGGAGTTTGTTGACTATCATATCGGAAATCCAATTGTAAATGAATTGAATGATGGTGATGATACCTCCTCTCTGTTATCTAAAGCTTTTAATGTTGTTTTTTCAAAAAAATATAGAGAAAAGCGCAAAAGTGAAATTATTCAAAATGAATCATATGGTATTTACTATAACAAATTCAAATCTGAGTGGCTTCCATTATTAGGCGTTACAGAAAAAAAGAATTATAATCCCAATATTGATATGTTAGTTATAGGAAGTGATGAGGTTTTCAACTGTACCCAATCAAATCCGGATGTTGGATATTCTCCAGAGCTTTTTGGCTTCAATTCAAATGCAAATACTATTATTTCATATGCCGCATCGTTTGGCTCAACGACGTTACAAAAGTTAACAGAATATCATAAACGAAATGAAATTGCCTCTTTTTTACTGAGTTTCGAAAAGATTTCTGTTAGAGATAAAAATAGCTATATAATTGTGAAAGAGTTAACGGGTATAGAACCAACTATGAATGTAGATCCGGTTTTATTATATGATTTTGAAAAAGAAATTCCTAGTGATGTTGATTTGAAAAATTATATAATTGTTTATGCCTATTCCGGAAGAATTAATGATGAAGAGGCAAAAGCTATCCAAGAATTTGCCCATAAAAATAACAAAAAAACTCTTTCAATAGGAGTAAGACAATCTTTTACGGATGAGTACAGATGTGTTGACCCATTTAAAATGCTTGCATATTTTAAAAATGCGGATTATGTTGTTACAGACACTTTCCACGGAACGGTGTTTTCGATTAAATATCAAGTGCCGTTTGTAACTCTTATTAGAGATAGCAATTCTAATAAACTGTCCGACTTATTGAATAAGTTTAATTTAGGGTATAGATCTGTATCTATTGATGATATTGAATTAGTATTAAATCAAGAGTTAGCAACTAGTGATATTAGTGCTTGTTTAGAAAAGTCTAGAACAGAAGCGATAGAATATTTGAATGTATAGTGATTTGTGAAATTAACAAAAGATTATGGAGCGATAAATGAAGATTCTATTAACAGGGTGCAAAGGACAGCTTGGTTATGATGTATCCAAAGAGCTGACTAAACGTGGCGATACGGTGGTTGCAGTTGATATTGAGGAAATGGACATCACCGATAAGTTTGCGGTTGAAAACTTCATAAGTAATACTAATATTGACGCGGTTATTCACTGTGCTGGGTATACAGCGGTTGACAACGCTGAGGAGAATGTTGAGCTATGCCGAAGAATTAATGTAGATGGTACTAAAAATATAGCTGATTCTTGTGAAAAGCTTGATATCAAAATGCTCTACATCAGCACTGACTATGTGTTCAACGGTGAGGGAGAGCGCTTTTGGCAACCGGATGATAAACGAGATCCTCTCAACGCTTATGGACAGAGTAAATATGAGGGCGAGTTGGCAGTTGAGAATACACTTGATAAATTCTTTATAGTCCGAATTTCGTGGCTGTTTGGAATGAACGGCAAGAACTTTGTTCGCACAATGCTCAATCTCGGCAAAATGCATAACAAGTTGACTGTAGTCGATGATCAAATTGGCTCACCTACATACACGGTTGACCTCGCAAAACTGCTTGTTGATATGATTCATAGCGATAAGTATGGACGATACCACGCAACAAATGAAGGAATATGTAGTTGGTACGATTTTACTCGTGAGATTATGAAGCAGGCATCTGAGTATTATCCAGAGTATACAAATGTTGAGGTAAGCCCTGTCAGTAGCGACGCGTATCCCACAGAAGCAAAGCGCCCGTCAAACAGCCGTATGAGTAAGGATAAACTTGCTGAAAACGGATTTGACAGACTTCCTACTTGGCAGGATGCCTTAAGAAGATATTTAAAGGAATTACACGATAATAAGCAATTAAATTAATTATAACTTAATAAAACTGGTATCGATTGTATAGATATATTCCCGATAAGAATTCAAGAATCAAGTTTTGAGAACTTTAGCTTATAAACATAAACAATGGGCACTATGGAAAAACAACTCAGCAACAACTTCATATACGGCATATACACTTGTCGTTTGCTTAGCTCGGTGCTTAATGGTACCGAGCCGCTCGCTATACCCGAAGGGATGACACTTGAGGGATTATATGCTTATCAAAAAGAGCAAGACGTTACTAATATGGCATACATTGCCTTAAAAAAACTTGGATATGATGATGCTCAATTAAAGGAGTTTCAGGACGATTATAAGCTGAACGTACTCAGAGAAGCGCGGTTTGAGCTTGCCGGTCAGCAAATCTTTGAAGCATTCGAAAAAAATGAAATACCTTTTTTACCACTTAAGGGCGCTATACTTAAGTACTATTATCCAAATCCGGCATTGAGAACCTTTACAGATATTGATATTTATATTGGTAATGAATTAGAAAAAGCTCATCCGATTATGTTGAATTTGGGTTATCGCAAAAAGACCGAATGGAAGCATAATGATGTTCCGTATATAAAGGAACCGGCTTTAAATATTGAATTGCATCAGGAATTGTTCCCTGATGATTATGATTTTGAAGGGTATTTTATTGACCCATTTATACACACAGAGCTAAAAGAAGGTTATAAAAATTTTTATCTTTATCATAATGATGATTTCTTTATTCATGTTTTATGCCATTTATATAAGCATTTTACATCCGGAGGCTGCGGGCTCAGACAGTATCTTGACATATATGTTATGACGCAGAAGATGCAGCTCGACATGGGCTATATTCGCAAAGAGCTGAGAAGCTTTGGTATGGAGGGCTTTCTTGATACCACATTGAAGCTCAACCGCTTCTTCTTTGACGGTGAAAAGCCTGATGACGAGCTGATTGAGATAGCTGAGTTTGTGTTTAATAACAGCACATTCGGCAATTCGGAAAACCGCCTTGTGCTCGATTATGATAAAGGGCACGGCGAAAAGCGCACTTTGTGGGGTAAAATAACATACTTTGCCGACCGCTGGCAATTAAAATATTCGCAGATGAAACCAAGATATAGAATTTTGAAATGTCTTCCGTTTTTGTTGCCATTCTGCTGGATTCACAGGCTGTTTGCGGCACTTTTATTCAGACGAAATACGCTGAAAACCTCGTTCGATGACGTTGGAAAAATGAATAGCGACTTTTCAGATTATGTAAATCACATAATGGAGATTTCAAATGCGAAGATAAAGAAGGAATAAAATGAACAGCATTGAATCAGAATTGTTTGATGAGTTCAAATATGTGGATAAAATTTGCCGAGAAATTTTTAATTCTGAAAAAGGCGTCAGCACATACATAGAACAAATGGAAATGACGCCTGTGTATGTAAAATACAGAATTTCGCAGTGGGAGAACGACTATAAACAGCTGAAGCACATTCGTTGGGTTCGAAATCAGCTTGCGCATGAGACAGGTTACGTTGAATGTACCGCGGCAGATGTCAATTGGCTGAAAGATTTTCACAATCGTTTGCTCAGTCAGCAGGATCCGCTTGCTATTGTCGGCAAAATTGAACGGGCAAATCAACAAAAACAAACTGTTCAGCCGCAACCAACAAGAGTAAACTATACGACACCGACATATAATACAAAACCTCCCAAATACAATTCGGCATTATGGATTGCTCTGGCTGTTGTGGGAGCGGTTGCTGCGGCAATAACCGCAGTCGGATTGTTACTAAATAATTTTAGGTGAAACAGCCAACAGGCTCGGATTTGATTCCAAGCCTGTTTTTCTTTAGTCAATATGTACGAACGCCGCCGTTGGGTTTTGGTGGTATTATACGAAGGCTTAGCTTCCCTATCAACACTGTCAGCAGCGGGTCGCCCTCTCGGATTCTCAGCGTCCGCCTGATTTCCTTGGGGATAACCACCCGTCCGAGATCGTCAATCCGCCTAACAATTCCTGTTGCTTTCATATATCATAAACTCCCTTATCTATCAAAATTATTCAAATTCCTTTGCCTGTTTATCTTTTGCAATTTCAGGCAGAAAATTCAATTATTGAAATGGAAGATTTTGCTTGTGAGTAAACTGTTTTGGCACTAACACCTTCGGTGTAATAAGGTTAATCATTTTTGACTTTCTCACACCAATCAATAGCTTGTCCACATTTTTGACAATAAGATAAGTCTGAATCAGGTTTTTTGGAAAACTTCAGATAAATGCTGTAATAAGGCTTTTTTAAGATGCATTTTTCCAGTTTCTCAATACTGTCAGCAATATCAAAGCAACATTTGCTGATAAGCCATGACACGAACGGTCTATTCTTTTCTTCCAATTGCTTGTTTATTGCCTCATTAATAGACTTGAATTCCTCTTCGGTTTTAGGGTAGTAGTAATCGTTTCCCTCTTCGTTATCTTCTTCTGTATTGTATTCATTATTATCGTCAGGCTCGTCTTCAGAGATGTGGTGATAATTATCGATGCTATTTTGGGAAATACCATACCAAGAACAATAAGGGAACAGCTCTGCCGAGTTTTCTTTGTATAATAAAAGAAACGCACATATAATTCTAATATAGAATTATAACAACCTTATTCGGTATCAATAAAGAAATGTTTTTTACAGTTATGTAAAAAATATTGACATTTTTAGGGAGTGACATATATAATAAACAAAACGTCAACAATATTCACATTTTGTTACGGAAGAGGTTATTATGACAGAATACAGCGTTATCATTCCCGAAAAAGAAAGCGAGGGCTACGGCGTTAAGGTCGTAACCACAAGGTTTGTTTATGACGTCTCGCGCAACTTAGGCGCGGTAAAAAAGCTGTGCGTGATGTGTAACGAGTATGATGTTCACCCTGCCCATTTTGATACAGTGCTCGAGGACTTCTTGAGCAGCGGGGAATGTTTTTAACAGAATAAGACAGAAAAAGCCGAGAGCATATCAAAAGCTCTCGGCTGAAATTTTGCATTTTATGGATTTGTGATTTGTCCCTCGAATAGTACAACGTCGGACTTGTCGGTTATGATAAAGCCGAAGTTTTTGTCCAGTACAAAGTCGTGATATATTTTTACGGTCTCGTCGGGAGGCGTAGCGCCCGCGTACTGGAAGAGTGTCACCGCAGCGCCCTCAACGCCTTTTTTGTTCACATCTAAAACTACTCTGTGCACTATATCCGATAAAACTATATCGCTTGAAACGAGGGGAGAGGTGAAGCCTCCGAAAGCGTTTTCCAGCTGTTTGTTTTTGGTGAGAACTTCCGCGAGCGGTGTGGAACTCTCAACTTTAAAGCTAGGGAATATACAGCATGTGTAGTGGTGAGCGTTGTTAGAGTCAATTTCGTTGAATTCCGTATCCTGATTAATTGTGTTCAGGTTTTCGGCTGACATCGCCTGTTTTAAAGTGCACCCGTTTTTAGGCAATATGAGCTTTACCTTGTATCCCGCGCTTGTAGTTGTGTAGAAGTAGCGTGATGTGTCGGTCTCCTGAATTTGTCCGTCAATATAATCGCTCGAGAGGAATTCAAGCGTCTTACTGCTGCCGTCTGCGTAATTGAAGTTTCTTTGTTCTGTTGTCATATTCAGATACTCGGTACTCCATAAATCCTTGAAGTACAGCGTGTTAATCATTGTGAACAGAGTGCTTTTCGGAATGTTGAAGTTCTGGTCGATAAGACCGTTAGTGTTCTTTTTGATGAAATCGCGAATCGCCTGATTAGCCGCCTGATTGTCTGCGTAGAAAGGCGTTTCAAAAGCGTTGCAGAAGCAGTCGCTTGCCAGTGAGTTGAGCACATTGGGGTCTGCCTGTAAGCCCGTGTTAAGCCATATTGAGTTTGTAAGATTAAGCTGAGTGATAGTGGTGCCGTTATAATCACGTGTTCTCGAAAGGTATCTGACCAAATCTCCCGTGCTCGCAAAATCTCCGTCATCCATTCCTGTAAGCTCCCGCACATCGCTTTTGACATCTTCGCTGCCTATTGCGTATAGCATTGAAACCGCCATATATACGGATACGGGCGACATTGTGTAGTTGCCGTTTTCTTCCTGAGCCGACATAGCATATAGCTTGTTTGAGAATTTTGAGAGCTTTTTAAGGAACTCCGTGTCCTCAAAGCTGTATTTTGTATTTGTCGGATTTGGAACGCTGTTTAGAGCAATTGTGTCGTTGCACTCGGTCGGGCTTTGAGTAGCGGGCTCGGTTTCCTGAGTAGGCGCCGTCGGTTGTGTAACTTCTGTTGACGCAGGTTCTGTCGGGGCTTCGGTAGAAGCTGTTGGCGCGGCAGTTCTGAGGTCTTTAACAATTACATTAAAGGTCAAAGCTTTTATGTAAGTTTTCTTTTTATACTTGTATTTTACCTTGACGGATATTTTCGCGCTGCCCTTCTTGGTTGCCTTTACCTTGCCTTTGGAGGTAACTTTTGCAATCTTCTTTGAGGAGCTTTTATATGTAACTTTATTGATTTTTACGCCCTTGGCTTTCTTGATTTTGATAGTTGTGGAGCCATAAACCGTCTTGCCGTTTTTCTTTTTAATCTTAAGAGTAGCTGACGATTTTTTAAGTTTTACTTTTTGAGATGCCGCCAAAGAACTCAACGGCAGGGATGAAAATATTCCGACAATCATAATCGCGGAAATCATTATGCATAATAACTTTTTCATTAATCTCACTCCTTATGTGATTATACTTTACACTTTTATTATACAACCTTAAGTTATTAATTTCAATGCTTTCTAAATATCTAACCTCAAATTATTTGTATATGTGACACTTGATGATTAAATATAAAAAGTATATAATTGATTTGGTGATAGTATGAGTGAAACAAAGAATATAATACATCCGTTCCCGCCGCTATATGATGAGAACTCAAAAATCCTGATACTCGGCAGCTTTCCGTCGGTAAAGTCCAGAGAGGCTATGTTCTTCTACGGACATCCGCAAAACAGGTTCTGGCGCGTGATAGCCGCGCTGTATGGGGAAGAGGCGCCCCAAAATATCGACGAAAAGAAAAGGCTGATTTTGTCTCATAACCTCGCCTTGTGGGATTCGATACAGTCCTGCACAATCACGGGTTCAAGCGACAGCTCGGTAAAGGACGTTGTCCCCAATGACTTATTCTTGATAATCAATAACAGTAAAGTTGACAGAGTTTTCTGCAACGGTGCGCTGTCACATAAGATGTATATGAAATTTATATTTCCTTTAACGAATATTAAAGCGGTGAAGCTGCCCTCAACCAGTCCCGCCAACGCGGCTTACTCACTCGACAGACTGATTGAAGAATGGAAGGTCATAAAAAATGCCTAAACAGATTAAAACAAACGTAATGCGAATACTCGACAGGGCGAAGATAAGCTACGAGGTTTTTGAGTATCCGCACGGCGCCGAAGCTGTGGAGGGCAATGAAGTTGCGGCTCTGATGGGACAAAACCCCGACGAGGTTTTTAAGACGCTGGTGGCTAAAGGCAGGTCAGTGGAATACTATGTATTTGACATTCCCGTTAATACAAATCTTAACTTGAAAAAAGCGGCTAAAGCTGTGGGGGAGAAAAGCATCGAAATGGTGCGGGTTAAGGATTTAAAAAGGATTTGCGGATATGAACGCGGCAATGTTTCTCCTATCGGAATGAAGGGCGCTTTTAAAACTGTGTTCAACGACAGCGCGCTCGGTTTTGACAGCATTTATATAAGCGGAGGTAAAATCGGTACTCAGGTAAAGCTCAATCCTGATGACGTTATAAGATATCTGAACGCTACAACAGGCAATATTGTGTAAAATTATTGACACAAATTCATAATAAATATATAATAAATTTGTCTTTTTTAAGGAGGAAAGAATATGAAATCATTACCAAAACTATTAAGCATTTTCTTAGCCTTGCTTATGCTTTTGAGCGTATTCACCGCTGCGCCGATTTCGGCGTTCGCTGCTGATGAAACCGAGCAGAGTACGGCTGTTGAAGAAACAAAGACCGCCAAGGCTGTGGATTCTGTGGTTAAAACCGCTGAGGACGAAACTGATGAATCAGATCCGTCTGATAGCAGTGAGTCAGATCCGACAGATGAATCTGACCCTGACGAAACTTTACCAGCGGGCGATATGGCTGCGCCCAAGAGTATGACAGTTGAGAAAATAGATCTTTATGAGGATCTGGATTCTCAATATGTCAAATCTTACGATGATTACGAAAACGAACACGCATGGGCGAGCTATGAATACGCTGACCAGATTGAGTGCAAAGTAACTCTGGAGGACGACACAGTTCTGACATCCGATGAGGACGGCATCATTACATACAACGGCGTTGAATTTACTGTTGATTATATGGATGACCAGTCTTGGGAAACTCCTTGGTCAACAGGCAACCATGAGGTTACATACAGTATTCTCGGCCTCGAGACTACCGCTGTAGTTAATGTTCAGGAAAGCCCGATCAGCAAAGTTGAGTTTGATGATATAACCTGCGTTGAGGGTACAAACGGCTATATAGGTTCCTATTATTCATGGGACGATGAGACAGAGCAGAGCGTATTTGATAAAGTATATTTCTACTACAACGATGAGCCGGAGTTTACTGTTTATTTAAAGAACGGCGAAACAATTCAGTCCGACAGCGGCTCTGTTGAGCTGTTTGACGAAAGGTATTCTGCCGTTGTTAACACAAAGCAGTACGACGAGCCGTGGCAGATTGGCACACGCAAGGTATATGCAACTCTTTTCGCGAAACAGTATGAGTTTGATTACACAATTACAGAGTCCGCTGTCAAGAGTATCAGCGCTAAGGACATAACAGTCTATGACGGAGTTGATTCCGGTATCGCTACATATACTATGGACGGAGAGGAGTATTCGTACAAATCATTTGATTATAATCCTGAGATTACGATTACACTTAAGAACGGTACAACTCTCGAAAAAACAGTTGAAGATGAATCGGTAACAGTAGGTGGCGTCACTTACAGAATCAGTTACACAGACGACCAGGATGATGACAATGAATGGGGCGCGGGCGTACACAAATCGTATGTATTCGTGGGCGCCAAAAGCTGTGAGATTAACGTTACAGTAGTTGAAAATCCTATTGCCGAGCTCGAAATTAAGGATGTTGAGGTTCACGCCGGAATTGACTGCGTCTCATCCTATGACTGGGATTGCCGCGAGGATTTTGACGAATACTATTATACTCCCGAATTCACCGTTACGCTTAAAAACGGCACGACAGTAAAAGGTGAAGACGGCACTGTTAAAATTGACGGACGCTGGTACAAACTGAATTATGAGGATAACCAATCATACGAGAACCAGTGGCTGCCCGGAAACAAATATACGGTAACAGGCAGCGTAGGCTCCGTTAAGGATGATTTTAAAGTTAAGGTTAAAGCGGATACTGTTAAATCCATCGGCTTCAAAAATGACGAAATTACAGTTCGTCAGGGCGTTGATACCGTTTGGGTTGATGACGGCGACTACGAAAAGTTCGATTATGAGAAATTCGCGGAGCTTGAGATAACAATGTATGACGATACTGTTGTTACAGCTGATGAGTACGGCGATTACACATTCAGAGGAAAAGAGCTTCCCGTTGTATTCTCCGATGACCAGACTGAGGAGAATGTTTGGGGTTTAGGCGTTCATACCGCTTCGGTATCTGTATGGGGTGTAAGCGCTTCGTTTAACGTAACAGTTGTCGGAACTCCCGCGGAAAGCGTTGAAATCAACGATGTAAGTATTATAGTTGATACACACAAGCACGCCGGCAAATATTATTATTCTCCCACTTTTACAATTACACTCAAAAACGGAACAAAGTGTGAAAGTACTCAGTACTCCTCCGTATACTATGATAATAACTGGCTTTATCTCGATGTATCCGATGACCAGGAAGAAAACCCCTGGGGCTTGGGCAAGCATACGGTCAAGGGCACGATTATGGGTGTAACCGACGAATTCACCGTTGAGATTATTGAGTCACCTGTAAAGAGTGTTACAGCCGAGCCGGTAACTCTCATTGAAGACGCGGACGGTTATTTGGATGATTACTATGATCCCATTACCGATGAGTTTGTCGGAAGCTATTTCCGGTATGATTCTTATCCCTATAGCTATACCCTGACATTTAAGGACGATACCGTTCTTACAAGTGATGAATACGGCTGTGTTTTATATGACGGCGAACTTTACGAAGTAACCGGCATTGTAGATAATCAGAGTTATGATTCCCAATGGACAATAGGCAATACCTATACCTGCTCCGGTTCTGTATTGGGCTGCAGCTTCAGTTACGAGGCTACCGTTACCGGTACTCCTGTAAAGAGCGTTGAGGTTGCCGATGTGACGCTTATCGACGGATACGATTCCCGGACCGAATACGATGATGATGACAACGAGTGGACATACTATGAGTGTTATTCTGAACTAAATGTTAAAGTAACCCTCAAAAACGGCACAGTGCTTGAGGGAGATGACGGTTGGGTTCAGTACGATGGTCAGACATATTACTTAACCAATTTCAGCAGTAATCAGGGATTTGGCAATGAATGGACAGTCGGCAATACATACGATTACACCGCAAGCATTATGGGCTATCCCGTAAAGATTAAAACTCATATAGTCGATGATCCTGTTGCGAGCGTAAAGGCAAACGATCTTGAGATTACCGAACTCGATCGCGACCACGGCAATTACTGTTCCTACTACGAAAACGGCAGGTATGTAGGCGATTACTTTAATTATGATGGTCTTGAGCCTACAAGCTTTACCGTAACAACCACAGACGGCGCTACAGTCAAGTGTTCTGACGGCGTGTTCAGCTTCGGCGGAAGAGACTTTTCGGTTACTTATGATGACTACCGCACAAACCAGAGTTATTATAATCAGTGGAAAGCGGGCAATACTTATGAGATTAACGGAACGCTGATTACCTGTGCTGTAGATTACAACGTAAAGATTATATCCAAGGACGCTCCGCCTAAAGAAACAACAATGACTCTCACAGCTCAGAAGAGCAAGATTTATGTGGGCGATAAAACAAAGGTTATAGCTAATGTAACAAATCCTGTCGGCGATACTGTATTTACTTCAAACAACGAAAAGGTTGCCACAGTAAGCGCCGAGGGTGTTGTAACAGCCAAAAAGGTGGGTAAGGTAACAATTACCGCTGCAAACAACGGTGTAAGCAAGAGCGTTACTATCACTATAGTCAAGAGAGCTAACACCGCCAAGATAAAGACAGCTAAAAAGACCGTCAAGCTCTCCGCGTTGAAGAAAAAGAACCAGACAGTCAAGGCGATTACCGTTAAGAAGCCTCAGGGCAAGGTGACTTACACTAAGGTCAAGGGCGACAAGAAAATTACCGTCAACAAAAAGAACGGTAAGCTTACCCTCAAGAAAGGTATGAAGAGGGGCAAGTACACAATTAAAGTCAAAATCAAAGTAAAAGGCAACGCAAAGTTTAAGCCTCTCACAAAGACCGTTAAAGTTACTATTACAGTAAAATAGTTTCGCAAAAAGGCTCGGGGAACCGAGCCTTTTTCAGTGGTCAGTTGTGCAGCAAGCCCTCCCTTGGGGGAGGGTGCCGAACGCAGTGAGGCGGGAGAGGGTCCACTTGTTAATGAGATTACTTTTTGAAGTATGATATAGCGAGCATTTTAAAAACTTGACCCTCTATCGACTTCGCTGCGCTCAGCCACTTTCCCCCAAGGGAAAGCTTTGGTGTTCCCTCAATCCTTAAATCCTATATCAATAGTTAGGGTACTAAACATTTGAATGAGCAGTTGTTTTGTTCTCGACATTCACTAACCACTAATCACTAAATACTGACCACTGTAATTGCAAGTTTGTTCAAGGGAACCGTGCAAATATAGGCTATTATTTTTCTTTTTTCGTATTATTATGAAATTTTTTAAATAATTCTTGCAATTTTAGGTTGTATGTGTTAATATGTTAAAGTGTTATTTTTGGATAATTAAGAATGGAGGAATCGAAATGGCACTACAGAACAAATATTTAGCAGATTTACTTGAAACAGTTAAAAAGAGAAATCAGGGCGAGCCTGAGTTTATTCAGGCTGTAACAGAGGTTTTCACTTCCCTCGAGCCCGTAGCTGAGAAAAGACCCGACCTCATCGAGGCTGGCGTATTCGAGAGAATCGTTGAGCCCGAGAGACAGATTATCTTCCGCGTTCCCTGGGTGGACGACAACGGCGTTACACAGGTTAACCGCGGTTTCCGTATTGAGTTCAACTCGGCTATCGGTCCGTACAAGGGCGGTTTAAGACTTCATCCCTCTGTATACATCGGTATCATCAAGTTCCTCGGCTTTGAGCAGATTTTCAAGAACAGCCTTACAACACTCCCTATGGGCGGCGGTAAGGGCGGCTCTGACTTTGACCCCAAGGGTAAGTCCGACGGCGAGGTTATGCGTTTCTGCCAGAGTTTTATGACAGAGCTGTGCAAGCATATCGGTCCCAACACCGACGTTCCCGCGGGTGATATCGGTACAGGTGCTCGTGAAATCGGCTATATGTTCGGTCAGTACAAGAGACTGAGAAACGAGTTTACAGGCGTACTTACAGGTAAGGGCCTCACGTTCGGCGGTTCGCTCGCCCGTACAGAGGCTACAGGCTACGGCGTATGCTATTTTGCTAACGAAATGCTCAAGGCTAACGGCAAGTCCTTTGAGGGACAGACAGTAGTTATCTCAGGCTCGGGTAACGTTGCTATTTACGCTACACAGAAGGCTACAGAGCTCGGCGCTAAGGTTGTTGCTCTCTCCGATTCCAACGGATATATTTATGACGAAAACGGTATTGACCTTGCTCTCGTTAAGCAGCTCAAGGAAGTTGAGAGAAAGAGAATCAAAGAGTACGTTACAGTTCATCCCGAGGCTAAGTACACAGAAGGCTGCAGCGGTATCTGGACAATTCCCTGCGACATCGCTCTGCCTTGCGCTACTCAGAACGAGATTGACGGCGAGTCCGCTGAGACACTCGCCAAGAACGGCTGTTACGCTCTCGTAGAGGGCTCCAATATGCCTTCTACTCCCGAGGCTATCGACGTTTACTTCGAGAACAATATGCTTTACGGTCCCGCTAAGGCTGCTAACGCTGGCGGCGTTGCCGTATCAGGTCTTGAGATGAGCCAGAACTCAGAGAGACTTTCCTGGACATTCGAGGATGTTGACTCAAGACTCCATAACATTATGAAGGAAATCTTCAAGTCTTGTGATGAGGCTGCTAAGGAGTACGGTATGGAAGGCAACTATATGGCAGGCGCGAACATCGCGGGCTTCCTCAAGGTTGCCGAGGCTATGAAGGCTCAGGGCTGCGTATAATTCATAATGTTTAATGCAAAATTTTCGGAGCGGTTCAGTTGATGAACCGCTCCATTTTTTTATAAATAATGTCTCATTTTTGGTTTTTGAGTCGTTATAATATATGGAGAAGAAAAATTATACAAAGGGGAGGAGAAATTTTGGCTGTTATTCTAACTGAGTTAAAAACCGAAGAAGAAAAAAGCAAATGCTCCTCAGTTTATTATGAGTATAGAGTTCTTATGGCAAGTCGCGCGTATAGTATTCTGAATGACCATGCTTTAGCGGAAGACGCGGTTCATAACGCGTTTTTGAAAATTATGAAAAACATCAAATGTATTGGAGAAGTTAAATCAACCCGTACAAAAAACTTCGTTGTAATTGTGACTGAAAACTGCGCAAAGGATATTTACCGCAAGGAACACCGTGTCCGTTTCGTTGATCTTGATGATATTGACATCTCAGAGAATATTGAAAATGAGATAGAAGCCAAAATGACTGCCGAGAACATAAAACGGCTCATAAATGAGCTTCCTGATATTTACTCTGATGTCTTGCTTTTGAAATATTTTAACGAACTATCCGATAAAGAAATAGCTTCGGCGCTCTCAATTTCATTGGCGACTGTCCGCAAGCGGCTGCTGAGAGGAAAACAGCGTTTATCAGTATTAAAGGAGGACAATCAGAATGACAAATAATTTTGAAAAACTTGTTAGTGCTGCTGTATGTGACTACGCGGAGGAAAGATTATCGGGCACGTTATATAATGAGGGTGAGTTCATTTTTACAGATGAGTTTGAAAAGAAAATGCAAAAAATGCTTAAGTCCGAGCATAATATCTACCACAAACTCACATTGACACGCGCGCGTAAAGTAATATGTTTAGCCGCGATTATTACCGCGGCGCTGCTCGCTTCGCTGAGTGTTGAGGCGGGCAGAAACATAATTGCAAACTTTTTGTTGCAGGGCTCAAACGGTTATGATACAATTATAGTGAACAATGAGGGAGATGTTACCTATCCCTCAAAAATAGAAAAACGGTTTGTTCTGACAGCTCTGCCGAAAGAATATGAGCTTGCAGACGAGTTTGTCAGTGATGACAGCGTTTTGCTGACTTACTCCGACGGCATAAATGAATTTACATTTGACCAGTATACTAAGGCGGACTATGAGGCGGATATTGATAACGAAAACTCAGAAAATACCGAGGTCGTATATAACGGTCAAAAGTACCTTGCCAGTGTTATGGAATCTGAGGAATACATTTCGACAGATATTATATGGGATAACGGCGAGTATGTCTTTATGGCGTGCGGCGCTTTTCCTAAGGATAAAATGTTGGAAATATGTGATTCGTTAAGTAATGAGTAGGAAAAGAGGTGTTTGATATGAAAAAAATTATCGCTTTATTGTTATCTGTTTTATTAGCTTTCGGAACCATTTTAGAGGTAAGCTCGCTTGATAATATATCTGACCAAGCATTGAAGCAAATGATTAATGATGTGCTTGGGTATCTGCCCGATGTTTCTGATGTCAGGGAAGAAAAGATTATATGCACCGCGACTCTTAAGAATGATTTTTTTGATGATGCCGTAATGGTTGTTTTTAACCGCAAAACCAGCCTTGACAATATAATCAGCGATGAATTTGAGGGTTATACAGCCGACTATTTCAAGCTTGAAAACATCAGTTATGTAAAGTGCCTTACTCCCTACACACAAAAGTCTATAAAGGAAGATTATAAAGGATATATTGAAGATTTCAGGTCGAAGCTGTATGAAAGCAAATTACCAAATTATCTATCTGAAACAGAGTTGGAAGAATTAGCTCTTGACGCGGCTTACAAAAAGGTTTTTCAGAATAATTCAAACTACCACACAATTGTGGCGGCATACCTGAAAGAAAAGGGAAAACAAAAGGTGCTTGACGCGGTTAAGGAGATTGAAAAACGTGATGACGTCATATCGGTTGAGCCGAATTATATTATTGATATAGTTGCCAGTCAACTGACGAATCCAATGAAGATTACGGTTAAGACAAAGACAGTTAAATATAAAAATCTTAAAAAGGCTAAGCGGACAGTCGCTCCGATTACCGTTAAAAAGGCTAAGGGCAAGGTGAAATATAAAAAGCTGTCAGGCTCCAAAAAACTAACGCTGAAATCTAACGGTACAATTGTGGTCAAAAAGGGTTCAAAGAAAGGTACCTATACGGCAAAAATAAAAGTTACCGCAAAAGGAAACAGTACTTATAAGAGCGCGTCCAAAACTGTCAAGATAAAAGTGAAAGTAAGATAATATAATTTTATGGAGCGGTTCAGATGAACCGCTCCGTTTTCACTTGCATTTTTAAGGATGTTATGATAATATATTAGCTGTGAGAATTAAATATTCTCAACTAAAAATTTGGAGGTATATTATGTTATTAGTTACAACAGAAACAATTTCAGGCAAAGAATTAGAGACTCTCGGTCTTGTATCGGGCTCAATGGTTCAGTCCAAGAACGCTTTTAAGGACATCGGCGCGGGCTTAAAGAGTTTAATAGGCGGAGAGCTCGGTTCCTACACAAAGATGATGCAGGAAGCAAGAGACGTCGCTACACAGCGTATGGTAGATCAGGCTAAGCAGATGGGCGCTGACGCGGTTGTAAATGTTAGATTTGCAAGCTCCGCTGTTATGGAGGGCGCCGCCGAGATTATGGCAACAGGCACAGCTGTTAAGTTTAAATAATTTAAAAAAAGGCAGCCGAAAAGGCTGCTTTTTTAGTAGTCAGTTGTCAGCAGTCAGTGGTCAGTGAATGTCGAGAACAAAAGCCTGATTAGTACAAACCTTATGTTCCCGAACTATTAATAAAACATTGAATACTATAATATAAACCCAAAGGCGCATTAAAAGCTGAACCTTTGGGTTTAATTAGTTTAAATCATTATTAATACAATCGGGTAGCGTTGCGACCGCCGCTAGTGGCGGATTAAGGGAGCAAAAGCGCTGTGCAAAAAAAGGAGTTAAAGGACTGCGCTCCAAGCTGTCCGCATAACGACTATATTTTTGTACTGGGGAACGTTGTGGAAGATGGAAGGTTTCTGCCCGACCACAACTGACTACTGACTGCTAATCACTGATCACTGAGTATAATTCGCTTGCGAATTATACTCCAAACAGCATTTCGCCGTATGAGGGATAGGGCCAGTACTCGGAGCCTGTCTGGGTCTCCATATAGTCGCCGATTTCTCTCAGCGCGTTCATATCAGCCAGAATTACGTCCTTAAAGAAGTCCGCGTAGTTCTGCATATTCTTTATGAGTTTTTCCGCTTTTTCGAGGTCGTTTTCGAGCTCGTTCATCTTGTCCGCGAACTCCACAAGCTTTTCGCTCAAATCTGTAATAAGTCTCTTCTCGAGTATCACGGGGATATCCGTGGAGAGCTCCTGCTTAGCCAGAGCGGTGTCTGTCAGGGATTTCACATACTCGTTGACGGCGGGGATGATATCCTTCTTCGCCATTTCGAGCATTGTGAGCGCCTCGATTTTGATAATCTTGGCGTAGTTCTCGAGGTCAACCTCGTAGCGGGCTTCCATTTCGCCCTTGGTGAATACGTTGTTTGTCTTGAAGAGCTTAACGTTCTTTTTCTCGGTGTAATGCTTAACGGCTTCGGGAACAGTCCTGAGGTTGAGCAGCCCGCGTCTTTCGGCTTCGGCTTCCCACTGCTTGGAATAGTTGTCGCCGTTGAAAATAATGCGGTCGTGCTGTTTGAAGGTCCTCGCGACAAGTCTCTTGATAGCGCGCTTAACGTCCTTGATAGACTCAAGGTGGTCGGCGAACTCTTTGAGCTCCTCGGCTACGATTGTGTTGAGCACAATGTTGGGGCTGGCTACGTTTACGGACGAGCCGAGCATTCTGAACTCAAACCTGTTTCCCGTGAAGGCGAAGGGTGAGGTGCGGTTGCGGTCTGTAGTATCCATTCTCAGAGAAGGCAGGACCTCAACACCGAGCTCCATATTGTCGAGCTTTTCGCTCTCGTAGTCCTCGCCCTCCTCAATGGAGTGTACAACAGCGTCGAGCTGGTCGCCGAGGAATACGGACATAATAGCGGGAGGAGCCTCGTTAGCTCCCAAGCGGTGGTCGTTGCCCGCTGAGGCTACGGAAATCCTGAGCAAATCCTGATACTCGTCAACGCCCTTTACGATAGCGGCGAGAAAGAGCAGAAACTGCAGGTTTTCCTCGGGCTTTTTACCGGGCTTTAAAAGGTTCTCGCCTGTGTTTGTGAGCAGTGACCAGTTGTTGTGCTTGCCCGAGCCGTTAACACCCGCGAAAGGCTTTTCGTGCAGCAGGCAGACAAGTCCCATCTTTTCCGCTGTTTTCTTGAGTATTTCCATCATAAGCTCGTTCTGGTCAACGGCTATGTTTGTAATTGTAAATACGGGAGCAATCTCGTGCTGTGAGGGAGCAACCTCGTTGTGCTTTGTCTTTGCGAGAATGCCGTAGCTCCACAGCTCCTTGTCGAGCTCAGCCATAAACTCCTTAACTCTTGTCTTGATTGAACCGAAGTAATGGTCGTCGAGCTCCTGACCCTTTGGAGCCTTAGCGCCAAAGAGCGTTCTGCCTGTATAGATAAGGTCAGGGCGCGCGTCGTACATTTCCTTGTCAATAAGGAAGTACTCCTGCTCGGGACCTACATTTGTCTTAACGCGTGTGACATCGTCCTTGCCGAACAGCTTTAGGATACGGATAGCCTGTTTTGACAAGCTCTCCATTGAACGGAGCAGAGGAGTTTTTTTGTCAAGAACCTCGCCTGTGTATGAAGCGAAAGCTGTGGGAATGTACAGAGTGCCGTCCTTGGCGAAAGCGGGGGAGGTGGGGTCCCAGGCTGTGTAGCCTCTCGCCTCAAATGTGGCGCGGATACCGCCCGAGGGGAAGCTTGACGCGTCGGGCTCGCCCTTGATGAGTTCCTTGCCGCTGAATGTCATCATAACCTTGCCGTCGCCGTCGGGAGTAATAAAACTGTCGTGCTTCTCGGCGGTTACGCCCGTAAGAGGCTGGAACCAGTGCGTGTAGTGAGTACAGCCCTGGTCGATAGCCCACTCCTTCATAGCGTGAGCCACGGCGTTTGCGATGTTGGAGTCAAGAGCCTCGCCGTTCTCTATAGTCGCTTTGAGCGCCTTGTAGACAGGCTTGGGCAGCTTGTCTTTCATTACGTCGTCGTTGAATACTTTGCTTGAGAATAATTCGGGTACGTTTACCATAGTAATCTCCTCCAAAATAATTACATTAAAAGTATATAACGATATCGAAAAATAGTCAACTGTTTTTAGTTCTCAGTAGTCAGTAGTTAGTTCTTAGTTGTTCGCGCGATAAAGTATATACAAAAAACAGAAGAACATCATCCGAGAGAAGTGAGTTCAGCTACCAATTAAACACTTGCTGACGATTAACTGACTACTGACTGCTAGCTGCTGACTACTAAAAAAATTTACTATTATTCTAATACGCAATCACAAATTGACCGAAATGCTTTAAAATACTATGATGGTATATTAAAGTATAGAACTATAAATTAGTATAACTGTTCTGAAAGGATGATCCTATGAGCCGAACAGCATATCTTATTCTGGAAAACGGCACATACTTCGAGGGCAAGGCCTTCGGAGCCGAAAAGGAAACAACGGGAGAGCTTGTCTTTACAACAGCTATGACAGGTTATCTTGAAACACTTACCGACCCCAGTTATTTTGGTCAGGTAGTTATTCAGACTTTCCCGCTTATCGGTAACTATGGTGTTATTCCCGCCGATTTTGAGAGTGAAACTCCCGTGTTAAAAGCTTATATCGTTCGTAATTGGTGCCAAGCTCCCAGCAACTTCCGTTGTGAGGGTGATCTTGACACTTTTTTAAAAAGCGCCGATATCCCCGGGCTTTACGATATAGACACCCGCGCTCTTACACGAATTGTGCGTGAGTACGGTGTTATGAACTGCAAGCTTACATACACGCTTGACAACCTCGAAAAGGATATCGAGGAGATTAAGCCCTATAAGGTGCAAAAAGCCGTGAGCTCAACCTCAACTCCCGAAAAACAGGAGTTCAAGGCGGACGAGCCTAAATACAACGTGGTATTAATCGACTACGGCGCAAAGCATAACATAGGCAGAGAGCTCGTAAAGCGCGGCTGTAACCTCACTGTTGTGCCTTACAACACGAGCGCCGAGGAAATCCTCGCGATGAACCCCGACGGCATTATGCTCTCGAACGGTCCCGGCGACCCCGAGGAGAACGTCGAGGCGATAGAGAACCTCAAAAAGCTCTGCGAGAAGAAAATCCCGACCTTCGGAATCTGTCTGGGACATCAGCTTCTGGCGCTTTCACAGGGCGCTAAGACAGAGAAGCTCCACTACGGTCACCGCGGAGCAAACCAGCCCGCCAAGGAGCTCAAAACCGACAGAGTGTACATTACCTCCCAGAACCACGGCTACGCTGTAATTAACGATTCCGTACCCGCTAACGCCGAAGTCAGCTTCGTCAACGGCAACGACGGAACCTGCGAGGGCGTAAGCTACAAGGATATGCCCGCGTTCTCGGTTCAGTTCCATCCCGAAGCCTGCGGCGGTCCCAAGGACACAGCGTTTTTGTTTGATAGATTTATAAACTTGATAGAAGAACATAAGAATAATTGAATGGAAGAGTTTGAATGAATACCAGTTCTCAGTAATCAGCAGTCAGTTCTCAGTTATTCACGCGAAAAAGTATTAACAGAAACAGAAGAACATTTCCCGAGAAAGGTATGTTTAAATTCTATTATTATTTTGTTAACGATTAACTGACTACTGACCACTGATCACTGACTACTGGGCACTGAAAGGAAGATATTATGCCACTGAAATCTGATATCAAAAGAGTAATGGTAATCGGCTCGGGTCCGATTGTAATCGGTCAGGCGGCTGAGTTTGACTACGCGGGCACCCAGGCGTGCCGCGCCCTCAAGGAGGAAGGTCTTGAGGTTATCCTTGTCAACTCCAACCCCGCTACGATTATGACCGACAACGCTATGGCGGACAAGGTGTATATTGAGCCGCTTACTCTCGAAATAGTCAAGAGAATAATTATAAAAGAGCGCCCCGACTCTCTGCTCTCCACACTAGGAGGACAGACAGGACTGACTCTCAGTATGCAGCTCGCCAAGGAGGGCTTCCTCGAAAAATACGGCGTTAAGCTGCTCGGCGCTGTTCCCGAGACAATCGATAAGGCAGAGGACAGGCAGATGTTCAAGGACACTATGCTTGAAATCAATCAGCCTGTAATTCCCTCAACGGTTGTGACCGACGTTGAGGCGGCTGTAGCCTTTGCCGACGAAATCGGTTATCCCGTAATTGTCCGTCCCGCGTTTACCCTCGGCGGTACAGGCGGCGGCATTGTAAACGACGAGGAGGAGCTTAGAGAAATCTGTTCAAACGGTCTGGAGCTCTCTCCGATTACCCAGTGCCTTATAGAGAGGTGTATCGCGGGCTGGAAGGAAATCGAGTTCGAGGTTATGCGCGACAGCCTCGGCAACGTAATCACAGTTTGCTCTATGGAGAACTTCGACCCTGTCGGCGTTCACACAGGCGACTCAATTGTTATCGCTCCCGCTGTGACTCTTGCCGACAAGGAATACCAGATGTTAAGAAGCGCGGCTCTCAACATTATATCTGCCCTTAAGGTTGAGGGTGGCTGTAACTGCCAGTTCGCGCTCAATCCCGAAACCTTTGAGTACGCTGTTATCGAGGTCAACCCCCGTGTATCGCGTTCGTCGGCACTCGCCTCAAAGGCAACGGGTTATCCCATAGCCAAGGTCGCGGCTAAAATCGCGATTGGCTACACTTTAAATGAGATTAAAAACGCCGTTACGGGCAACACCTACGCGTGCTTTGAGCCCGCTTTGGACTATGTTGTAGTCAAGCTGCCCAAATGGCCTTTCGATAAATTCGTATACGCCAAGCGTTCTCTGGGAACCCAGATGAAGGCAACGGGCGAGGTTATGGCTATCGCTCCCACATTTGAGCAGGCTATGATGAAAGCCGTCCGCGGAGCTGAAATTTCCCACGACACTATGGAAGACGAGATGTTTATGGAGATGTCCGACGACGCTATCGTTGAAAGGCTCTCAATCTGCGACGACCTCAGAATGTTCTGTGTTTACGAGGCTCTGAAGAGGGGAGTGTCGGTGGACAAAATCCACGAGATTACTCTCATTGACGAGTGGTTCCTCGAGAAGCTCGTGAACATCATCAAGGTGGGCGAGGAGCTCAAAACCGAAAAGCTTACCGACAACCTTTACAAGCGCGCCAAGGAGATTGGCTACCTTGACCGCACTATCGAAAAATACAGCGGACAAAAGGTTGAGAACCCCTTAGTCCCCGTATATAAAATGGTTGATACCTGCGCCGCGGAGTTTAACGCCGAAACGCCTTACTTCTATTCCACATTCGACAAGGAGAACGAGGCTAAGGAGTTTATCGAGGAAAGAAACAGCCAAAAGAAAACCGTAATTGTTTTCGGCTCAGGTCCTATCCGTATCGGTCAGGGTATCGAGTTTGACTACGCTTCCGTGCACTGCGTATGGGCGCTCAAAAAAGCGGGTTATGAGGTTGTCATCGTAAACAACAACCCCGAGACCGTATCAACCGACTTCGACACCGCCGACAGGCTCTATTTTGAACCTCTCACAACCGAGGACGTTATGGGCATTATCGCCACAGAAAAGCCCTACGGCGTAGTTGTGGCGTTCGGCGGACAGACGGCTATCAAGCTGACTGAATACCTCGACAAGAACGGTGTAAACATTCTCGGCACATCATATGACGCCATTGATATGGCTGAGGACAGAGAGCGTTTTGACGAGCTCCTTGAGAAGCACCACATCGCCAGAGCAAAGGGCGTTACAGTTATGACTAAGGAGGAAGCTATTGTAGCGGCTAACAGGATTGAGTATCCCGTGCTTCTGCGTCCGTCCTACGTTCTCGGCGGTCAGAATATGATTATCGCGTTCAATGACGCGGACGTTGACGAGTATATGGACATCATCCTTGCTCAGGAAATTGAGAACCCGATTCTCATTGACAAGTACCTTATGGGTACAGAGCTTGAGGTCGACGCCATCTGTGACGGCGAGGATATCCTTATACCGGGCATTATGGAACACGTCGAGCGTTCGGGCGTACACTCGGGCGACTCCATAGCCGTTTATCCAGCTTGGAATGTTACCGATGAAATGGTGGATATCATCATTGAGGCGACAAGAAACCTAGCCCTTTCGCTCAAAACAAAGGGGCTTGTAAATATTCAGTACATCGTATACAACGGCGAGCTCAACGTAATCGAGGTTAACCCTCGTTCGTCCAGAACGATTCCTTACATCAGTAAGGTAACGGGCGTGCCTATGGTAGACCTCGCTACAAAGGCTATGCTCGGCGAAAAGCTCAGGGATATGGGCTACGGCACGGGACTTTATAAGAAGTCGCCTTACTACGCCGTAAAGGTTCCCGTGTTCAGCTTTGAGAAGCTCATAAACGTGGACAACCACCTCGGCCCCGAGATGAAGTCCACAGGCGAGGTCCTCGGTGTAGCGGGCACTCTGGAGGAGGCTCTCTACAAGGGACTTATCGCGGCAGGATATAAGATGCAGCACGGCGGCGGTGTATTTGTAACCGTCCGCAACAGCGACAAAGCCGAAATCGGCGACATCGTCAAGAAGTACGCCGATATGGGCTTTACAATTTATGCCACAAAGGGCACTTCCGAGGTGCTTGAAACATACAACATAGAATCTAAAATCGTTTCAAAGATTCACGAGGATGAATCTAACAACTCACTGACTCTTATCGAAAGCGGAAAGATTCAGTACGTTATCTCAACCTCCGCAAAGGGCAGAATGCCCGAGCGCGATTCGGTTAAAATCCGCCGTAAGACGGTTGAGAGAAACATTCCGTGTCTTACTTCGCTCGATACAGCCAACGCTCTCGCGGAGAGCCTGAGAAGCCGTTATTCTCAGGTCAGCACGGAGCTTGTGGATATCAACAATATGCGCAGCGAGAAGATGAAGCTCAAGTTCTCAAAAATGCAGGGCGCGGGCAACGACTACATCTATTGCTCAACCTTTGACCAGGAAATCAACAACCCCGAGGCGCTGTCAGTTCGTCTTTCGGACCGCCATTTCAGCATAGGCGGCGACGGAATTATCCTCGTGTGTCCCTCTGAGGTCGCTGACGCTAAAATGCGTATGTTCAACCTCGACGGTTCTGAGGGTATGATGTGCGGCAACGGTATCCGCTGTGTCGGTAAGTTCCTCTATGACCACAATATGCTCGACATCAAGGAGCGCGACGAGTTCACTGTCGAAACGCTCAGCGGTATCAAGAGCCTCAAGGCCTTTACTCAGGACGGCGAGGTTACAAAGCTGAGAGTTGATATGGGTAAGGCGGAGCTTAATCCAAAGCTTATTCCCGTCAACTTTGACAAGGACAGAATGATTAACGAGAAAGTTAATATCAGCGGCAAGGACTACAACGTGACCTGCGTATCTATGGGTAACCCGCACTGCGTAGTATTTGTGGACAACGTAGACGGTCTCGAGATTGAAAAGGTCGGTCCCAAGTTTGAGCACGACGCGCTGTTCCCCGAACGCGTCAACACCGAGTTTGTTAAGGTTCTTAACGACCACACAATCAAGATGAGAGTGTGGGAGAGAGGCTCGGGCGAGACCTGGGCTTGCGGCACAGGCGCGTGCGCCGTAGCTGTAGCGGCTTGCGAGAACGGCTACTGCAAGAAAGGCGAGGACATCACAATCAAGCTTCGCGGCGGCGACCTGGTAATCAACTACACCGACGACACTGTCTATATGACGGGCGAGGCGAGAAGAATCTTTGACGGCGAGATTGAGATTTAATTTGCGACTAGGCTCCTTTGGCTAAAGGAGCTGTCGAGCAACGCGAGACTGAGGATTGTATAAATAGCGGCGCAGCCGCCACCATTTAAGGAGTAATCAAAATGAAAATAAACAAAAACTTTGACAATCTTGTTCCCAACTATCTCTTTGCCGAGGTAGCCAAGAGGACATCTGACTTTATAGAGAAGAACCCCGACAAAAAGGTCATAAAGCTCGGTATCGGCGATGTTACCCTACCGCTCGCTCCCGTAGTGGTTGAGGCTATGAAAGAGGGAGCGGACGAGCTTGGAAAGAAAGAGACTTTTAAAGGCTATCCCGACTATGAGGGCTATGAGTTCGTGCGTCAGGCGGTTTCCGATTACTACAAGAGCTTCGGCGTAACAGTCGGCGCGGACGAGGTCTTAATCACAGACGGTGCCAAGTCCGACTCGGGAAACATCGGCGATATTTTTGACAAAGACAATGTGGTTTTAGTAACTGACCCTGTATATCCCGTATATGTTGATTCCAATATTATGGCAGGCAGAAAGATTATCTACGCAAATTCCAACGAGCAGAACGGTTTTGCCGCTATGCCTGACGACAGCGTTAAGGCTGATATAATCTATCTTTGCTCCCCCAATAATCCCACAGGCTCAGCGTATACATATGACGAGCTTAAAGCCTGGGTTGACTACGCGAACAAAAACGACGCCGTAATAATCTACGACGCCGCTTATGAGGCTTTTATCACTGAGGACAACTGTCCCCGTTCAATCTTCGCGGTTGAGGGCGCGCGCACCTGCGCGATTGAACTCTGCTCACTCTCAAAGACAGCGGGCTTTACGGGCACACGCTGCGGATATACCGTTATCCCCAAGGAGCTTGAGCGTGACGGTCACAACATCTATAAGCTTTGGTACCGCCGTGAGGCTACCAAGTTCAACGGCGTTTCCTGGCCTGTTCAGCGCGGCGCGGCAGCGGTGTTCAGCGAAGAGGGGCAGCGTCAGATTAAGGAGAACATCGCCTATTATCAGGAGAATGCCCGCATAATCTCCGAGGCTATGGACGAGCTCGGCATCTACTACACGGGCGGCAAAAATTCTCCCTACATCTGGCTCAAGTGCCCCAACGGAATGGGCAGCTGGGAGTTTTTCGACTACCTGCTCGAAAATGCGAATGTCGTAGGAACCCCTGGTGAGGGCTTCGGAAAGAACGGCGCGGGTTACTTCCGCCTGACTTCCTTCGGCGACCGCAACAACACAATCGAGGCAGTCGAGAGGATTAAGAAAGTATTAGCTGATATGTAAATAAAACTGTACATTCAAACAACCCCTGTTCAATTCTGAATTGAGCAGGGGTTTTGTAACGCAACCTATGGGGAAGGGCAAAAGTAAAATTTTTTGTTGAAATAAAGTAAAAAACGTTTTTCTTGACAAATTATTAATAAATAATTATAATAAATTATAGGATGAATTTATTGTATAAATCAGGAGGATGTTATGTATATTAATACGGACACTATTTTCTCTATGACACAGGCTAATCAGAATTTTTCTCAAGTGGCGAGAACAGCTGACGCTAAAGGTGAGGCTGTTGTGTTCAAAAACAACAAACCCAAATACCTTGTTGTTGATATGGAGAATAGTGATTTCATGTTCGACCTCACCGATGACGAAAAAATTGATGTTGTCGCAAAAAGAATTCTGAAAAAGTATTTACCTGCGTTTAAGGAGCTTGCAAAATGATTAAATTCAGCAAAGATAAAGTTAAGCTTCTTCATCAACTAATGTCAGAAGCTACCGGCGGAAGCACGGGAGTAAGAGACGAGGGATTGCTTGATTCCGCGCTAGAGAGCGCTTTTGCGACCTTTGACGGTACCGAGCTGTATCCGACTAAGGAGGAGAAAGCAGCTAAACTCGGCTATTCACTTGTTTCAAATCACGCGTTTGTGGACGGTAACAAACGAATAGGTGTTTATGTTATGCTCAGCTTTCTGGAGCTTGGAGGCGTAAAAATTGAGGCAACAAATGAAGATGTTGTCAAACTTGGGTTGGGTATTGCTGATGGACACATACAATATGACACGATTCTTTCGTGGATTAATAAACACAAAATATAATAGAGCAATAAACAAAGAAAGCGGACATTTTTGGTGTCCGCTTTTCTTTTATCTATGTATTTGTTATAAAATTATAATTTCTTATTAGAATTTTACGAGTTCGGTGAGGTAGTCGTTAAGCTTATCAATCTCTACTCTTTCCTGCTCCATTGTGTCACGGTTACGGATTGTAACACAGCCGTCGTCAACTGAGTCAAAGTCGTATGTAATACATACGGGTGTGCCGATTTCATCCTGACGGCGGTAACGCTTGCCGATTGAGCCCGCGTCGTCATAGTCAACGCTGAAGTTTTTGCTGAGCTCTTCGAACACAGCCTCTGCCTTGTCGCCGAGCTTCTTGGAGAGAGGGAGAACAGCCGCCTTGAACGGCGCCAGAGCGGGGTGCAGTCTCAGTACTGTTCTTGTGTCTTTCTCATTGATGACTTCTTCGTCATAAGCTTCGGTCATAATAGCGAGGAAAAGTCTTTCAACGCCGAGCGACGGCTCGATTACATAAGGAATGTACTTTTCGTTGGTTGTCGGGTCAAAGTACTCAAGCGATTTTCCGCTGGTGTTGATGTGCTGAGTGAGGTCGTAGTCGGTTCTGTCCGCGATACCCCAAAGCTCGCCCCAGCCGAAGGGGAAGAGGTACTCGAAGTCTGTTGTCGCCTTACTGTAGAAGCTCAGCTCCTCCTTGTCATGGTCGCGGAGTCTGAGGTTCTCGGGCTTGATGTTAAGAGAATACAGCCAGTCGCGGCAGAAGCTTCTCCAATAATCAAACCATTCGAGGTCGGTGTCGGGCTTGCAGAAGAACTCGAGCTCCATCTGCTCAAACTCTCTTACACGGAAGATGAAGTTACCTGGGGTAATTTCGTTTCTGAAGCTCTTACCAATCTGAGCAACGCCGAAGGGAACCTTTTTACGGCTTGTGCGCTGAATGTTAGCGAAGTTTACAAAAATACC
>JAFSZY010000027.1 GCA_017458845.1 Ruminococcus sp.
ATATATCGAGCATTTCTAAAGTTGACCCTCTATCGACCAAATCGCAAGCGATTTGCCCACTTTCCCCCAAGGGAAAGCTGGGATACACTATCAAACGTTTGAATTATTGAAATGTTTTCCTTTCGACGAAGTCGAAACAATCAGGGAGCCCGAGACGGACTCCCCTACGGAATATTATTTTAATTAAGTTTTTCGGTTCTGGTGACGTCCAGCTCGAACCAGAATGTGGAGCCTGAGCCCAGCTTGCTCTTGACGCCGTAACGCGCTCCGTGCAGGTCAAGAATATTTTTGACAATCGAAAGTCCCAAGCCTGTGCCGATTACGCCGCGCTTGTGGGTTTTGTCCACCTTATAGTATCTGTCCCAGATGTACTGGAGCTTTTCGTCGCTGATGCCTTCGCCATGGTCGGTAACCTCGACGCGCACACGTTTTTCGCTGGTCTTTTGGGTGACAATAATTGTCTTGTCCTCGCCGCAGTGGTTGACCGCGTTGTTGATGAAGTTGTAGACAACCTGACCTATCTTAATCTGGTCGGCGTAAACATAGGCGTTTTTGTCGGTGATAAACTTGATGTCGTAGCCGTCCTGTTCTTTGAGCTTTGTGTAACGCAGGAAAATGTCGTTGATTGAGTTCGTTAGGCTGAACTCCTCGCGTTCAATTTCAATAGCGCCCGCCTGAAGCTTGGAGAGGTCGAGCATATCGTTTACAAGATTAGTCAGACGGTTGGATTCGTCGATGATAACCTGAACGTTCTCGGGAGTGTTCTCGCCGGGGAGGTCGCGCATAACCTCGGCATAACCCGTTATCATTGTCAGCGGCGTGCGCAGGTCGTGCGAGATGTTCGCTATGAGCTCCTGCCTCAGGTTATCAACGTTCTGGAGCTCCTTTCTCGTTACGTTGAGCGTGTCGCTGAGCTCCTTGACTTCAAGATATCCGCTGCTGTTAAACTCGAGCTTATAGTTCTGTTTGGCAAGTTCCTTTACGCCCGCGTTGATTTCGCCCAGAGGCTTTGAAATTCTGCGCGCGACTATTACGGACAGCACGATTGAGAAGATAAGGAACACAACGCTAACTATGGCGAGCTGCATATGAAGCGTGCCGATAACCGAGCTGACGGGGGAAACCAAAGCGGAAATAAGCACAAAGCACTCAGTGTCGTCGCTGAGGTTGATTATCTCGGCAAATATCAGGTTTTCCGCTCTGTTATGCCGTTTTTCGATTTTACCGCCTTTCGGTTTGGCTTCATCGTTCGTGGAACTGTGAAAATCGTCAAATTCAATTTCAGCGTTATCTTCGCTTCTGACGCAATTCGTCGTGTAGCGTCCGCCCGCATTTTTTGCCAAACGGTAGTAGTTGTATACGCTCTGAGTGTCAAACTCACGCATACCTGTCGGGTTGTTGAACTCGCTGGAGTATTTCTGCTCCATAATCTCGTCGGTGGAGTCGTAGACATAAACGCTCATCTCGTTTTCACGCGACAGTTCATTTATTGTTTCGGTGGTGTTTTCACCGCTTTCGATGCTTTCGATTATTTGCGAAGCGTAGGTTTTTACCTGATTCTGCTTGATAAAAGTGTAGCAGGTCTCGAGGAAAACCGTCTGAAAAACCCACAGGAATATCAGCATTATAGCGGAGAACGCAATAAAATATATTCCCAGCTTAAACCTCAGCGGAAGCATACGCCAGCGGGTGAGTTTTTTAGTTTGTTTCAAAGCGGTACCCTACCCCTCGAAGTGTAACAATGCATTTGCTGTATTCGCCGAGTGATTTTCTGAGCAGCTTGATGTGAGTGTCCAGAGTTCTTTCGTCGCCGAAAAAATCATAGCCCCAAACCTCTGAGATAAGCTTTTCTCTTGTCAGAGCGATGCCCTTGTTCTTGACCATATAGAAGAACAGCTCGTATTCCTTGGGAGTCATTTCCACCCGCTTGCCGTTTATGGTAACGATTCTTGCCGAGAAGTCAACAGAGAGGTTCTCGAAAGTGAACACGTCGTTTTGACCTTCGTCACTGTTTCCGCTGGAACGTTTGATTACGGCGTTGACGCGCAGCATAAGCTCCTTGGGAGAAAAGGGCTTTACGACATAATCATCCGAGCCGAGCTCGAAGCCATGAATCTTGTCGTACTCCTCGCCTCGCGCCGAAAGCATAATGACGGGAGTGTTTGAGAACTTGCGGATTTCTCTGCACGCCGAGAACCCGTCGAGCTCGGGCATCATAACGTCCATAATTATAAGGTCGTAAGTGTTTTTGCGGCATATTTCAATAGCCTGCATTCCATCGACCGCTTCTTCGACGGTGTGTCCCTCAAACTCAGCGTATTTGCGTATAAGCTGGCGGATGCGTGCCTCGTCGTCTACTACCAGAATTTTGCTCATAGCAATCCCTCCTTTAGTGTATATGACTATTTTAACTGCGATTTGTGACAGTTGTATGTTGGTATTTAAAAAGTCTTATGACATATCTAATATATCACAAGACTAAGAAAAATGAAAGAGAAATGTTGATTTAATAAAGTTTATAACGTATAATATTTAACAAGCCCTCACCCGAGGGCATCAAAATAAGGTGATACTATGGATTACAGAATTATAAAGGCAGAAACAATTACAGATACAGTCAAGAAGCTGTTCACTGACTGCAATTATTTTATCGGCGACGATATTATGAGCGCACTCAAATCCGCTCGTGACAACGAAGAAAGCGAAGTCGGCAAAAACGTTCTGTCACAGATTATCGAGAACGACGAAATTGCAAAGGCCGAGCAAATCCCGCTCTGTCAGGACACGGGTATGGCGGTGCTTTTTGTGGAATACGGCGACAAGGTGAGCGTTGACGGCGATTTTGAGGACGCTGTCCGGGAGGGTGTGCGCCGCGCGTACATCGACGGATACCTCAGAAAGAGCGTTGTGGACGACCCTGTTTTTGACAGGCTCAACACCAAGGACAACACCCCCGCGATAATCCACACAAAAATTGTTGCGGGCGACAAAATAAAGATTACCGCGGGCGGAAAGGGCTTTGGCAGCGAAAATATGTCCGCGATAAAGATGATAACCCCGTCCTACGGGGTAGAGGGCGTCAAGGACTTTGTGCTCGATACGGTGAGGAAAGCAGGTCCCAACCCCTGTCCGCCCATTGTTGTGGGCGTGGGAATAGGCGCCACGTTTGAGCGCTGCGCCCAGCTTGCGAAAAAAGCCACTTTCAGGGAGATTAACACGTCTAATCCCGACCCGCGCTATGCCGAACTTGAACAGGAGCTGCTCACTAAAATTAACCTGATGGGCTTCGGACCTGCGGGCTTGGGCGGAAACACAACGGCAATAGGCGTGAATATTGAAACTTCCCCGACGCATATCGCGGGTATGCCCGTCGCAGTGAACATTTGCTGTCACGCGGCGCGGCACAAAACCGCGGAAATATAATAGGAGGTAGAGTATGAAAAGAATAACGCTTCCTTTGACAGACGAACAGATAAGCAGCCTTAAAGCCGGCGACAGCGTTCTGCTTTCGGGTACAATGATTACAGGCCGTGACGCCGCTCACAAAAGGCTGTTTGAATTGATAGAAAAAGGCGAGGAACTTCCCGTGGATATTAAGGACGAGACCATTTACTACGTGGGTCCCGCTCCCGCTAAACCCGGATACGCCGTAGGTCCCGCGGGTCCGACTTCAAGCTATCGTATGGACAAGTACGCTCCCGCGCTTCTTGACCTTGGACTCAAAGGTATGGTAGGCAAAGGCGCCAGAAGTCCCGAGGTTGTCGGGGCTATTGTCCGCAACCACGCGGTATACTTCGCTGCAATCGGGGGAGCGGCGGCTCTCATAGCCAAAAGCATAAAGAAAACCGAGCCCATCTGCTATGAAGACTTGGGCACTGAGTCAGTCAGAAGATACTATGTTGAGGACTTTCCCTGCATTGTCGCGGTGGACAGCGAGGGAAACAACGTCTACGAAACAGAACCTCAAAAATATAATAAAGAGTAAAAGAAAAAGGTCCGGAATTCGGACCTTTTGTGTTTGTATAATCAGAACAGCACGCTTGTGTTCGCGAGCTCCTGCAATCCTCTCATAACGATAATAGGGCAGGTTACTACCAATGCCGCCACCAGCGCCGCCAGGGACGCGCAGGTCATCATCAAAAAGAAGCTCCAGAACGGCTTTTTGCCCTCGAGGACTTTTGTAATTCCGAGGTATAGGAGAAGTATGAACGCAATCATACCAAAGCTCGACAGGGTTGTGCTCTCGCTGTTGAACGAACCGATAGTTATGATGTTGAACAAATCCATAACCGATACAGCTATGTAGGCGCTCATAGTGAGGTTTGCCGCCGCCTTGAACTTGGTCTTGATTTTGAAGAATTTCAGGTAGAAATTCACCGCAAGGCTGTAAACAAACTCTACCGCTATTGACATAGCGAACGAAATGAGGAAAACCTCAAGCCCGCTCAGCTTCATTCCGCTGAACAGACCGCCCGCGCCGATTGAAAATCCGCGTGTGCCGTCAAAACTGAGCGTCATACTGATTGCGGAAATAACGGCGCAAATGGGCAGAAGAATCACCCAAATCGGCAAAGGCTCGCTATACTGTTTGGTGATTGTGTCAACAGCTTTTTTGGAGAAGAAATGCCCTAAAAGCTCGCCTACACGCCTGAAAGCGTAATAGAACTTGGTCGGTTTAACTTCATTCACATCAGACTTAGGCGCATCGACAACATTCGCGTCTAAGGGTGCTTGTTCAGCCTTGGGGGATTTCTCTTCGGCTTTGACAGGCTCCTCCTTGGGCTGTTCGGATTTTTCCTCCGCTGCAGCGGGTTCTTCTTTTGTATTCTCTTCAACTTCGGGAGAGGCTTCTTTTATCTCAGCCTCGTCCCGCTCCTTGGAGCAAACGGGGCAGACGCCGTTATCAGTAAGCTCGGCTCCGCATTTTTCACAGAATTTATCCATAATCAATAGTTCCTTACAAGCGAGATAACCTTACCGAGAAGTATTACCTCGTCAACAATAATCGGTTCATAGCTGTCGTTTTCTGGTTGCAGGCGGAAATGACCGTCCTCCTTGTAAAAACGCTTTACCGTGGCGCTGTCGTCAACCAAAGCGACAACAATCTCGCCGTTGCGCGCTACGGGTGTGCGGTTAACTATGAGAACGTCGCCGGGCATAATGCCAGCTTTAATCATACTTTCGCCCTTGACCTGAAGCGCGAAAAGCTCCTTGCCGCGGCTCATATTCTTGTCCACGGTAACGTAGCCGAGCACGTTCTCGATTGCCACGATCGGGTTGCCCGCGGCAACGTCGCCGAGAATGGGCACGCTCTTGGCGCTTGTCTCGCCGACGACTTTTATGCAGCGATTGAGTCCCGCCTCTCGCTCAATCAGACCGTGCTCCTCGAGAGCCTTGAGATAAAGGTGCGCTGTAGAGGTCGATTTGAGCCCGACATCACGGCAAATCTCACGAACGGACGGAATCTTGCCTTCGTCCGAGCATTCTATTAAATAGTCGTATACAGCTTGCTGCTTTTTTGTTAAAGGTTTCATAATATACCTCCTTAGGGTTATACCCTATATTCATACTAATAATAACACTTCAAAAAGAAAAAGTAAACAAATGTTTGTAAAAACTAAGTGAAAAATATCGACATTATGAACAAATTACGGAGAGTGTGCTGTATTTTTAAAATTTTTCAAGGTAATTTCAAGATAATTTCACACAGTTTTCATATTCCCGTGTTTTAATATAACCGTACTCAAACAGAACCGCAACTGATTGAGTATATTCTACCCTCCTCTTGTAAGTCGACTTAGAGACTTACATTTTTGTACCCCTCATTTTCTTTTAGAACTGGGAAGCGCTGAGCCAACCGCAAGGCTCAGCGCTTCTGGTGTTTGTTGAGTGGTTAGTATTCAGCGGTAAATTGTGGTTGGGGAGAAACCTTTGAGCTCCCGATAACTTTGTATTCCGAATGGATAAATATTGATATAAACTATATAAAACTCGTAGGGGAGTCCGTCTCGGGCTCCCTATTCTGTTTCTGTCATCCTGAGCGGTGCCCGCAGGGCAAAAGGAACCCCCTCCTCTTTATAACGGTATATATAGGAAGGAGATTTCCAGACAAGCTCGGAATGACAAAAGGGATACCGAGACGGTATCCCCTACGAAAAAGTATTAGATGAATATAAATAGTTCGGGAACTGACTTTTATAATAGATGTAGCTATGTTCTCGACATTCACTGATTACTAAACACTAATCACTGACTACTATTTAAAATAATTAACGCCGCTTTCGAAGATTCTCTGGTCTTTTTCGAAAGGCACGTTTGCGTAGAGGTCCCTGCCCTTACGCTCGGAGTGTCCCATCTTGCCGAGGATGCGTCCGTCGGGACTTGTGATACCCTCAATCGCGCATACAGAGCCGTTGACGTTATAGCGGATATCATCGCTGGGATTGCCGTTTAAGTCCACGTACTGGGTGGCAATCTGACCGTTCTCAATCAGGCGTGCGACTGTATCGTCGTCAGCTATAAACCTGCCCTCGCCGTGTGATACGGGAACCGCGAACACATCGCCCGCGTTTACGCCCGACAGCCACGGAGACTTGACCGAGGTGACGCGTGTGTACGCCATATGGGAGATATGTCTGCCGACCGTGTTGAATGTGAGAGTCGGGTCTGTAGGTTTAACCTCGCGGATTTCGCCGTAAGGTACAAGACCGAGCTTAATCAGCGCTTGGAAACCGTTACAAATACCGAGCATAAGTCCGTCACGGTTGTTGAGCAGGTTGTCAACAGCCTCTTTGACCTTGGGATTGCGGAAAGTTGTCGCGATAAACTTGCCCGAACCGTCGGGTTCATCACCGCCGGAGAATCCGCCCGGGAACATAATAATCTGGCTGTTGTTTATAATTTCAACCATCTTGTTTATGGTGTCCTCGATGTCGGAGGGCTTAAGGTTCTTAACGATGAGAAGCTCAGCGTCAGCGCCCGCTTTCTCAAAGGCTCTCGCGGTGTCAACCTCACAGTTTGTACCGGGGAATACGGGGATAAACACTTTGGGCTTGGCAACTTTGATTACAGGCGAGAGATTATTCCCAGTTTTATAGAGCGGCACACTTTCTCTGATTTTCGGGCATTGCGCGTTCGTTGGGAATACTTTTTCAAGCGGAGCAGTCCACTCATCAAGGATTTCGCTGTTTTTAATTTTTTCGCCGTTGATTTCGATTTCGTCATTTTCGGTAACCTCACCGAGCAGATAATTTTCTACGTCGTCAGGGAGCTTCGCGTCATCCTTAACCTCTATGATAAGAGAGCCAGACAGCGGAGCAAAGAGCTCCTCAAAGCTGAGTTCCTTCTCAAACTTAAAGCCAAAGCTGTTACCGAAGCACGCCTTGCATACAGAGGCAGCCGCGCCGCCTTCCTTAATTACAGAGGCAGAGAGCACCTTGCCCTCGTCCATCAGCTTGTAGACAGCCATATACATTTCCGTGAGCTCATCCCACTTGGGCATAAGGGTCTCCTTGTCCTCGGGAACGGGAACATAATAAACCTTTGAGCCCGCTTTCTTGAACTCGGCGGAAATAGTCTTGCTCGCCTTAGTCATAGCGACCGCAAAGGAAACGAGTGTAGGCGGAACGTCAATCTGTTCAAACGAACCGCTCATACTGTCCTTGCCGCCGATTGACGGAATACCTAAGCCCAGCTGAGCCGTCATAGCTCCGAGCAGCGCCGCGGCGGGTTTGCCCCAGCGCTCGGGTTTGTTCAGAAGCTTCTCGAAGTACTCCTGGAATGTCAGGCGCGCCTTTAAGGGATAAGCGCCTACAGCGAGGATTTTGGAGAGAGATTCCACAACGGCGTATGCTGAGCCGTGGAACGGACTCCAGCGTGACACCCCGGGGATAAAGCCGTAGCTCATAGCTGTTGCGTCGTCGGTTTCACCCTCGAGCAGCGGAATCTTTGCCGCCATAGCCTCCTGGGGAGTGAGCTGGGTTTTGCCGCCGAAGGGCATAATAACCGTGCCCGCCCCGATACTCGCGTCAAAGCGTTCGCTCAGTCCGATTTGCGAGCAAACCTCAAGTCGGGACATATTCTTTTTGATTGCTTCCTTTATTTCAAGACCTTCCAAAATCTTGGGGCAGGATGTGCGGTAGCATTTATTCTCGTCGGGAGCTGTGATGAGCGCCGACGAAACCTGAGTAACACCGTTTGTGTTCAAAAACTCGCGTGACAGGTCAACGATAGTATCGCCGCGCCATTTCATAGTAAGGCGGGGAGTTTCGGTTACTTTCGCCACAGCGGTTGCCTCGAGGTTTTCGGTTTCCGAAAGGGCGATGAATCTGTCGACATCGTCCTTGTCGAGTACGACCGCCATTCTCTCCTGACTCTCGGAGATTGCGAGCTCTGTGCCGTCCAGACCTTCGTATTTCTTGGTTACCTTGTCAAGGTTAACGCTCAGCCCGTCGGCGAGCTCGCCGATGGCTACGCATACGCCGCCCGCGCCGAAGTCGTTGCAGCGCTTTATCATCTTGGCAACCTCTGGGTTGCGGAAAAGTCTTTGGATTTTACGTTCGGTAGGAGGATTACCCTTTTGAACCTCTGCTCCGCAGGTTTCTATGGAGCTGAGAGTGTGGGCTTTGGACGAGCCTGTAGCTCCGCCGCAGCCGTCACGTCCCGTGCGTCCGCCGAGAAGCACAATTATATCCTCGGGAGCGGGAACCTCACGGATGACGTTCTCCTTGGGAGAAGCGCCGATTACCGCGCCGATTTCCATTCTCTTGGCAACATAGCCCTGATCGTAGAGCTCTACAACCTGACCTGTGGCGAGACCGATTTGGTTGCCGTATGACGAATAACCCTGAGCGGCTCCCGTTGTGATTTTGCGGCTGGGGAGCTTGCCCTTAAGGGTGTCCTTGAACGCTGCGGTCGGGTCGCCCGAGCCCGTAACGCGCATAGCCTGATAGATGTAGGCTCTGCCCGAGAGCGGGTCGCGGATAGCGCCGCCCAGACAGGTTGCCGCGCCGCCGAAGGGTTCAATTTCGGTGGGGTGGTTGTGGGTTTCGTTCTTGAACTGAACGAGCCATTTTTCCGTGTTTCCGTCAATTGTAACGGGGACCTCTATGGAGCAGGCGTTGATTTCCTCGCTCTCGTCAAGGTCGGGGATAAGTCCGCGCTTTTTGAGAGCTTTCATACCGATGAGAGCCATATCCATAAGGCTGACATTTCGGTCGGTGTCCTCGCCGTACACCTCGTCACGGGTTTCGTAGTACAACTGGAGAGCGTCCTCTATAGTTTTTGAGAGTGCGGATTTTTCTATGTCAATCTTGTTGAGTCTTGTAAGGAAAGTTGTGTGTCTGCAATGGTCGGACCAGTAGGTGTCGATAACCCTGAGCTCGGTGACTGTCGGGTCGCGGCGCTCGGTGTTGCGGAAGTAGTCGCGGGTGAATTTGAGGTCGGCTAATGTCATAGCGAAGCCCATCGAATCGAAGAACTCCTGCATCTGGTCGTCGTTCCATTTGATAAACCCGTGGATTACCTTTACGTTCTCGGGCTGTTCCACGGGAATGTCGAGAGAGTCGGGCTTTTCAAGAGAAGCCAGTCGGCTCTCCACAGGGTTAATCAGATAGTTTTGGATTTTAGCAAATTCCTCATCGGTGATGTCGCCCTTAATCGCGACAACACGGGCTGTCAGAATCTTGCACCTTTCGCCCTGGGTGAGGAGCTGAACGCACTGCTCCGCGGAGTCGGCGCGCTGGTCGTACTGACCGGGCAGGTATTCCATAGCGAACACTCTCCAGCCGTTTTCTACGGGCAGGGTTTCCTCGTATATTATGTCCTGATTGGGTTCGGAAAGGATAGTGGTTTTCGCGCGGTCGAAGTCATCTCGTGACAAGCCCTCGATATCGTAGCGGTTGACAAATCGAAGCTCCTCAATAGCCTTTATTCCGAGGTTATGGCGCAAATCCCACTTGGTCTCGTTAGCGACGACGTTCATTCCGTCGCGCTTTTCAACAAAAATTCTTATAACGTCAGACATACATAATCCCCCATCATAAAATTACATGTTAAGTATATCATATGGCGGGGGAATTATGTTTATAATTGAGAATTAAGAATTGAGAATTGAGAATTATTTATACTGAACTGCGTCGATAATCGCGACAATCTCATCTATCTCATCGCCTTTATATTCGGTGGCTGTGCCGAGCATATAAATGTAGTCGCCGACATATACACAGCGTTCGAGGTCAGCGTTATCATCCCGATTGCTTTGATTAAATCTGTTTGATTTGTATTCGTCAACTATTTTGAGTTTACTGTTCTCAATCTTAAAGTTGATAACACCGTACTGTGTGTCTCTTATATCATCATCGTCATAATAATCCCAGTGGATATAAGGTATTGTGTAATCATTTCGTTCAAAATTAACGAGTAGAGCCTTTGGATTAAACTGGACCTGCGATTCGTAGTTTTTAAAGATTTTTTCATCGAGCACCTTCGGGTCAGCCTTGTCGCTCACATCGAACAGAGCGAGCTTGATGCCTTCCTGAACCTCCATATCGGTGTAGTCCTCGTCCTGAGTGTGATAGCCTATACCGAGTAATGTGTTGTCGTCAACGGGCACAAGCATTGTTGAAAATCCGCTTATCTTGACCTCGCCGAGGATTTTCGGGTTCTTCACGTCCTTGGTGTCGATGACGAACAGCGGGTCTGTCTGCTCATAGGTGATTACATACGCCGTATCGCCGATATAGCGTACCGCCTTTATGCTCTCGTTTTCGGCAAACGCCTTTGTCCGTCCGACTTGCTTGAGGTTTTTGTCAAAGATATATAGTCGATTCGACTGAATACGATTGTCGCTGTCGTTTCGGTCGGCTGTAGTCGCGACGCGTAGATAGCCGTCCTTTTCGTCGAGCGCGTACTGATTGTCGATATATCCGTCCACCTTGACTGTGGCGGTGAAATCCAGTTTATTGTTGAGGTCGACCTTTACAATCTGGGTATTCTTGACTGCTGAGCCGAACCAATAGAAATCGCCGTATTTGCTGCCGTATTCATACTCGGCGGCGGTTACAAAGAGGTTCTCCGTGTTGCAGTAGACTGTGTCGGCAGAGCCGAGGATAGCTTTTGTTTTTGTGACCTGAGCGCCGTTTGAGGTGTCAATACTGCTGACTACGAGGAAATTAGCTTCGCTCGGATTCTCAACTGTATAGATATCACTGCAGGGAAGTTCTTCGGGCATAGCCTCGTCGTCGGTAGCGCCTCTCTTTTTGCCTGCTTTGGGCAGGTCGTTTTCGTTATTTGAATAGTGAGTCGACACAACGTACATCATCGAGCCTATCATTCTTGACGAACAGTATTTTCCGCTCTGGGAAAAGCTGTCGGCGAGCTTAATGCTGTTGATGTCAGAGATATCATAGACATCGACCACCGTGTACATTTTGTTTGCGTACTTCTGAGTGCTGTAATCCGCGGTTACGATGAGCTTGTTGCCGCTGACATAAAAATCCTCAAAGGATCTGTAGTCTGATTTTGGCTTTATCTCGGCAACCTTTTTAGAGTTCTTGCCTTCTGCTGAAAATACCGTTATGGTACTGTCATTCAGATAGTAAATATACTTGCCGTCGGTCTTTACGGTGTCCGCCTCGTCGACGTTTGTGTATTGTGTATAGGTTGAGTTGTGACCGAAATCTGCGGATTTTGCCGAACCCGCAGCGGCGTCAAAATTTGACAGATAATCGCCTTTTTCGTTATACGAGTATTCCTCAACCACATCGCCGTTATAGCCGACGCTTGATTTGGGGCGGTTGTTATAGATTTCGCGCAGAGCTTTTTTAACATCGTCCGAGCTCTTGAAGCTCGACAGCTTAGCCGTGCCGCTCTGAATCGCTGTTATCGGCTTTGGAATGCTGCCTATGACGCTTGTTATCACAAATGCCGACACGGTGATTATCGCCAGAGCCGCTGCGGCGGACAGCCCTGTTATGATGAGGGGCTTTTTGCTCTTTTTCGGCTTGATGTCGGCAATTTTATTCAGTATATATTCCTCGTTAATACTCTCGGGAGCGTTTACTTCGCTCTCGTCAAATTTTTCTTTTATAAATTCGTAATCTGTTTTCATATGTATCACTCCAGAAAATCTCTCATTTTTGCTAAACCGCGGGAAAGCTTTGAACGCACTGTTGAGGGCTTTAATCTGAGAATTTTTCCGATTTCCCTGCTTTTGTAACCAGCGACGGTTGAGAGCAGGACTATGTCCTTTTCTTCCTCGCTGAGCAGCGACAAAGCCTCGCTGAGCTCTGTTCTTTGAAAATTGTCGGTGTAAGAGGCTGTGTTTTCGTCGAGTTCGGATTGTTCTCTGCTTTGAGCCTGTTCTTTTATATACCGCGAACAGGTTCGATAAAGTATTCGGAAAATCCAAGCGGAGAAAGCTTCGGGCTTTTTAAGCGTACTTATATTTTTGTATGCTTCACAAATGCAGTCGGAAACCGCGTCCATAGCGTCGGGCTTACTACCCAGTTTATAGAACGCGTATCGGTACAATCTGTCTTTGTAAAGCGTATATAATTTTGCGAATGCGTCTTTGTCACCGCTTTTGGCTTTTTTCGCTAAAATTATTTCGTCCATAATGTTCCTCCACGACGTCGTCTGTATATTAAGTGTAACAAAACACGGAAAGTGTTGCAAGAAATTTCAAAAAATAAAAATGCTCTCCAAAAAAGAGAGCATAGATTTTATTGATACTCAACCGCGTCAATCAGAGCGGTAGAAATATCCTTGTAATAGTTATAATCCGAGCCGAGCAGATAGATGTAATCGCCCGAGCTTAAGCATCTGTCGAGTGTGGACAGGCTTTCGTCTGAATTCCGGAAAATTTCCGACGAATAATCGTTGGCAACGTTGATTTTGCCTTTTTCAAGTCTGAAGCGGAGCGCCTTGTTTTTACCCTTGGTTTGGTTTTCGGCGGTCATCGGAATTGTATATTCGCCCTTTTCTTCATTTATCAGCAGAGCGTTTGAGTTTTGCTGAGCGGGCGATTCGTAGCCTTTGTAAACCTTTTCGTCAATCTTTTTGGGATTGGTTTTGTTGCTGACATCAAATGTGACGATTTTTACTCCATCGCTGTCCTCGGCGTTTTCCTTGGCTGTGTAATATCCCACGCTGAGCAGAGTGTTTTTGTCTGCCGCTACAAGCGTAGGGGAGAAGGCGCTTATCTTTGTTTCGCTGAGGATTCTTGGCTCGCTGTTGTTCTTGAGGTCAATGATGAACAGCGGGTCGGCGGCTTTGTAGGAAATCACATATGCCGTGTCGTCTATGTAGCGGACGGCTTTTATGCTCTCGTTGTGAGCGAAATCGGTGAGTTTTCCTACGCATTTGAGGTTTTTGTCCAGCGTAAAGCAGTTGGCCGACTCAGTGAATTTATCGTTGTCGAGAGTTTTTGCCGTGGTAACTCTGAGGATATCGTCCTTTGCGTCAAATGAGTACTGACTGTCGATATATCCGCCGATTCTCGCCGATGAGGACATTTCAAGATTGTTTTTGAGGTCAACCTTAACCACCTGAGAAGTGCTCACGGGCAGGTGAACGTAGGATTCGCCCTCGGCGTTCTGCTTTTCAAAAATATCCTTATCATACTCGTATGATGTTATATACAGGAAGTCGTTGGTAAAATATACGCCGTCCGATGAACCGAGCACTGCTTTTGAGATGGCGGTGTCCGAGGAGTGTTCGGTATCAACCCGGCTCACAACCAAAAAGTTCGGTTCGTTTGGGTTTTCTACGTGATAAATGTTTTCCGCTGACACGGCGTCACTGTCGGATAACGCTTTATCTCCGTAAGCCGCAAGGGGCAAATCGTTCCAATCCAGCGCGTGATGAACGGTCGTGAGATAAAGCGTGGAGCCGTCCATCCTTGATGAGCAGTATTTTCCGCTCTGAGTGAACTTGTTGATTTTTTTGATTTTTTTGATATTTGAAACATCAAAGGTCTCCGCTCGTGTAAAAGTCTTGGCGTTGTCCGCAGAAATTTTTACGAGCTCTTCCTCAATTGCGACGAGCTTTTTATTGTCAACGAAAAACTCTTTAAAGCTAAAGGATTCGCTTTCGTTATTGTCTATACCTATTTCACAAACAAACTTAGAATCTTCGCCCTCGGCGGTGAACACGCTGATTTTGTTGCCGCCTTCCGAGCTTAGATAGTAGATGTATTTGCCGTCGAGTTTGACCGTGTCCGCTTCGCTTTCGGAATTTGTCTGAGTGTACGCGGAGTGGTTGTTGAGCGCCTGTTCAATTTCCGACGCGCTGTCCGATTCCTCGTCCTGCGGAGCGGAGTTGTCGATTATGTCTTTAATATAGTTGGCGTCGCTTTTGTACAGCTTGTTGCTTGTTTTGATTACGGATTTAAGCTTCGCCGCTATTTGTTTTTCGTTCTTGAACTGCGTGACCTTCGCTTCCGTCACTGTGCTGCCCGAGCCGAAAAATGTCACGAGCAGAGTAGCTATCAGCACAAGAGCCGCCAAGCCTACAAGCGAGAACCCCGCAATAGCGGCTGCTTTTTTCTTGCCGCTTATACCCTTTTTGGCATTTTCCGATTCGGGCTGCTGAATTTCCTTATTTTTCTCTTCCATTTCTATTCTCCTTTTTATAATTCCGCGTAATAGTTTAATATATTATCGTGTTACTTTCAAGCTTTTTTTAAATTTTTTTATATATTAATTGCAAGCAGGTGATAAATGTGATATAGTTAATATGTATAGTTGTTTGTAAATAATCTTCCTTTGTCAATATTTGACGCTTAGGAAATTGGAAGGAGTAATAGATATGTGCGGTATTTGCGGATTCACGGGAGAAGTTGTTGACCGCGATAAAGCGATAAAGAATATGACCGAGGTGATTACTCACCGCGGTCCCGATTCTGACGGCTTTTATAATGACGAATATATTAGTATGGGATTTCGAAGGCTCAGCATTATAGACTTAGAGAACGGAAGTCAGCCTATCTATAATGAAGACAAGACACTGGTCCTTACATTTAACGGTGAAATCTATAACTATAAGGAGCTCAAAAAAGAGCTGATTGAAGCGGGACATACTTTCGCGACAGACGCCGACAGTGAGGTCCTTGTCCACGGTTTTGAAGAGTGGCAGGAGGATATGCTCGACAAGCTCAGAGGTATGTTTGGATTTGCCATTTACAATACCAAGGATAAGAGCCTGTTTATCGCGAGAGACTTCTTCGGAATTAAGCCGATGCACTACGCGCTCATAGGCAAGGATCTGGTATATGCCAGTGAGATAAAGAGTATCCTTGAATATCCGAAATACGAAAAGAAATTCAACACAAGAGCGCTCGACTCTTATCTTTCCTATCAGTACGCGGTTCCGCCCGATACCTTCTTTGAGGGTATTTACTGCTTGCTGCCCGGTCACTATATGACGTTCAGGAACGGACAGCTCGACATCGTCCGCTACTTTGAGGCGAAGTTCCGCCCCGACAACAAAATGAGCGAGAAAGAGGCAGTCGATAAAATCGAGGCTGTTTTTGAAAATTCCGTCAACGCTCACAAAATCGCCGACGTTGAGGTAGGTTGCTTCCTCTCCAGCGGAGTTGACTCGAGCTATGTTTCGACCTATTTTGCCGACCAAAAGACTTTTACGGTAGGCTTTGACTTCGGCGAAAAGTACAATGAGATTTCCTGGGCGGAGGGGCTCTCAAAGCATATAGGCGTTGAGCACCACACCCACCTCATCTCAAGCGAGGAGTTCTGGGACGCTGTTCCCACGGTCCAGTACCATATGGACCAGCCTCTTGCCGACCCGAGCTGCGTTGCGCTGTATTTTGTTTCCAGACTGGCGAGCGACTATGTCAAGGTTGTGCTTTCAGGCGAAGGCGCCGACGAGCTGTTCGGCGGCTACACCTGCTACAACGACCCCAGAGTTTTCAGGATTTACCAGAAAATTGTTCCGTACTTCCTGCGCAAAGCTCTTTGCAAAATTGCCAGAAAACTGCCCGATATCAAGGGCAGAGATTATATCATCCGCGCCACACATCCGCTCGAGAAGCGCTATATAGGCAACGCGTTTATGTATGATTATGAGGAGAAGCGCGCTATCCTGAATAACCCCGATATCGCCACTCCGCCCCAGAAGCTTACGCGCCGCTACTATTATCGCACACGCCGTCACGACGACGTTACCCGTATGCAGACTCTCGACATCAATATGTGGATGGTCGGCGATATCCTGCTCAAGGCTGACAGAATGTCAATGGCGAATTCGCTCGAGCTGAGAGTTCCTTTCCTTGACAAAGAGGTCTGGAAGGTCGCTTCAAAGCTTCCGTCCGACCTTCGTGTGAATAAGGAAAACACAAAGTACGCTATGCGTAAGGCAGCCGAGAGGCATCTACCCACAGCTACAGCGGAAAAGGAGAAGCTCGGCTTCCCTGTTCCCACACGTGTGTGGCTGAGGGACGAAAAGTACTATAACATTGTTAAGGAAACTTTCCAGAACGATATTGCCCGCAAGTTCTTTCACCCCGATGTTCTTATAGGATGGCTTGACGAGCACTATGCCGGACGTGAGGATAACAGCCGTAAGGTTTGGACGATTTATGTATTTATCGTATGGTACGGCATATATTTTAACGATGAGGAACCCAAGGTCAAAAAGCCCGAAAATCACCTTGTCGAGCTCAAGGCTAAAGCCGAGGCTGAGCGCAAGCTCAGACAGCAGAAGGAAGCCATAGCCAAGGTACAGGCGGAGCTCGCCGCCAAGGAAGGCTTCAGCGACGACGGATATTCCACAGGCGCTATCGAAAACGTTGAGGACGCTTTTGATGATGACGACGGCTACAAGACAAGAATCAACAGCATTTCCGAGGGTATTGTCGGGAAAATCCAGGAAGAGGATATGACTCCGCTCCAGCAGGCCGAACAGTATGTTATGGAGATGGAACCCGAGGAGGAAGAGGAAACCGACGACGAAAATGATGAGCACATCATCGAGGAAGAACAGAATACGCCTGTCGAGGAACCTGTAGAGGAATATATTGACATCACAAGCCAGTCAATTATCACCGATAATTCGGGAATAATCCGTGATGATGTCATCGACAGCATATTAAATGATGTGGAGAACTTCAGCGACAGAGCGAAAACAACTGTCGAGGAAGAACAGATTGACATCACACAGTTTGTCACCGATGAATCCGATGATTTACCTGATGAATAAATGATGACAGGGCGGGTTTTTGCCCGCCCTGACTTTATATGAACAAACAGCCGAATAACGCTCTGCGTATTCTTTTGTATTCGCTTTGAAGGTCTGACAGGGGAAGAGGATTTTGACCAAGCCCTGTTTCGACTGTAATCGCGGGGATTCTCAGGTACCCGATTACCCAGTCCTTGAACCCGCCGCCCGTTGCGATTTTGTCGGGCAAAGCCGTCTTATACCCCGCGAGCTTTGCGAAGGTCTCGCCCAGAGTATAGGACAGCGGGGGAGTGCTTTTGTAGGAGCAATAGACCTCCCGCCCCTGACTGTGAAAAGCCAGAACGTGAGTGAAGCTGTTTTTGAGGCAAAGGTTTTTCAGCGCGATAGTCTCGGGCTCGGAGAACGGCTTGGCTCCGCCGTAGCGTGTGGGTGAAGGGGAGTTGATTCCCATACTTAACTCACGCTTTTTCAGTTCCTTCCAACCCGCGTTAAAGTTGTGGTTCAGGTCAACTCCGCGGGCGTTTGCCTGCCAGTTTTTTGTGTCGGGCGCAATGCTGTCAATGAGATTTTTGTACTTTGGACAGCTGTCGCTCCCGTTGATTTGTATTTCAACTCCGTCGGGATTTACACAGGGGATAATCATTACACCGCGCTTTTGAAGCTTTGAAAAAACGTTAACTCCGTCGGCAAAGCCCCTGTTTTGGTACGCAAGCGCCAGCTCCTCACAGAACCGCAGCATAAACAGGATGTTCAGCCACTCCATACCGTGAAACGCGGCGGCGTAGAGCGCGAGGCGACCGCGGTTGCCGATAGTGAGAGCGGTAATGTTCCTGCCGCATAGGCTTCTCCCGATTACAGAGCGGCGGATGAATTTGAACTTTTCACACAAATTGTCGATTGCCGCTGTTTGCAGATAACAGTCGGGCGCGGCGTTATAAGTATTGATAAAAATCACCTCAAAGGAAAAGATATGAACAAACTTGATGAAAAAACATTGACCAGTAAAAAAATATATGACGGACGAATAATAAAATATTATCTCGACACGGTAGAGCTTCCCGACGGAAACACAGCCGAGCGTGAAATTGTCAGACACCCGGGCGGTGTATGTATCGCGGCGCTTGATTACGATAATAATCTATTCTTTGTGCGTCAGTTCAGGTATCCTTACAAGGAAATAACCCTTGAGCTCCCCGCGGGCAAGCTCGAAAAAGGCTCAACCCCTCTCGAGAACGGCAAGCGCGAGCTGCTTGAGGAAACAGGCTGTGAGGGTTACTCGTTCATTTCGCTCGGACAGCTTTACCCCAGCACAGGGTATACCGATGAAATCATCCACCTCTACGCGTGTCGGGTGAAGTCGGTCGGCGAGCAACAGCCCGATTTTGACGAGTTCATCAACACCGAGAAGATTCACATCGACAAGGCTCTGGAGATGATTCTCAACAATCAGCTTCCCGACGCCAAAACCCAGGTCACCGTTTTAAAGCTCAGCGAGCTTTTGAGACTGGGAAAGATTTAAAACCATCTGATTAATTCTACGAAAGGAGGATTTCGTATATGCGGATTTTTCGTGATTTGACCGTATCACCGAAGCCCACGGCAGTTGCTCTCGGATATTTTGACGGAGTACATCTCGGACACAAATCGGTCATAAAAGCCGCAGTTGACTGCAAGCGTGACGGGCTTGTCCCCGCGGTGTTCACTTTCAGCTCAACGCCTAAGCGCGGCACGGAGCACTCTCAGCTCACCAATTTTGAAGAAAAAGCGCGCATTTTCGAGCAAATCGGCGTCGAAATCCTCTATATTCCGGATTTTGAAACCGTGAGGGATAAAACCCCCGAGGAGTTTGTAGAGGAAGTTTTAAAGAACGTGTTCAGAGCCGGGAAAGTTTTTTGCGGCTACAACTATCATTTCGGGAAAAACGGCACCGCGACAGGCGATGTTCTGACTCAGTTGTGCAAAAAACACGGAATAGAGGCTTTTATCAACAAGCCCGTCAAGATGAGAAGGGATTATGTTTCCTCCACAAAAATCCGCGAATATCTCAAAGACGGCAAGATTCAGGAAGCCAACAAAATGCTCGGCTATGATTTCGGAATAATCAGCGAGAGCGTTGAGGGCAAACACCTAGGCACCGTTCTGGGCACCCCGACCATTAATCTGAATTTTGAAAGCAACAGGCTTATTCCGAGATACGGCGTGTACGCTTCCGTTGTAATTATCGGCGGAGAAAGGCACATCGGAGTTACCAATATTGGCATAAGACCAACTGTGTCGGAAAAGAATGTTCCGAACTGCGAGACATGGATGCCGCTATATAATGGCGGCGAGCTCTACGGCAAGAGGGTAGAGGTCAGACTTCAGGAATTCCTCAGACCCGAAAAGAAGTTTGCAAGTCTCTCAGAGCTCAAACAGGCAATTAAACGTGACGGTGAAACAGCCGTAAAAATATTAAAACAAAAAGGAGAATGAATATGGACATTTTAGGACTGTGGAAAGTTGACAAGATTCTCGGATTTGACGATGATTTCAATCAAATCTGGAAAGACGCTCAGGCTATTCTTGACGACCCCGCTGCCGACGGCGACGAGAAGAACGCCGCAAAAAGTTTGGTCGAGTTTGGCGACGACGGTATGATTAAAATGATGATGCCGCTCCCCGAGGGTGTTTCCCGGGAGGAGATTGACGCCGCCGTAGCGGAGGGCGAGATTGAAGTCAGCGGAGATATGATGATTGCCGAGAAACATCCGTGGAAAGAGGAGGACGGCAAAATCTTCTTTGACTCGGGCACAGAGGGCGAGGCTCTCGGCGAGGAAGTTTCCCCCTGGCAGGAGGTAACTGTTACCGACAACGGAATTGAACTTTTTGCATTTAAACTAATCAAAGCATAAACTTCGGACTGGCTCAAAATTTTTGAGCCAGTCCCTTTTTACTCTATTGCTTTTCATCCTCGTATTTGATACAATTATAATAGAGAAATTTTGAAATTAACGAGGTGTTATGTATGAAGAAATATTCGGTAAAACTCATCAGCGTTTTATGCGCGGTTTTGCTTTGCGTTACCGCGGCGTTTGCGGCTGTTCCGAACATTTCGGCTGCGGCGACCGTTTATCTTCGCGGAACGTTCAACGGCTGGGAAGCTCCCGCCGATTACGCGATGACCGAGGATAACAACAATCATTATCTTATCACCATTCACCTTACCAAAGGAAGCTATGAGTATAAGGCGGCGACTCAGGACTGGACTACCTTTCAGGCTCCCGTTGAGGGTAACGAGACGCTGGCGCTTGATATGGACTGCGACGTTACTTTCGTAGCTGACAAAAACAGCAATACCATACAGGCGTTCCCTCATTCTAAGCTGGAAGCGGGCGTCAATAAGGTTGTGCTCAAATCAAAGTGGATGGAACACGACAACATCTTTCTGCTTCAGCAGGGAAATAAGGTTGCCTACGGAGAGGATGACGGAAACTATCCCGACATAGCGTACTGGAATATTATCTCCGACGGCAGCGGTGCTTATTACCTCCAAAATAACGACACAAAGGATTACGCGGCTCTCAGCGGCAGCGAGGTTGTTTGTGTTTCAAGCGCAAGCGCAGGCAATACACACTGGGATGTTGACACCTCAACAGGCGCGGCGCGATTTATCAGCAAGGCAAACTCCAAGGCTGTAATCAACGTGGAAAGCCTTGGCGGCTGCGCTCAGGCTACGGATGTCCCCATGTACTACACAAGCTCACAGTGGGGATTTGAGTTCAGCTCCTATGATTATACATTAAAGAACGACAGAGTTATCGACACAGGCTACAACGCCTACGCAGACACTCCAAACTCCATCACCTCATATATGACAGGCTCGAGGAAGGTATGGACAAAGTCCAAGGATTTGTCAAAATACCCGGCTTTAAAAGCGCAGAATTCTCCTCTTACCGCGGCGGTTTATAACCTCACTCTGGAAGAAGCGGTAAAGAGCATCTATACCGACAGCTACGGCGAGGTGTTTCAGACAGGTACAAACTGGCAGAAGGTTTGGACCCGCGACACGGCTATCTCCAGTCTCTACTCACTCGCTTGGGTTTTCCCCGAAATCAGCTACAACTGCGAGAGAGAGAAAATCAAGACGAATAGCGGCGTTTCCGTGTTTGAGCAGGATACGGGAACAGGCGGTTCCTACCCTGTTTCTACCGATAAGATAATCACTATGCTCTCTGTTTGGGAGAATTACCTCGCCGACGGCAACAAAGAGCATTTAAGCTATTTCTATGATGTTTGTTACAACACGATTATGCAGGATTTGCACGTGGCTTATGACGGCGACGCGGGACTGTTCCGCGGCGAAACCTGCGGTCTCGACTGGCGTGACCAGACTTATCCCGACTGGACAAGTGAAACCTACGACAGCGGTCTCAGCGCAATAGCCGAGAGCAAAACAACCTCTGTCAATACCATATACTGCCGTGTACTCGAGATAATGAGCAAGGCGGCGAAGGTGCTCGGCAAGGGTGACGACGCCGAGCAGTACTGGGCAAAAATGGCTCAGGACCTCAAAGCTAAAGTGAGCGAAAGACTCTGGAACGACAATTTGGGAATGTACTCCTCATGGGAGTATCCCGAGTATATGGGCAGTCCGCTCGCCGAAAAAACAGATGTACTCGGCAACGGCTTCGCGCTGTGGTTCAATATCGGTACAGACGAACAGCTCGACAGCATCTCAAAGAATTCACCGCTCGTTCCCTACGGCGCGGACACTGTGTATCCCCAGAAGATGGGTAAGCTCACTAACGCAAGCAAATATTATCACAACCGCGGTATCTGGCCGGGCTGGCAGTCAATTCTTATGGTCGGCGCGGGATACCACAACAACAAGGCTCTCGCCGAGGAAATCTTTAATTCCAATGTGCGCGGAGCGGCTGTGTCCCTTACTCAGAAGGAAGTAATAAATTATCAGACAGGCGAGGGCATAGAGTCCGACCAGCAGCTCTGGTCAATCGCGGGCACACTAGCGGGCTATTACCGCGTAATGTTCGGTATGAACTACGACGAGGACGGAATTACCTTTAATCCTCAGATTCCGAGCTGGATGGACGGCCCGTTCGAGCTCTCCAATTTCAAATACAGGAACGCTACTCTCAAAATCAATCTTTCAGGCAAAGGCGACAAGATAAAGAGCCTTAAGGTTGACGGTGTGAACAAGGACGCGGGGACTTATGTTTTCCCGAGCGACTCCACAGGAAGCCATACTATTGAGATTGAAATGCAGCAGAGCGAAACAGCTTGCGAAATCAACAAGTCCGAGGACAACCTCGCAGTATGCCCCGAAATGCCCACAATGACATACAGCAGCGGAGCTCTCCGCTGGACAGAGAAGAACGAGCTTTCCTACAAGCTGTGGACAGGCAAAGAATATGTTGACGTAAGCGGCGGATATTACAATGTTGACAAGAGCGTTTACGGCTGTTACAGCCTTATGGCAGTTTCCGCCGACGGAGTATGTTCCGAGCTAAGTCAGCCGATTGTCGTAAGCCCCGAGAGGATTAAGGTTGAGGCAGAAAGCGGCTCGGTATCGAGCAGCAGCTTGATTTCAGGCGGTTATGTAATCGATAAAAAAAGCAAGAGCGCAAACCTCACTGTTTCCGTAACTGTTCCCAAAAAGGGAAGATACGAGCTCAGCGGAGCTTATAACAACTCAGGTGACGCCACTTCGGGTGTAAGCTGCGCCGTTCGTTCCGTATATGTGGACGGCGTGGACAAGGGCGCTCTCGTGTTCCCCGAGGTTTACAGCAACCATACCAACCAGACAAGCACACATCTCACTCTTGATTTAGAAGCGGGTACACATTCCGTTAAGATTTTCTACGACAGCGCAAACTGGTATGACCGCAATATGAGCATAACCAAGAACGACGTCGAGTACAATTACTTTAACTTTGACTATGTAGGCGACAGCTCTCCCGTTCCCACAGAGCCGACAACTGAACCTCAGGTAACGGAGCCTTCCGAAACGACTCAACCGACAACAGAGACTCAGACAACTGAGCCTACAACCCAGACACACGCTACGGAAGCCTCAAGCGAGACTCAGGCAACCGAGCCCACCGCCACATCACAGGAAACTCAGGCAACACAGACTTCAAGCAACACACAGGCTACCGAGACAGCCTCGCAGACGCAGCCGCCTCAGACCACAATTTCTCTGACTGCGGCAAAGAGCACAATCTATGTGGGTGACTCAACATTGGTAAAGGCTACTGTTTATTACGGAATAGGCGGCACCACATTCAAATCCAGCAACACCAAGGTTGCCACGGTCAATTCCGCGGGTGAAGTTAAAGCAAAGAAAGCGGGCGCTGTAATTATCACCGCGTCCAACAACGGCAAGAGCGCCACCGTCAAGATTACAATCAAAAAGAAGAATAACCCGATAACCGTCAAGGCTAAGACTGTTTCAGCCAAGACCAAAAAGGCGACAACCATCAAGAAGGCTAAGGCGTTCGCAATAAAGAACGCCAAGGGTAAGGTCAGCTTCAAGAAGGTTTCGGGCAATAAGAAGATTTCGATAAACAAAAAGACAGGCAACATCACCGTCAAGAAGGGGCTCAATAAGGGCACATATAAGCTGAAAGTCAAGGTGACTGCCGCGGGCAACACGACCTACAAGCCAAAATCCAAGACGGTAACTGTTAAGATAAAAGTTAAAAAATGATAAATGACGAGTTAGTAAAACGACTCTATGAGCTTCAGGACGAGGGGTACCGCGATTTTCAGAGCAAGCTGATTCCATCGGTTCCCGACGTAGGGTTTATCGGCGTCAGGACTCCCGAGCTCAGAGCGTTAGCAAAAGAATTCGCAAAGAGAGAGGACGTCGGGGAGTTCCTCGGCGCTCTGCCTCACAAATACTTTGACGAAAACCAGCTGCACGCCTTTATCATCTCTCTGATGAAGGATTTTGACAGCTGTGTTGCCGAAGTCGAAAGGTTTCTGCCTTATGTGGACAACTGGGCGACCTGCGACCAGATGTCGCCAAAAGTGTTCAAAAAGCATAAGGCGGAGCTTTTGAGCTATATTAACAAGTGGATAAAGTCCGAGCAAACCTACACAATCCGATTTGGCGTGGGTATGTTTATGGAGCATTTTCTGGACGAGGATTTCAGTTTAAAATACGCCAACACCGTTGCCGCTATCCGCTCGGACGAGTACTATGTCAATATGATGGTTGCGTGGTACTTCGCAACGGCACTCGCCAAACAGTACGACAGTGTTATTCCGTTTATTGAGGGCAGAAAGCTCGACAGCTGGACGCACAACAAGGCGATACAAAAGTCGGTTGAGAGCAGACGTATTTCGCCCGAACAAAAGGCATATCTGAAAACATTAAAAATATGAAGATTACGGCGCTTATCGAGAACACAACCGAATACAAGCTCCCTGTTGAGCACGGACTCAGTCTGTACATCGAGACCGAGCAACACACCATACTCTTCGATACAGGACAGGGCGATTTGTTCGCCAAGAATGCGGAAAGTCTGGGTGTTGACCTTGGGAAAGTCGATATCGCTGTGCTCTCTCACGGGCATTATGACCACGGCGGCGGACTTGGGACTTTTTTGAACGCAAACAAAAAAGCTCCCGTATATATAAGTCGTTACGCCTTTGGAGATTATCATAACGGCGAAAAATATATCGGACTCGACAAAAGCCTTGAAGAGTCAGATAGGATTATATTCACGGACGGCATAACAAAAATATCCGACGGGCTTACGCTGTACTCCTGTAACGAAAAGGAAAAGGCGCTCGACCTCGGTTCGTTCGGGCTGACTATGCTCAAAGACGGCAGGAAAGTCCCCGATGACTTTATTCATGAGCATTATCTGTTGATTGAGGAAAACGGCAGGCGCGTGCTAATAAGCGGCTGTTCACACAAAGGTGTTGTCAACATTCAGGAGTGGTTCAAGCCCGATGTGCTAATAGGCGGTTTCCACTTTTCAAAACTGCCGCTTGACAGCAAGCTCGAATCATACGCCAAAATGCTGAACAAGTACAATACTCATTACTACACCTGCCATTGTACGGGTGTGGAACAGTATAAATATATGAAAAGATTTATGGATAACCTTGATTATATTTCAATAGGTAAAACGGTAACAATTTAAGGCTTCCCTTGGGAAAATCCCCTATAAGTGGATTTTCCCAAGGGAGGGCTTTATTGTTGACGACACCTTTTTAAAATGCTATAATTCCCACATTGGAGGTAATGGTTATGACTGTTCAAATAAAATATTTCAGCGGATATATCCGCAACTTTAAGAGCTTGTGCGATGAGCTCGGAATCGAGCTCCCGCTCAGCCGTGAGGAGCGCGAAAAGCAAATCCTCATCAAAGCCTACGCGAAATGGGGAGTTAAGCTCACCGACCACCTTTACGGAATGTTCGCGATAGCTCTGTATGACGAGGAAAAGGACAAGCTTTTCTGCATACGCGACCAGGTGGGGCAGAAGCAGATGTTTTACTCTGTAATAAACGGCGAGTTTGTATGCTCGGGCGACATCAACGAAATCGCCGCGACACAGGGCTTTGAGAAGAAACTCAACAAGCGTATGCTCCAGCAATATCTGTTCTACGGATATCCCATAGGCGATGAAACCTTTTACGAGGACGTCTTTAAGCTTATGCCCGGTCACTATGTGGAGTGGGACGGCGATACAGCGGTTGAACACCGCTACTTCAAGCCCGAGTTTGAGCCCGACAGCTCTAAGAGCGTTGATGAATGGGCAAAGGAAATTGAGAATGTGGTTGAGGAAATTCTCGCCGAGGAGCGCGGCGATACCGAGCTGCCCTATAAGGAATCTTTCCTTTCGGGCGGAGTGGATTCGTCTTATCTTCTCGCCGCGAGCGACGCTGTTGCCGCTAATACAGTCGGCTATGGGGAATCGGGCTATGACGAGTCCGACCTCGCGAGAAAAACCGCAGAGATTCTCGGCAAAGGTTTTAACGTCAAGATGATTACTCCCGAGGAGTATTTTGATAGAATCCCCACAGTAATTGACAAGATGGGTCAGCCTCTCGGCGACGCTTCGGCTGTTGCGTTCTCCATAGGCTGTAAGGCGGTTAAGGAGCACGCCGACATCGTGTACTCGGGCGAGGGTATCGACGAGTTCTTCGGCGGATACAACGCTCACAAGAGGGAGATTCCCAAGGAGTGGACATACCTGACCTGCTCGCATATTATGTCGGTTGAGTTTATTAACTCGCTTATGCTCGACTTTGACGATAGCGTAAAGATTGAGGACCCGATTGCTTCTGTCTGGCAGGAGGTTCAGGGACAGGATGAGCTCGCCAAGAAGCTTACGGTGGACATCTCGCTGTGGCTTGAGGGTGACATCTACCTCAACACCGACCGCACCAGCACAGCGTGCGGAATTGAGCTTCACACGCCTTTTTCCGACCTCAGACTGTTCAACGCGGCGCGCAAGATTCCTGCCGAATACAAGTTTATGAACGACCAGAACAAATATGTGTTCCGCAAGGCGGCGAGCAGTAAGCTGCCCGACGAGGTGGCTTTCAGGAAGAAGGTCGGATTCCCCGTTCCCGTACGCAACTGGCTCAAGGATGAGAGGTACAACAAGCCCATAGAGGACAAGCTCTTCGGCGAAACCTCCAAGAAGTTCTTTGACCAGCAGCAGCTCAGAAAGCTTTGGGTAAGCTTCATCGAGGGAGAGGACATCTACTGGAACCGTGTGTACGCAATATACGCGTTCCTGCTCTGGTATGATTTAAAGTTTTAATGACAACAATAGAACGCTTTCACAGTCAAGGCGTTTTTCATTCTGTTGTGCAATAATTCTTTCATCCCGAAAAGGTTACAACAAAGTGCACAATCACACACAAAAAACACCCTTTTGATTGGTGGAAATCACAAGGGTGTTTTTGTAATAAAAATATCAAAAACCGCATAAAAACGTGTTTTTATAACAGTTTTAACTTTTTCGTAGGGGATATAGTGAAATAATTTAGGGAGCCCGAGACGGACTCCCCTACGGTAGTTGTTTAGCCTTGTTTTTGCCCATTGTAACACCCTTTTTAAAAAAATTAGAACATTTAAATTATAGCCCATTATCATATGCTTGTCAATAAACACGCTCAATTATCCCGCCTTGCAAAAAACGGCGGTTTATGGTTAAATATTTATAGTGTTAATTTGAAGATACGGAGTGAAAATGATGATTAGAAAAGCTGAAAAAAGGGATATCCCCAAGCTGCTCGAGCTGCTTGTTCAGGTCGATATGGTGCACCACAACGGCAGACCCGATATTTTTAAGGGCCCCGCGACAAAGTATAACGAAAAGGAGCTTGAGGCAATTTTGCTTGACGAAAACACTCCCGTGTTTGTATATACGGACGAATCCGACATACCTCTCGGACACGCCTTTTGTGTTCAGAAGCAGGTTGTAGGGAGCGACTTGTTGACAGACATTAAGACCTTGTATATCGACGATATCTGTGTGGATAAAAACGCCAGAGGCAAGCACGTCGGCAAGGCTCTCTTTGACTTTGTTGTCGATTTTGCCAAAGAAAACGGTTTTTATAATGTAACGCTCAACGTGTGGTCCTGCAACCCCACGGCTATGAGCTTCTACAAGGCAATGGGTATGACTGAACAGAAAATCGGAATGGAAATGATTTTATCCGCATTTGAATAGACAGAAGGAGAGCTATGAAATTTTTCAAACAGCGTGGAGCAAAGTTCGACGGCTTTGAAACAGACGCGATAACCCCCGAAACCCACTATGCCGTAATTCGCAGCTCAATCTGCACGGGAGAAAAGGTCGCGGGATTCAAGGATAAGAAAAGCGGAAAATTCCGCGAAGTGATGCTCATCCGCTCACAAAAGGACATTGAGGAATTCAAGCGGAAATACAAGGTGGACAATATAAAAACAGAGTATTGATTATATATAAAAATGGGGTGGCTCAAAAGTAAGTTTGAGCCAGCCCCAATTTTGTATTCCTTATTTAGCTTTAACGCAGTTTTTAACCCAGCTAATAAATTTTGAAGTGCTGTCGCCATCGCGCTCAGCCTCAGTGTGCCCCTGAGCCCAAACGGTTTCAAAGTCTACGCTTTTTACAGCTTTGTTTTGCTCGAGAGCAAGAGCAAGGTTGACTTCGGTTGTAACCGAGGTGTTATTCTGTTCTATGCCCGAGCGGACACGCCAGTATTTCGCGACTTTTGACGTGCCGTACCCCTTCTGGCTTTTCATAAGATAGTAGAGAGGAGTGTACATATCAACACGCTGCTCAACGGAATTCCCCTCGGAGTCGGTCTTTTTTAAATCAGCGTTATATGCGGAAGCGTATTTGCTTTTCAGCTCAGTCAGTATACCCGCGAGAATTTTGTCAAAATGAAGTCCTTTGCCTTTTCCCAACCCGAACAGGGAGTTTTCAACCACGGGTCGGTCAAACGCGACGAAATCATCTGTAGCTTTTTTGCAGTTTTTCGAAAAATCCGCTATGCTTGTAATTTTTGCTGTATTTGTTTTTTGGTCGTATGCTACCCACTTCTTGTCAGCATTGAGTTCATTGATATATTCCTGAGGAGAGCTGTCGAAGAAATCGGTGTCCGAAAGGTAGTTGTTCAGAGATTTTTCAATCACCTTTTTGATATAATCATAATAGCTTCCCGCCTGGTAAATGCCTTTGTCGGATTTGCTGAGGGTGAGCTTGCTGCCGTTTTTGTCTGTGAAGCCCGCTTTGTTTACATAGTCCGCGTACGCTTCGGCAAGCTTGTCGGAAATCGCCTGTTCTTCATCGGTACGCTTTGAACGTGAAGCGCCCATCATCCACTCGTATTCAGCGTTGGCGGTGTTGAGGTCTGTTATCGGACACCATGACATTGAGCCCGCCACAGAGTCGGACGCGCCCTGAACTGCGCCGATTCTTTTGAGATAAGGGTCATAAAGCTTGCTGTCGCCCGACGCTCCGAGAATTGCCGACTGCGCTCCGCCGCCGCTTGTGCCGAAAACAAAGATTTTTTCCGCGTCGCCCGCGATTTTATCGTCGGAATAGCGAAGATAACGGATAGCCGCCTTGAGGTCGGTTACGCCCGCGGGCGCGCCCTCATAACCACCGCGGCATCCCGCGTGAACAAAAACAAGACCTTGTGAGGTGAATGCCGCCATCAAATTAAGAAAACCTCCGCGCTCGTCAAGTAAACTCTCCGTCAACGCTTTGTCCGAAGCGTAAGCGGGAGTTATTACCGGCATAACTATAGGAGCAGTAGAAGAGGTGTAGCCGTTTGTTTTTGCGTTTTTGTCGAGCTTGCACGTAAAGGTGCTGTCGCCGTTATCCTTAGCCTTCATATACGCCGCGGGGACAAATACCGCGAGCTTTTCATAGCTATTGTCCGCGGGCTTTTCGCAATAGTCAATGCCGAGTTGATAATAAAAATCGAACTCCGCGCTGTATTGCCACTTTTTCATATTCAGCTTTGAAAGATTAGTTTCTACGACAGGTTTTGAAGCATCCCGAGAACCTTTGCCGTTGGAATTTCCGCACCCGCACACGGTCAGAGCAACAAAACATAAGACAAGAAAAATCGCTGTGGCTTTTTTGAACATAATAATCTCTCCCGATTGTGTGAATATTCTACTGCAATTTTACATTAATTGAGCTTGTGTTGTCAATATTTATTGAAATATCAGAAGTAATGATTTATAATATATCTATCAAATAAAATGAGGTGTCACTATGAACAATGAACTCTTAAGTAAAATCAATTATGCCTACGAATTATGCGATGAACTTGACGGTCTGGGATATGGTATTGGTTACGGCTACAAGCAGAGGGATTCTCAACGTGCGAGCTTTACTAATATTGTAATGTATTTTACTGCGGAGGACGGCAAAGTTACCGATAAGACTGTATCTTTTCTGAAAGACTATTTTGAAATAGAACAGCCCAAAGAGGTGCTGGACGGTTTTTATAAATCAATGTTTGTGGACAACATAATGTATCAGGACGGAGATTATTCCACCAAAGTACCCGCTGAGATTCAGTCTTTCGTTATGGCTGATAATAAAATCTACGCTTCATCGAACGACGATACAAAATCCGTCGCGGGATATGTCGCGGACTTATACAACGCTTTAGGCGAAGAGATAATTACCGACGACAATATGAAAGTCAAATTCTCGGAATTTATAAAAATGATTGTCGATTATATCAATGAGAATTTAGCGTACAGTTACAGATTCAGTTTTTAATTAATAAACATTAAAAGGGGAGGCTCAAAGCACTTGCTTTTGAGTCTCCCCTTTTAAATTATATCAAAATTAGTTAGGACACTTTCTCAGCATCTAACTCTTTTTGCCTTCTTTCCTCAGCGAAAGTTTCTTTGTTCCCCATATGAGGAAAGACAAAGTCCATATAATCATCCGTAAAAACTTTGTCGCAAAACGCGCCTATTGCGGTCTTGGGAGGGATGTTCTCAGCCCGCCTGGTTTTTCTTGCGATGGCAACATTCGTAAGAATCCCGCTTATTATCATAAAGATTAACAAAATTATGGTAATGGGTTTGCCTGTTTTTTTGGGAATCTTCTCAATAAAACGGCTTATGAACGGATAAATATATCTTAGCCAAAAAAGTCCCAGAATACCCCAGACAATCGCGTAGGCGAGGTTAGTTCTGCCGTCAATGTTAAACGGCGTATCGCTGTAATCCCAGCTTATGGTTCCCAATATCATTTCCTGAAAGTAGGAACAAAAAAACTCAAACGCCGCGCCGATAAAAGCCGAAGCCAGGAACACTATAAAACTGTTAATCTTATACAGCTTGTAAAGGCAGAGGGTAATCAGCACCGCGCCGCCGCCGTAAACGGGTATAAAAGGACCCGTGACCATACCTACTCTTACTTCAAAATGGCCTTCAAATATTAGGGCGTAGAATGTTTCGAGAACCGTGCCGAAAAAGCTTCCTATCACAAAAAGCCAAAACAGCTTTGAAAAGCAAAGCCCGTAAGCAAAGGGCTGGTCCTCTTTTTTATCTATGGTTTTCTCATAAGCCTCGTTGTTTCTTTTCATAACAAGCCTATGATGTTCTATTGCTTTTTTGAGATATGCTCCGCAGATGTTATTATCTATTAATGCTTTCATAAATCCCCTTTATGTATTCTCCGCTAAATAATTTGATATTATTCTAACACCAAACCGATATTTTTTCAATCCTGATGTAGAATTAGAAAAAGGGCGGTAAAAAACAGACACAGCAAATTGTTATCTATTATCACTTTGTCGGCTTTATAGAGATTTCGAGAACATCGGAATATGAAAACTATAAGGTTGATACGAGAGCAGGCATCGAGGTGGAATACATTCCTGCCAAGTCCGCATAAGACAAATGGTGAGCAGGCACAAACACCTGCTCACCACATACATAACGGATGAAATTGAATAAAAGAATGAGTGTCCATAACTTAAATCCGTTATGAACACTCATTCTGGCATTGGGCTCATAAAATGATACCAATGCAACACCTATTCAATTTTGCAACACCCCTCCTAAAAATGCAACACCCTCAATAAATTTGCAACACCTGTCTAAGTTTTGCAACACCCACTTAAAAAATGCAACACCCTTTCAAAAATGCAACACCCCTTAAATGGGATAGATGTTAGTCTCTTGAGTTAGGCATCAGGAGGCTTTTTTTGCTGCTCTAATTCAATGCTGTCAAATGAATTCCATTCTTTGATAGCTTAGCGAAGGCAATACTGTCTCGCGTTAATCTGTGTGGCTCTGTAACAACAATTGTATCGCCTTTGGAGATTAAAGACATGAGCTTGTTATACCCAGCACGTTCCTGTCGGGTTCCCTTGTTCTCGTCTGAAAAAATCATATCAACATTGGCGTCGTTCAAGGCGCGGATCTGTGTCTTTATGTCCTGTCCGTTATTCGTTCTCGCATAACCGTATCTCATAAGTTCTCCTTTTTCAATTAAGAAATTTTGGCGATGCTTTATTCGCCCGACTGCATCAAGGTCGCCGGTTGCATTTCCGGTAGAGCGACTTTATATCAACAGGATACGCTGTTAATATGCACATATTAACTCTGAGTCGAAACTATATCAAGCGTAAAACTACACAATGATTATGTAGAATTGTTGTGTAGTTTTTATCAGAAAGACGCTTATCGCAGACGGAACTCGTTGTTTGAATTATCTCGTCCTAATCAATAGTTTTCTGCGTGTATCTCGAAAAAGCTCTGAGGATGATTGCAGGTCGGGCAAATTTCAGGGGCATTTGTTCCTACGATAATGTGACCGCAGTTGCGGCATTCCCATACCTTGACCTCGCTTTTCTCGAATACCTTAGCTGTCTCTACATTTTTGAGTAAAGCGCGGTATCTTTCTTCGTGGCGTTTTTCTATAGCGGCTACCAGTCTGAACCTGAACGCAAGCTCGGGGAACCCTTCTTCCTCGGCAGTTTTTGCGAAGCCCTCGTACATATCAGTCCACTCGTAGTTTTCGCCTTCCGCAGCTGCTTTGAGATTGTCCGCGGTAGAACTGATTCCTTCCAGCTCCTTGAACCACATCTTGGCGTGTTCCTTTTCGTTGTCGGCAGTTTTCAGGAAAAGCGCTGCTATCTGCTCGTAGCCCTCTTTCTTTGCTACCGACGCGAAGTAAGTGTATTTATTTCTCGCCTGAGACTCGCCCGCGAAAGCTGCCTCAAGATTTTTTTCGGTTTGTGTTCCTGAGTATTTTGACATAGTGATCCTCCCTTTTAATTCTTCCAAAGGCTGTGGAGATTGCAGTAAGCGTAAACAGCCTCGATATTTTCATCGTCGCACAGCGCGAAGCAAGCCTTTGGCTCGTCACCGGGCTTGAGGCACTTGCGCTGATTGCCCTTGTCTGTGGATAGTAAAATCCACTCAATGTAGTGCTCCTGCACCATAGGATGCTCGACCTCGCCGACGGTTACAAAAACCTTGGTGTCTTCAACCTTGACAACAGGCACATGCTTCTCAACTGCGGCGTCTGTAGTTCCAGCTTTGATTTCGGTCATCTTCTGACCGCAGCACATTACAGGCACACCGCTGTCCTTGATTTTCGCGACAATGTTGCCGCAGTTTTCACAAATGTAGAATTTCAATTCCATTTAAACAGCCTCCTTTATATTTTTTGCAGGTATAATTACCTTTTTATAACATTGATTATTTTTTCAACAGCAGGCTTTGCCTCATCAATAGGGAACAGCGGATAAACGTGACACATCTCATCTCCTATGATAAGCTCATTAGACGGATCTTCTTCAAGCATACTGTAGAACTTCGTAACGTCAGGGTAGAATATTTCAGATGTTCCCAAAAAGATTGTAACGTTGTGAATACCCGTCAGGTCGCCGTAGATCGGGCTGATATGACGGTCGTGCAAATCAAGCTCGCCTCTCCATTTTTCCGCGCAAAGCGTAAGCGGAGAAACAGAAAGAAACGGATCAATATCTTCGTATTCTTTGATTTGTTCATTTTCCATTGAAATATCGACCCATGGGGAGAGAAGGATCAATTCATCGGGCAAACGTATACCCTGCTCTTTAAATTCCTGCGCAAGAGCTGCTGAGAAACCGCCGCCTGCTGAATCTCCCATCAGGATGATTTTTTGATCGGGATGTTCCTCACAGTATGATTTATACAGCGGAACAACAAGCTCATAAGCATCCTTCCATTTAGCAAACGGCAAGAGTCTGTAAGCAGGCGCAATCACCTGCGCGTCTGCTTCTGTAATTATTTTATTAATCAGCTTCCAGTGAGCTCGGGTGAAATCCATAAAATACGCTCCGCCGTGGAGATAAAACACGGTGATTTCCGATTGGCTCTCCTCATTGGCATAAAACACACGACCATTCGGTGTATCCTCATACCGTGTTTTCGGCACCTTTGGCTGCGGACTGGGCTTTTCTCCTTTTTTAGCCGCCTTTTCAAGTAATTTATCACCGTTGTTTTCCAGATACGCTGAAAACAGCTCGAGAATGTCCGACATTACTTTTGCGCTGAAACTTTTACTCATTTTGTTCCCCTCCAAATAAGTCATTTGTGTTGACACAGATTACCGATAGTGGTACACTTGTGACATCATCTTAATCATACAAATATTGGGTAAAAAAGTCAACAAATGATAAGTCGGACTTAACGTTTCAGCCTGTTTTTGTGACGTCTTTCGGAGGATAAAATGAGTAAATATACAAAAGATTCCGCGCTTCATAAAACAAACGCGGAATCCAATAAGCTTACAAAGCAATGTATTGAGACAGCGATGCTCAAGCTTTTAAAGAAAAAAAGCATAAATGATATCACTATAACCGAGCTTGTTAAGGTTGCGGGCGTATCACGCAACGCATATTACCGTAATTATGATTCTAAAGAGGAAATCATATCGGAAATATGCCGAGAGATCACTCAACATCTTTTGAACTCTGCCGAGGATTGGAAGGCAAGTGAAAATAAAGAAGAATGGATGATACAATTCTTCAGATATATCAGAAATAATAAAACAATATTCAGGATTATGATCGACGCCGGTCTCCCAATCACCGAGATAATTGAATCGAAGATTCTTTTGACCGTTGAAGAGCCCGAAGCGAGATACGCTGCCCTTGCGAAAAACGGAATGTTTGTCGCAGTGCTGAAAAACTGGTTCAACGGCGGAATGAAGGAATCACCCGAAATGATAGGCAGGATGTTCAACGAATTTATGATCGCAATCTTATAATTTAATGTATCTTTAAAGTCACTGTTGTATTTATATTGAAAAAAGGATGCATACTCGTCCGACTGCATCAAGGTCGCCGGTTGCGTTTCGGTAGAGCGACTTTATCTCTGACGGTTTCTTTAGCAAGTTTCTCGTATCTTCACTCGCGGTCGGTGCGTTTATATCAACAGGATACGCTGTTAATATTTGCTTTATCGCAGACGGAACTCGTTGTTTGCATTATCTCGTCCTAAGAGCCGATTCTTCTGGCCATCGAGTGTTTCCTGAATCGCTGTAAAGATTGTTTCAATCTGTTCCGGAGTGTATTCATAATAGGAATGTTTCGAGATGTCTCCTAAATGAATAAGCCCATCAATCACGCGGTTAGTTCTCGCTTCAGCAACCCTTTTGAAATTTGCCTTATAGTCTTTATCCATTTAATCTCCTCTTTATGCGGTTAACAATTCAAATGGTTTTGCAGCTTGCGCTTTCCTTGCCCTGTGAAGCCCCACACGCCGTTTATTTCGTTTTGTTGCACCGTTTACTCGATTTCAAGCAAAAACGCGACACGGGCGAAACGTGGGCAAATTAAAAAATTATTCGTAGTCAGGCTTTTCCAGCTTTTTTCTGTCATAAACCTTCTTACTCTTAACTACTCTCGTTGTCGGCTTCAGACCGTTCCAATCCCGGCGTTTACGAGCGTGGTATTTCTTCTGTTCTTTTTTACTCTGTTTTTCAAGTGGTATAAGTTTCATTTCTTCACCTTTATTTTAGTGGTTAAAATATAAGTCCCAATGACTCTGTCTCTTCGGACGTGCTGAAGGCGGCATTGATTGTACGGCATCATCTCTATTTGCGAACAGTCGGCTTTGTCTTACCCTTATGCCGCCGTGACTGTCGTTATAACGGATTACGCAGAAATCTCTTGTTACCCGCACAATAGTAACCTCGCGTAAAAAACGAACACTTTCGACGATATAAGCTGTGTCGCCCGGATGAAATGTGTCAGCCATATCAGCACCTCCTCTATATAATAATTATAGCACAAATGTTCTATTTGTAAAGAGCCAGAATCATTATATTTAAAGGTTTTCTATGAGCCAGTCGGGATTATTGAGGCAGTTTTCGATTTTGCTCATATCCTCTTCATTGGTATTGAATATTTCTTTTATTTGTTGCTCTGTAAGAGCTTTTGAATGAAGCAGTTTGCATTGAGCTATAATCAAGCCCTGTTTAATGCCTTCGCTTTCTCCGACAGAATATCCGAGCTCCAAGCCGATGTTACGTTGTTCTTGGAGCTCCTTTTTCATCATTTCTTTTATTTCTGACAGTTCCATAGTTTATCTCCTTTTAGAAACAGACTCGCAAATCTATCAATTGAAAAAAAGCAGAATATATAATGACATCAATCATGAAATATGAAACCGAGGTTTACATATCTATTCCTCTACTCACAAAAGAGCAGGAGGAACTTCATTTTTGCTGTCATGTGCAATTCTTCGCTGCACAGCGATCGCCTATCAGCTATATGGTGGATAGGCCTAATACCTTTATAACATTGCCGGATAACCAGTCCAGACTTGAATGTTTTTTTCGGTTAGCGATAGTTTATTGAGTTTCGTAACATTCCAATAGCGAAAAAAGCGAATTAGAGTATAGTAGAATGGGGTGTGGTGAGATTGCGCTAAATAGCGAAACCGTGGAGGGGTGCTTCCCCGTCTTTTATGGTGGAACTTTTCAAGAGTCCCTGATATTCTTCGTTTGTTTCTCTATCAAAACTTACGAGCCTGCTTGTAAAGGGAGTTAAACTCCCTGTTATTTATTTTTTGAATCAGCTTCGGTAAATCTTACAAGCTCTTCTTCAAAAGTCAGATTCACATTAAAACGCGGATTATAATTAATAGGTGTAGTTACGCGCAAAGCATCAATCTGGTTGGATGTATCAGCAGATTTTTTGGATGATTTCTCAAATAAGTCAACTAACTTTTTCCGTTTGAATAACTCCTCTTTGGTTTCTTCAACTTCGTAGTAATAAGAAACCTGATTCTTTTCGTTGTTGAGCATATAACCGTGTTCGTGTTTAGTAGTAGTTTTCCCTTTTTTCTTGAGAACGTTTTTAAGTGTCTTGTTAAATGCATTGCGCAGTTTATTTCCTTCGGTTAAAGCGTCGATGTCCTGATCAGCCGAGGCTTTAGCTTCATTAATTGCAGCCGTTATTCCTTCCTTTTCAGTTATAAGTACCTCCATAAAAGCCAGAATATCATCTACACTAAAAGGATTGTCAGAAGCTACTTCTTCTATGAAGTCTTCAGCTTCAGGATTGGCGGCTTTTCTCTTATGGGTTTTTGTTGTTTTGAATAAGTGCTCGTCAAAGAACAGATAGTTTTCCGCCTCAGACATTAAAGAATTAAGGTAATTCTGATAGCAGAATCCCTCTTTCAAACTCATAAAGTTTCTTTCAGTTATATTCATTGTGTACCTCCATTATTATCTGAATTATCATCTGGTTCTGTAAAACCGTATTCTTTTCTTAGTTTTTCAAATACTTCTTCTGCCGGAATCCCTTCACCAGCTTCAGCTTGTTTCAAACCCTCTTCGAGCTTTTTGTCAAGTTGCTCCTGTGTAAGTCCGTCTCCGGTAACGGGTTCATATTCTTTGCCGTTTTCGGATTGAATATGGAGCAGGTAGTTGAGCAGGTTTGCTATGTCCAGAGCGTCTAAAGTTAAGCTCAGATAGTTGTCCGTTAATGCCTTTTTATCATCCCAGAAGTTAACAATCCAATCCACTAACTGACGATGGCTTTTTTCGGAAGGATAGAAAACAAAGTTGAAATCCGGCTCAATAAAGGACAAAGTGAGCTTTTCTTTTTGAGTATGATTTTTTACTAACAATAAGTGCTTAATTAGATCATCAATCTCGCAACAAAGCATAATTTCGTCATTTTCGATTTTATAATTCAGCCAGTCGCGAGATTTCAGAGTAAGGTTAATCTTGCACCATTCGTCGTACCAATTTTCTTTACGGGTTTTGTGGTATCCTTGTATTTCAAAGTCAAGATGAATATCACCAAGATTTAATTGCAAGCCCATATTATTCACCGTCCTTTTCTCTTTTTGATTTCCTGCTAAGATAGTAATCAATTGCTTCTGATTCGCTGTAATCGTGATAAAGCATTAATCCCCTGATTCTGTAACCCGCGGACATAGCTTTTTCGAGGGTATCGAATTCAGGATAGTTTTCAATCAGATACTCTGCGGTGCAAGCAGCCTGATAATAGTTATTTATGATTACTAAATCTTCTACAAACAATCGTGTGCCGTTGATATCGTATTCATATTTCGGAACTTCTCTGACTACTTCCGGGTTTAGAACAAGAATGCTATTACAATCCCACCCACAGAGGTCAGCTTGAAAGTCAAGATCTCCATTGAAAAAGACTTCAATAGCATCGTAGTCTTCACAGAGTTTTTCATAGTCAAGAAATACCGAGTGCTCGAAAGACTCTGTCCCTTTTATTCTTGGAAGAGAATCCAAATCTTCCGGCTGTTTTATTTTCAGCAGTCTGGCTTCTTTAGTCAGAATAAAGCAGAAGTATTCTTTGAGCCTTTCCGGACGGAAATTGTTATCTAAACACCATTGTTTCCATCCGTATTCGTTAAAAATCTGACTGCCCCATAGACCGCCTTTTGGTTTAATCCATTGCCTGTGATTTTCAATTTTCTGAAACTGTTCCTTTGAAAAAGAGGAATGTCCGTAATGAATGTATTTCATATTGCCTTCTTTCTATGATGCTTCTTCAACAATGAAGTCATACAATGCTTCGGGTGTATCAAGTACCCATTCTTTTTTCATATCCTCAGACCAGACTGTATAATTGGAAGTAGCTTCATAAAGCCACCAATCGATATAGTCGTATTTATCATTCACGGTTTCCTTTAAAACCATAAGAAGGGCTTCAAGGAACTTGTTGTCAGTTCCAAACGCAAAGAATCCGTTACCCACTTTATTTAAAGCCTGAGAGAATTCTTCATTGGTTGCTTCCTGTTGTTTTATCATTAAGAGAGCCTTGCAAAATGTATCTTTTGAGAGCATTTTTCCTCCTCATTTCTGATTCATTGCTACCACAACTTCTCCGTTTGAGGCGCGTTCAGCCTCGCCGATATGTATGTGATGATGCTCGTTGTTGTTTAATGGGTAGCAAAGGTAGCATTCATCAGAAAAGTCGCATTTGTCGTTAATCAGCGGAACAGATGCTACTTTATAAACTTCCCCTCGGCAGCGGATAATATCATTCCCGCTGAAAAGGACAGGAAGATAGCAGCGTTCCAGAAAGGGAAAGAACGGCGGCATATCGTGGGGATATTTGCTTTCAAACACAGCTTGTGTTTTCTTGTCGATGTAGCCCACAGTTTTGATTTCTGAAATGGCTGAGAGCAGTAATTCCTTTTCAGCTAATGAGGATGTATGCTTTGCCAATTGTTCGAAAAGAGCGGTGATTTGTTCAATGTCTGAAAAGTAGGAAATGATTGTTGCTTTCTGCAGAACAGACAGCTCGATCGGGTTTGATTTCAAATGAGCTCGCAAATCAGCCGATGGGATACAATCAATAACTTGTTCATATAAAAAGTCATTAGTATTCATGTGTTTATTACTCCTTTTGAGTATAGTTTTGTTAATAAAGAGTCCACCAATAGTCAAAAAGTCTGCGATAATAATTGCCTTTAACGGGAACGTCAGCGCAGTTACGGATACGGCGACCGGTTTCCTTTTTCATCCACCTCTGACAGTTGCTGTTTTTTGGATATTTGATGTGTTTACCGGAATGCAGAAGTGTAGTGCCGGTAAAATCCCAATCCACATAACCACGATGGGGTGCGTACCCTCCGGTGTTAATGATGCGGAAACGCGCTTCATTTTTTCGGACTCTGTTAATTCGGCGCATACGGCGTCGTTTTTTTAATTTAAATCTCTCTTGTGAGGGTTCATCATTGGTTGTTTCTGCAAGAGCCTCGGTTATTTGTTTTTTCGTCATGATTAACCTCCATACTGCTATTGCCCGATGAGGTATTTGCATAGGTTAAGTTTTCCCTTTGTATTTCCTGCTGAGTTCCCGGTCAATCATCTGCATAAGCTTTCTATGTTCCTCGTCATTAAAGACGGTTTTATGCAAAGCATTTGCAAAGTGTTCCAGCCAAAGCCTATCACCGATAGGATTACCGATATTATCCTCTTGTTTTATATCTTTGTTTTCTGATGCCATATTAGTCAGAGTAACAAACGGAGAAATATTCCGGCGGTACGGCTTTTGCCTGCCATACTCCGTTTGATGAGCGGTATAATTCATTGCCGTCGGCAACAAAATCTCTGGCACGGATTTTGAGCACAACGGGCTTTCCGTGTCTGCTTCCAACCTTAACAGCGGTTGGATAGTCCGGCGAGATATGCACAAACTGTCTTGACATAGGCTTCAAGCCTTCATTCATAATTGAATCGAGAAAGCGGGAAGCGGTGCCGTGATACAGAAACTCCGGTGGTTCGGGGGATTCCATTTCAATAATCACATTGGGAATGGAATGCCCTTGATTTGCGCGGATTTTGGTTCCGGTTGTATCAAAAGAATAGCGCCCCTTCTCGTCATCCGCAACTATCTGCTTGATTGTTTCAAGAGTTACGTCGGGGTATCTTTCTTTCAGGACGGACAGAATTGTTTTAACATCCGCCCATCCGCCGTTGAGTTCGATATACTGCGGTGTCTGGCAATGGCGAAGGAGCCAAGACATCTTCACGCTGATTTTCTTCAAGTTCATTTATTTCACCTCTTGTGACGGAAGAAAAGTCTGGTACAAATCTTCTTTAAGATTCTCCAAACAAGTATCAATAGTTTCCTGTATTTGTTCAGAACGGGGCTTATTAAACCATCTTTCTTTAAAAGCTGCGACATCTTCACGGTACGAATCCATACTGGAATCACCGGAAACAGCCCAATCATATGAATGAAGCAGGCAAAACACATCGTATATAAGTGCTGAAATCTCCGGGTCATTCAGAGGGTTAATTTTGATAGCTTTTTTAATTTCCTGATCGTGTTTTTCGCCGCTCAAGCCATAGGACATGTCAGTATAATAGCTGAAAATCTCACTCGAAAGAGTTCTGTCCGTATAGTTCCAATAACCACCACTCATGTCGTGCTTTCCTTTCCGTCGTTTTCAATTAGTTTGATTTGTTCAATAGGCTGCCAATGACAGAACGGGAGAAACTTTTCTGTATCTTCAAAAGGCAGGTTCATATAGTCGATGATGTCTTCATCCGGGAAATAGCTTCCGCAATAAGCAGGAAATACTCCTTCGGGTACAATGCCGATGAGTTCAGTTTCTGCTAACCGTTCTGCGAGGTGACGAGCATTGCCAACACGCACGGGAATATCGGCGCGGATAAGTGCAAGATAAAACTTTACAGTTTCTATGGTTCTCGTCCAAGCATCGCCGTTAAGTGATAGGTGGAATCCGTTCTCGTCTTGTATCGGCGCAAGGCTTATGTGTGTTGAGTTACCGCCTCTGCAGATTTCCCAGGGATGACCTCCGCGTTCTCTGTTATGAAGCCAATCTTCAAATGCTTCTTCAGAATCAGCATCGATTTTGCTGAGTCCGTCATCTCTGCCGTCGGCGTGAAGATAGTATTGCTCTTTTGGAGTTTTATCGCATCCGTCATAGTTGTTTGCGGCATAGCCCATAGCGCAAAACCGGAAGAAATCATTAGCTGTCATTGATTTTAAACGTTTGTCAGATATGGGTTCATATTCAGGCTGCGATGAGGCAAGCTTTATAAATTCAGCGACATCTTCATCAGAAATATCCTTGAAGAACTTTTCTCTGTGTTCAGGCCATACATCCCAATAATCCTTTCTCCGAATCGTACCTGTGCGATGTTCCGGGGGAAGGTTCTTTTCTATGTATTCGTTATATGTGCCATCGCGTAATTGTTGAATACAATCCTTAACAGAGTCAACTAACCATTGCATAAATTCGGAAATATCTGTCTCATAGCCCATGAGTTCTCTGCGATTATCCTGAACAATAGCACAACGGTGGCAGAGAAATACAGATCTGTAGCCCTCATCCTTAGTGTCGACCGCCGCAAAGTTATACCATGCAATCTCATCGGGAAACATCCATTCCCACGTTTCAATGGCTTCTTCTTTGCTTTCATATTCACCATACGCCAGCATCTCATCAAGGTCGCAAAAATCATCGATTGTGCCTCGTTCTGCCGTGAGCCAAAGCTCTCTGGCTCCGTTTTCGGATACAGGGGCGATTTGTTCAAGTAATTTAAACAGTTCATCGAGCAGAGCGCAACTCTTATCATCGTATTTGTAAGCATAAATGCCGAAGTTATCGTTATGATGCAGCCTATGGATGTACTGTCTGATTGTTGGTTGTTTAAGTTTGTTCGTTCTTTTCAATTTTATAATCCTCTTCAGAATAAAACTCTTTCATATCGTCTAAGCGGAGACAAGCGAGTCGTCCGAAACAAAAGCAATGAAATAAATCAGGCTTTTCAGCTGTTCCGGCACCACAGTCAATATTAATACCGTGGTCTCGGTGATATATTTTTAGCGGAACATCGTCCTGAAAATTCACAGTCGGGGTATGACCATAAATCAAAGTATAATCACCCGGAATGGTGTCGTGTTTATGCAAACGATGCCATACAACAAACTCTTTAATATCTCTGTATCGAAAGCTGTAATAATCAGTATACATTTCTTCCGGCGCAGCGTGAACGAGTTTGAATTTTTTATCGTTCACCGTTAGGTTAATGCTTACGGGGAGTGCATCCAAGTATTCAAATATCTCGGCACGGATAGATTTTTTGATGTGTTTTAAGTAATTGTGCGTAACATAACCACCATTATCATACCAAAGACGAAGGATACCGTAATTTCCGTGTAGCTTTTTGCTGTCCATACCGATTCCGTTATAATAGATGGATTGAAGCATCATATACTCGTGATTGCCGAGAAGCATCTTGACGTTATCCATTGCCATTATTTTGCGGAGGATTTTGATGCCGTCGTGGTAGCGGTCAATCACATCGCCGAGAATATACAGAGTATCATTTTCGGTGAGATTTATTTGTTTCATTATTGAATTGAAGCGACGCATATTTCCGTGAATATCGGACATAACATAAATCATTCTATTATTTCTACTCCTATCTTTTTCGCTTCCTCAATGTCTTTCTGTGAATATGAGAATGGAATATCTCCGTGAGCGACGGTGGCTTTAATAAATAAGACACACGCTTCTTCAACAGTTAAGCTTTCTCGCTCACAGATTTTCTTGAATTGCTCGTAAATATCAGTTGGGACGCTGAATTTAATAGTTGCCATACTCATTAAAACGAGTCCTCCTTTAGATACATATTAGAATCAGAAAAGCACCGTTCTTTCATAGGTGTCAAAGAAAGCATTGAAGTTTTCCAGCTCATGATTTCTGCAATAGATAGCAAACTCGACCATATCAAAATATTGAATATACTCCTCAAGAGCTCTAAAAGAAGCGTCTGCTACTATACGGGGGTCATTGGCGAAAGCTCCGCAACCGAAAGCGCCAAGCACGAGAATATCCGCCTTGTTTGCAGCGGCAACTGAGAGGATATGCTTTGCTCTTTTATAATGAAGCTGGTTAAGCTCGCCCGGCTTGATGGTTACCGCATTGCCTGATTCGGTGTTGTAGGCATTGCTGACTTCCTTTCTGAGATTGGGAGCCGCGCAGCTGATTATATCTACAATAAACCATTCACGGACGGACATTGTTTTCGGTATGGGTTCTTCACCCTTGAAAACGGTGACATCCGGAGAATAGATGCAGGCATCTGTGTGCAGTACATTTCTTTCTGCCCGGTTCACGGAATAGAACTGATCCCACATTGCTCTTTGATTAAGTGTGGGATATAAGGTGGAGCAGCGGCATAATGCTTCTTCCTGTGCGCTGCTTCCTTTTTTTACTCCTCCGCCGGGGTTAGTAGCTGAAGCAAAATTCAGAACAGCGATTCTTTTGTCCGGATACCTTTCATGCAGCTTCCGGGCTGCTTCAAAGGTTGAGTGACGTGTCACCGTTACTTCGCTCTTTGCGGATTGTTTCTTTTCCAATGAAGGATACTCATCGGGAGCATAGCATTTTGTCTTTTTGATGCTTTTTTCTGTTCCGTTTTTTAAAGATGAGTTGTTTTGAATCTGGTAGAGAGTATCTTCAAATACAGCTATCAGCTGTTCTTTTCTGTTAAAAGCCATTCTGTTTACCTCCGGGTATTGAGAGTTTAAATCAATCCTACTCCTATGTAGTATTTTCTTCTGATATAATCTGTTATTTTGTAAACCTGTTCATCAGAGAAAAGGCGCATTGTTTTGAACAGAACATCAAAAGGCGGGTTCAAAGAATAGATTTTATTCCAATACTTAACAGCAAGCCGTGTGTTGCCGGAATCAAAAAACCTTATTGATGCCTTTGCGTAGGATTGAGCTTGTTTTGCTATGTCTGTCATGTGTCTTGTTCCTCAAGTGAAGCGATCAGTTTATCAACGTTTTGTTCTGCCCAAGAGGAATATCCCTTGAGAATTTCATTGAGCGTTCTTGGAGTGAATCTCATGTATTCCATCATGCACCCGACGTTGATAATCTTTGCCGGGATACCCATTTTCAGAAGCTCCTGTTGCCACTTTTCAATGAGAATCCATTCACGGGTATTATGAACGTGACCATAAAGCATAACAGCCTTATAGTGTTGACTTTTATAAAACATCATCGGGTAATGACTCATTACTACAAAATGGTCTCCATCCGTGATTTCTTCATATTCGTTGATTGCTTCCCATTGGAAGCGCAGGCGGCCGTGAACCCGGTCGTGATTGCCTTGAATGAGGCGCTTGTGACCGTTCAGCCTTTTCATTATCTCGATGCTTCTTTCTTCTCCTTTGAAGAATGCATCTCCGAGAACATATACAGTATCCTCGTTTGTGACGCGCTCGTTCCAATTATTGATGATGACTTCATCCATCAGTTCAACATCGGCAAACGGGCGTCCATCGAATCCTATAACGTTTTTGTGTCCGAAATGCATATCGGCAATATAGTAGATCACAGCAATCCTCCTTTGCTTTTGAATTGCTCATCGCTTTCAAAGTCGTCGAACAGGAAATGTATCTTATCTATTCTTTTATTTGTGTGCCAATGACCGCAAAACCAAGCTAAGTAATCAACAGACTCCTCAATGGTATCGAGCCAATGTTCCGTGCTGTCGTCAACTGTGCTTTGGTCTAAGCCGGGAATGAACATCTCTGTAGGCTCATATTTGAACGGGCAGGTATGGGAAAGGATAATGTCGAACTCCTTTGAGCGGCATTGCTGTTCAACGTATGCTTTAATCTCAGCGGAAGGCTGCTCATCCGCCCACCATGAATAACCGCGGGCTAAACGATAAAACTTATCTACGCTGTACGCACCGCCTATTACGAGGTATTTTAATCCTTCAATATTGTATATTTCTCCGTCTTTTGCAAACAGGAGATTCGGGAAGTCAGGCTGAACCCATACAGTTCCGCCGTTCCATTCCTGCTCAATATAACCGGGGACATTTATCGGTCGCATCTCGTGATTACCATGGATGCAAAGTATCTTTATGCCGATACTGTCAAGTATATCTTTCAGAATATTATCTTTACTGTTGCCGTAATAATTTGCTCCAACATCACCAAGCAGGACGAGTGTGTCACAACTCTTGGGTCGAACCCAATAGAAAAAGGAAACAATATTTTCGGCGTTTCCGTGAATATCACCTGTAAAATAAACCATAGTACACCTCTATATACCATTATAGTCATTTTTTTGCAAAAATCTCGTATTTTCGTAAATTGTAGTGCGAATTCGGGCAAATTGTAATACAAAGGATATCACCTCCCCGTAAATCATAAACCTACAGTTAAAAATGTGACTCTCGGTAGATGGTCATTTGCCTATATTCATAGTAAAATTAGTATGTATTTAATGTTTCTTCTTGACAAAGCTCCTGTTCTCGCGGAGCGATTGTTTTGTTGCCGTCAGTACATCTGACAGAACACGCTTTTCGTATTCATTGCAATCATTTAGGACGTTTGCAAACTCATGATTTGTTGCTTTGATGTTGTTTGATAAATTATCAAGCAACAACTCATCTGCGGATACATTGAGGGCGTTTGCAACCTTGACAAAAATATCAAGGCTCATACATTTTATGCCGCTCTCAATATTGCTGAGATGAACCGTGGAACAGCCGATCTCGCCGGAAAGCGTTTCTTGAGATAAGCCACGCTTTTTCCTGATTGTTCGGATTCTTTTTCCGATTAAAATAATGTTTAGTGCCATAATTAAACCTCCAAGTTTATAAAATTTTTGCGGTTTAATTATAGTGTATAGGCTGAATTATCGTCCACAGCTTATATAAAATATAGTTTAAAGGCTATATAATTGTAGTTGAAATTTAAGCGGAAGGCGAAAATGAAAGTGAAAGTGAGGTGACCGCGGCAATGGATGAATTAACCTATGACAAAATGAAAAAGATAGGCTCCCGAATCAAAGAGATTCGTATTCAAAAGCACATGAGCCAACAGGAATTGTCTACACAAGCGGGCATCTCATTGCCTCAAGTGAGTGAAATCGAAAGAGGAAACAGCTCAATGAAGCTCATTACCTTTATGCGAATTGCCGAGGCTTTGCAAGTTTCCGCGGACGTATTACTGAGAATGGATGTCCCAGAGGTAAAGGATATTTATCAGGGAGAATTTGCTGATTTGTTATCCGACTGTTCTCCTTCTGAAACAGATGCAATTCTTAAAATTGTGAAAGAGGTAAAGACCACTCTAAGACAACAATCAAACACAGATATTTAATGGCAGGCTTTAAAAAAGTCTGCTGTTTTTTATTTTTTCATAAACTGGGGGTTAAGAACTTAACCCTCGGTTTATTCATTTATCAGATAATTACATATAAAATAGGAATGTAATAAATCTGAACACAGGTGTGAAATGATATGTCGGAAGCCAATGAACTCGTAAAAAAATTATCTTTAGCCGAGGAAGTTCCTGATTCTGAGCTTTATATGAGTGAAGAAGATTGGGACAGAGCTCGAATTGCCAAACATCGTGAGTGGCTCAAAACAATACGTCACGAAGTACCGAGCCCGGCAAAGCACTTCAATGTCGGTGTGTATATCCGATACTTTAATCAGACGAGACACGATAATTATCTGGATTATCACAAGGCTCAGTATGAGGACGCGCTGGCTCTCTGCCCGAATTGGGACTTTGTCGGATTCTATATTGATGAGGGAGCAACCGCACCGAATATGGAAAGCGCCAAAGAATGGAGCCGATTGTTGCAGGATTGCTTTGACGGAAAAGTAAACCTCATAATCACACAGAAAGTATCCAATGTGTCAAAGAAAGACTATGAGATTGCCTTTGTTGCGAGGACGCTTGCGGCGCTTGAGAACCCGGTAGGTATCTATTTTGTTTCCGAGGATATCTTCACTCTGGCTTCCTATTATCAGAATGACTTAAGGGATACAGACTTCTTTCCCGATGAGGATTGGAAGATACTGCCCGATGATGATTCTGACATGAAGTTTCTACCCGAAGAAATCCGAGGGGGCGAGCAATAGTGGGTTACAAAAGGAATGACACAAAAAAGGATCAGAAACAGAGAATTAAAAACCGATATAACGTAACAATAGATGAAGAAAACTATCGATTTTTCCCTGCGAAGAAACAGATTGATTATTATGACAACGAAGTCAATCAGCGTGTAGCGATTTATGCCCGTGTTTCTACTGATAATGTAAGTCAGACAACGTCCTATGAGCTCCAGAAAAAGTATTATGAGGAGTTCGTAACTCGTCATCCGAATTGGACGTTAGTTCATATCTACGCGGACGAAGGTATCAGCGGTACATCCTTACGAAAAAGGGATGAATTTCTTAAAATGATACGCGATTGTGAAGCCGGTAAAATCGATATGATAATCACAAAGAGTGTTTCCCGTTTTGCGCGAAACGTTGAAGATTTTGTTGGTACGGTTCGCAGGCTTTCGGAGATGAACCCGCGCGTCGGTGTATTTTTTGAATCAGAGGCTCTCTTTTCTTTAAATGATGACTCACAGATGACTTTAACATTCCACGCCACAATGGCGGAAGAGGAGTCTCATATCAGGAGCAGGAGCATGGAAACCTCGCTGAGAATGCGCTTAGACCACGGAATACCTCTTACTCCTAAACTTTACGGATACACTCATAACGAGAACGGAGAGCTGGTTATCAATCCTGATGAAGCGCCGACTGTCCGGCTTATGTTCTATATGTATTTATTGGGTTACTCAACAAAGCAAATCGCGGATACCCTGATAGAACACGAAAGGAAGTCATATTACGGTTTGCTGAATTGGACTGCCAGCGGTGTATCGTCAATTCTGAGAAATGAACGTCATTGCGGAGATGTTCTGACAAGAAAGACATTCACTACAAGCTATAAATCGCACAAAGTCAAGAAAAACCGCGGCGATAGGAATCAAAGTCTGTATCTTAATCATCATGAGCCTATTGTATCAAGAGATGATTTCAATGCGGTGCAGAGAATGATGGACAATTCAAAGTACGGCAGATCCCTTCTTCCCGAACTCAGGGTGATTGACTGCGGTATCCTTAAAGGGTTTGTTACCATCAATCCCCGTTGGGCAAGTTTTAAAGCTGAAGACTATCTTAGCGCTTCCCGCAGCGTCTATGAAGGAGAAGAACTTCCTGATAAAGATGCTGATTCACGTCAACTTACTTTTAAGGTGGCTGCGGGTGATTTTGATTTGCGCGGTTTTGAGATAACCCGTTCAGAGTTCTTTGACAGTTATCGCAGACCTTTTGTGTCTTTCGAGCTGAGAAAGGTAAAGTTCAGCTCAAAGTGTGTCAGGAATTTTGCTGGCAAAACCTACGCGGAGTTGCTTATCAATCCGATTACGGGCAAATTTGCTGTCAGACCTACCGATAAAGACAATCGTAACGCGGTAGTTATTTCTAAACCGGAAGCAGGCAAACTGCTCCCAAAGGATATACCGGCGAGTGCTTTCGGTAAGACAGTTTATTCCCTGTTCGGATGGAATCCTGATTGCAAATACAGAATAACGGGCAGCGTATGCGAGAACGAAGGCGGAATTGTCTATATTTTTGATATTGAGGATTGTGAAGTCCTTTTTAAATCTTCCCGTTTTAACGACAACAATGATAGTTCACCGGGAGCGGGTGCTTTTCAGCCTTTGACTCCGATTGGTAAACATATCCGTGCTATTCCTGAAAAATGGACAACGTCTTTCGGAAAACAGTTTTATTTGCATGAGTTGTCTTTTTCCGACTTGGATGCTATGACAAAGGCGGATTGGGAACTACAAATAAAAGGACAGTTGTTTGAACCCGGAAAACGGCTGCAGGTTACAGGGTTTGAGGAACTGCGGAGTTATATTACTAATGAATTAGGTGGTATCACACCGAAGGAGGTTGTCGATGGACGTATCGAATCATAACTATGTCACAAATACTCAGATTACCGGTGTAGCTGAATCTGATGCGGATTTGATTTCCGCCGGAGTACCTTTGTTTGCCGAGGGCGACGAAATCATAGATGCCGGGGACGATTTTAATTTTGATGATTTTCAGGTCGTCAGGCGTGAGTTCTTCGCTCATCTCAGAGAACCGGCAGTTTCGTTTAACAAATGTAAGTTTTACGTTAACAGCGCGTGTCTGAAAAGGTTCCCGAACACCGATTATGTGCAGGTTCTCATAAATCGTGAAAGAAAAATAATGGCGCTGCATCCGTGCTCAGACAGCACGAGGGATTCCTTTGCGTGGTGTTCCGTAACTAAAGACGGGAAACGCAAACCGAAGCAGACTACTTGTAAACTGTTCTTTGCGAAAATTATGCAGATGATGGATTGGAACCCGGATTACCGTTATAAAATGCTGGGTAAAATGATAAAAGCAAACGGACAATATCTGATTGCTTTTGATTTGACAGCAACAGAGGTTTATCAGCGCAAGGCAAAGGAAGGCGAGAAACCGACTACCGTAAGAACACCTGTATTCCCAGCGGAATGGCAGAATCAGTTCGGCTTGCCATATAACGAGCATAAACAGGCGATGCAGATTGATATCTTCAACGGATACGCGGTGTACTCTATCAAGGAATCAAATAAAACCGGCGAAGTCAAAGACGGTGCAGAAACGGTTTCTCCGGCAACAACTGCGGAAGCAGTTACAGCGGAGGTATAACAAATGGAAGATACTCATGTAACGCTTTCAGTTGATATGAAGAAGCATCGTATTCGTCTGCACAAGGTTACATATCGGCTTATAGGTCAGCCGAAATATATACAGCTTTTGGTAAATCCCAATGCAAAAGCTGTTGCTGTTCGTGCGGTTGAAAAGATGTCGAAAGATAATCAGGCATACAGAATTAACAAAGTCAAAATGGAATCAGATCATTCCTTTGAAATATACAGCCGCAGTTTTTGTGAGAAGTTATGGGAGCTTACTGAGGGCTTGGAGTCTGGCTATTCATATCGTATGAACGGGAAAGTGTTTCTTAGCCAAAACACGGCAGTATTCTCACTTAAAACTCTACACCGTACAGAAAGATGATGATGAATATGAATAAGAAAGGTCTGTATTCTCTCAACATCGACCCGCAGTTCAGAGCTCTCATACGGCCTCTTTATAAGGCTGAATATAAGCAGCTGGAAGAAAGTATAATGTCTGAAGGCTGCCGCGAGCCACTTGTCACTTGGAATGGATTTATAGTTGACGGGCATAACAGATATGAAATCTGTCATGAACACAATATACCTTTTTATGTTATAGAAGGCGATTTCTATTACCGGGAGGAAGTAATTGCATGGATTTGCAGGATGCAGCTTCAAAGAGAACAGCTCCCGGAAGAATTACGGCATTACCTTATAGGAAAACAATATGAATCGGAGAAATCCGTGTATCTGGGCTTAAGCGAATTGCCGGAGGATATTGGTAAACCATATCTGAATGATGTAAGTCATCCTAAAACCAGATCAGAAATACGGATGGAAATTTTGGAGAGAATCTCACAGGAGAACAACATATCAAAAGGGACTGTAGAAAAATACGCTATTTACACAAAAGCTATTGATGTTATCAATTCTAAGCGACCCGATCTCGTCAAAAACATTCTATCGGGACAATATAAAATATCTCATATAAATGTTATTGAATTATCAAAACTCGATCCCCATGATATTGATAAGGTTCAGAAAAGAATTGAACAGATGCAGCAAAACTCAGTAAAGTATCATCAGTTCAGGAATGTCCTTGATTACAGCGTCGAAAAAAAGAAGGCTTCTGCCACGGCAGGGAGCGTTTCGGTCAAGGATATGCCAAAATACGACCCCGATGCGGAAGTGGTGGGGTTGACATTCACTATTCCCACATGGACGCGCTCCATAGACAGGGTTATAAAAAAGACGGATTTTGATATGGTTTCACAATCCGCAAAAGCTAACCTGATGGAAGCATCCTGTGCTATGTCTGAGTGTATACGAAAACTGATAGGAGCTATAAAGGAGAAGTAAATGGAAGAGAAGAGTTATTATGTGCCGGATGTTATTTTTGAGCTGATACCTATAAAAAATCTCGTTTCAAATCAAAGGTATCAACGAAATCTTTCTCAGAGTCACATAGCCCGTGCGGTTGCTGCTTTTGACCCACGGCAGATTAACCCGGTAAAAGTCAGCAGAAGAGACGGTATAAACTATGTATTTAACGGTCAGCATACGATAGAAATTGTCGCACTTGCTTCCGGTTCACGCGAAACACCTGTGTGGTGTATGGTCTTTGAAGACCTTGATTATAAAGAAGAAGCGGACATCTTTGCCAATCAGCAGAAATACGTTAAACCGCTCCAGCCTTATGAAGTGTTTATGGCAAACGTGGAAGCCGGAAACGATGACCAGCTTATCATCCTGAGCCTTGTTGAGTCTTACGGTTTGTCGCTCGGCACACAGAAGGGCCCGTGCGTAATTTGTGCCGTGTCTTCAGTTGAAGAGATATACCTGAAATACGGGTATCATACGCTTAACCGAGTCCTTCGCTTAATAATTGCCACTTGGGAAGGAGATCTCAATTCCTTCTCCTCGAATATGCTCAAAGGAGTTGCAAAACTCGTTGTCGCTTACGGAGATGCACTAAACGATGAAGTGTTTAAGGAAAAGCTCGGCTGTATGTCTATCAAACAACTGACAAGAACAGCTAAAGAGCGCAGACCCGGTTCGATGGGTTTTGCCGAAGCGATGGTCAACGAATATAACGGCAGAAAGAAGAATGTTGCAAATATGCTTCCTCTGAACAAGCTCCATACCCGCACAAGTCCAATTTTCTCCGACTTAGAGAGCGATTCCTCCGAAGAAACGGAAGAACCGCAAGCTCTTATTTAACTGTTTTAAATCTCGATTTCCTGTCCGTTCAGGAACTTGTAAGTTTTCTTTCCGTCACGATGGACAGTTACAACATCAATCAAAGCGAGCCACAAACTGACATCGAAATCCTCTCGTGTGTCAAGCTCTTTAACTTTAAACATAAAAGCACTTATTTCATCCGCTTTTCGCCGACGGCATTCTTTTTCTTCGTTCAGCTTATCGGCTTTGCTTTTTTCCTTTTCATAGCGGGATACTAATTCGTTGTATTTCCGTGTGAATTGCTCCTGATTCTGAGCGGAGACGGAGTTCTCCTGAATACAACGATTTGTAAGTTCAGTTATGATTTCGATTTCCTGTAAAACGCTGCTTAGTTTTGAGTCTAATTCCGATGTATCGCACAAGACATCAAGCAGCGTTCTGCAATCGTCTATGATTTGCTCTTTGATTTCGGTAAGTGTATTTACTGCCTTAACAAAGCCTTCTTTTATCTCGTTCCCGTCTACGGAGGGAGTTCGGCAAATAGTATTATTGTATTTTGAGTTGCATTGCCATATTACACGCCGATATTTGTCGTTTGAATGCCACGTTTTTGAGCCGTAGAAGGAACCGCAGTCCTCACATACAATACGGCAACTCAGCGGGTCGGTGCATCTATATCTGCCTTTCAGTTCTTTCCTTCGTATGAATTCCCGCTGTACCAACTCCCACTCATCGGGAGGAATGATTGCAGGATGACTGTTCTGAACATAGTATTGAGGGACTTCGCCCTCGTTGACTTTTTGTTTTTTAGATAAAAAATCGACAGTAAATGTCTTTTGCAGGCGTGCATCGCCCTTGTATTTTTCATTCTTGAGAATACTGTGTACTGTGCTGGTGCTCCATTTTTCTTTCCCACTTGGCGTGGGGATGTTTTGCTCAGTCAGATACTTTGCGATGCTAATGGGAGAATATCCCTCAATAAAACGTTTGTAAATCAAACGCACAATTTCGGCTTCTTCGGGTACGATTTCGGGGAGGTCATCTTTTCCTTTTCGGTAGCCGAGGAATTGCTTATACGGCAGAGTGATTTTCCCGTCTGCGAAACGCTTACGCTGTCCCCATGTTACGTTCTCGGAAATTGAGCGGCTTTCTTCCTGTGCAAGCGAGGACATTATTGTAAGAAGAACCTCGCCTTTGCTGTCAAAGGTATAGATGTTTTCTTTTTCAAAGAATACTTCTACGCCGTTTTCCTTGAGATCACGGACGTGGGTTAGGGTATCGACGGTGTTGCGGGCAAACCTACTTATGGACTTTGTAATAATCAGGTCGATTTTGCCGTTCAGAGCGTCTTTTATCATCTCGTTAAAGCCGTCACGGTGTCTGGTATTTGTTCCGCTTATGCCTTCATCTGAATACACTTTTACGAATTCCCAATCCTTACGCTGTTTAATAAAATTTGTATAATAATCGATTTGCGCTTCATAAGATGTGAACTGTTCGTCTGAGTCGGTACTGACTCGTGCATAAGCTGCTGTACGGCGCTTTTTGAACTGTTCGTCGCAGGAGTTCGTTATGGAACTGAGCTTCTGCGGTATTACCGTTACTTTTCTTCCTGTCATGCGTTCCTCCATTGTATTATTGCTCGTTTTCTTGCTATTTCCTTCATCTCAGGAGTCCAGCTTTCAGCGCGTGACTTGTGATGCCATTCCCTTTCGATTGTTTCGCCGTTAGTCAGGTGGAATGTCAGCGTATGGTCAAGCGCAACGATGTCAATAATGCTATCTGTCAAGTCATCTTCCGTAAAATCCGGGACTCCGATTATTTCGGATGTGATTTGGTATAAAAGGTCTTCGGGTATCCGGGGTTCTTGACATATGCTTTTTCCTTTCATAAGGAACATCCTGCAGTTCCAGAAATGCTTTTTGTTTGAACATCCTCGTTTATAGTTATACCCGCACTTTCCGCAGCGGATAAAACTTGTAAACATTGTAGTTGTGTAGCCTGAATACGGCAGACACTTCCTTGCTTTTTCAGCCATAATAACCTGCACTTGTTCAAACGTATCTGAATCGATAATACCGTCGTGGGTTTCTTCAGCATAATACTGCGGAAGCTGCCCCTTGTTTTTTAGCTTTTTCTTTTCGAGATGGTTGTTCATGTAGGTTTTCTGTAAAAGTGAATTACCCGTATATTTTTCATTTCTAAGCATACAGGCTATTCGATATGCGTTCCACTCGCAGTCGTGCTTTGTAGTATAGCCTCTTTTATTAAGACTCTGAGCGATTGAGTTCAGACTATCCCCGTTAATTGCGCGGGCAAAAATTTCTCTGACAATTTTCGCTTCTGTCGGGTTAATAACTAACCCTTTTTCTTTCTTGTCGTATCCATACATCAGGCTCAAGTTGAAAATCTCCCCTTTTTCAAAACTTTTTCTAATTCGCCACTTCATGTTTTCGCTTGCCGAGTAGCTTTCGGCTTGTGCAAATGATGCGAGAATTGTAAGCATGAGCTCGCCTTCCGCTCCTGTGGAGTGCAGGTTCTGTTCCTCAAAGAATACATCAACTCCGATGTCTTTAAGCTCGCGGATTGTTTCTAAGAGTGATAGAGAGTTGCGGGAAAAGCGCGATATGGACTTTGTAATTATCATATCTACATTTCCGGCTCTGCACTCACTAAGCATAGTTTGGAACTGTTCTCTGTCCGATTTGGTTCCGGTTAACGCTTCGTCTGCATAGACTCCGCAAAAAAGCCATCCGACGTGCTTCTGAATGAGGTTGCTGTAGTAGCTGACCTGAGCTGCAAGAGAATGTTTCATGGCATCTTTGCCGGTGGATACTCTCGCATATGCAACAACTCTCAGCACCTTGGGCTGAACAGGTATTTCCCGTTCAAGTTTGGTTATTGTTCTTTCCAAAAATCCACCTCCTTTTATTGTGTGCTACATATTAACTCTGAAGTGAAACACTATCAAGGGGTTCGGGAGATTTATTTCGGAAAATACTATCCAAATAAATTCCATACTTTTTAGCCATGATTGTATCAGATGCGACGTACTCCTTTTCGCTTACTATTCCTTTTCGGTAGAGGAGAGAAACCGTGGACATAGCAATTCTGTATTTATAAACGGAATCAGAGTATTCAGCCATTATTGTTCGCCGCCTTTCTTCGAGCCTGTGCATAGCAACTACGAGAGCAGTATTTCCGGGGTTCCGCTTTATAGCATTTGATTGTCCGGTGACAAATCGGGCATATCTGTGTGTGATGTGGCTTCCTGTTTTTTAAATCCGTGTGATGATTCCACCAATCCATCCTGCATTTTGCAGAGCAGAACCTTTTTGCCTTTCTATGGGGAGACTGAAGGACAACGGCACCGCATTGCGGACAGGTCGGAGCTTCTACAGAATTACGGGAACAGTAGCTTCTTACACTGCTTGACTTAAGGCCTAATTCTTCTGCTATTTTGGAAGAATTAAATCCTTGCTGCCTGAGTTCTTGGATTTTTTCCTTTTCAAAATCAGTCATTTTTTCACACCCTTCACTATATAACGGTGGGAAGGGCTGTTTGTCCACCCTAATACGAAAATTTTATAAAAAATACCCACACTAAACCGTGATGGAATAGTGTGGGAAGAAATATTTGTCTTGGTGCTCGTACGATTAGTCTAAATCAAGATTACTGTGAGATCCGGTGCGTGCTAATACTAAAACAAGTTCGTTTTTATCAATTCGATAAATAAGCAACCAGTCAGGTTCAATATGGCACTCTCTATAACCGTTCCAATTCCCTGTTAAAGAATGATCTTTGTTTTTTGGTGGAAGAGGAATTCCGTCTTGTAGAAGGTCGATAATTTCCTTGAATTTTTTAACACTGCAACCGCTCTTTATTGCCTTTTTGAAATCTTTTTTAAACTTAGATGTTCGGATTACATCATATTTCATCAGCTTAGTAACTCCTCAATCAAATCATCTGAATTGGAAAATCTCAAAGCTGTTGGATCCTCTATGGCTGCATCGGCTTCAAGGCGTGCCAGAGTGTTCTCATCAAGCATAAGCGCCAGAAAAGCTTCAATCTTTTCTTCGGGTAACTGATTAATTAGGCTAATTGCTATTTCGCGTGTACTCATAAAGTTCATCTTCTTTCTTAATAAAAATGAATAATACGTTCCATATATTTATTATATATTATTTATACTCTTTTTACAAGTATAGTTTATGCTATTTTTTATATTTTAGTTTTAGCGAAATGACACTTTTGGATTTCGCATTGATTTCGCTTCGATTTCGTTTGCGATTTCGCTAAAGTTTCGTTAACGTACTGAAGGATTCTTCTGACTATATCCAAAGAGAGCTTGCTAACATCGCCGTTCTTTAAAAAGGCGTTTGCATTACCGGGGTTTAAGTTGAGATTTTTATAGACAGAATAATTTGATATTCTCTTTTCGCCTTGTACCGCTACAATCTTTTCGTGCATCAGAAGTTTTATCTTGTCTTCGTTTGCTTTGTTGTTTTTTCTGACGAGATAATTATCATAAATAGTTTTGTATTCACTTAACGCGGGATCGGAGAGATTGTTTTCTAAACCATCTATCTTTATGTTTGACAATTTAGCACAGCCTTCTGAAAGGTATGGATACTTTTTAATGAGATGTGCCTTTAAGTCTTTTTTAGTGAACAACGAGATATAAAAAACGACAGCATCTTTAAGACGTGCGTTATGTCCGCACATCGCAGAAAACCGATATAAAGATTTTCCGGATGCACCCGACAATTCACACATCTGTCTTTCCAGATAGCTTTTAAAGGTTAACGCTCTCATTTAATTTCGTCCTTATAATGCGCATTAAATAATAGTATTATTTAACTTATTTTATTACGTTGCTTTTGAATTGTCAACATTGTTTTTAAATGTCGTCGAAAAAAAGAAAAAGCCTCCCATATCCATTTAGGACATGAGAGGCTGAAAGCTGATATTATTTGGAGAGCGTGATCTGGAAGCGGTCGAGGGATTTGCCTTTCGTGCCGACGTAGCCCTTCTGTCCGCTTGTTTTCTCGTTATCGTATTGATATGAACCGTAGTCCTTTTTCTTCGCAGACGCGCGATATTTCGCCCTGTAAGCGCCCTTTGCTTTCTTAAGGTCTGCCGGGGTAGTGTAGATTACCTGAATCATATCTATCGGCTTGCCATTTCCGGCATAACCATTTATGTAGTCAGCGGTGTTATACCCTGTGACGAAGGGAAGCCAATCGCCGCCTTTAACGTGGACACGGTATTTGATTTTACCGTTTGTCACCTTGATTGCAACATCGGTGATTGCTTTTCCGACAATTCCGGCATAATCCTCAAGATTTTTAACGGGAGGCAACCATGCGCCGCCTGCCTTAACCTTGTAATAAACCGAAGGCTTTACAGGAGTGACAGTCGCAGAGCCTAACTGAGCGTTTACCTCTTTGGCAATCTGACCGTGGAGATTGTAAAGATAATCTCCCGGACACGACTTGTTTGCGTAGTCGCGGTGAACAGTCATATTACAGCCGTTGAGATGGTTTACTCGGTTGTTTTTGCTCGTTGACCATACAAGTTTCTTGATGCCGTTACGCTTGCAGATATCCACAAGCAGTTTAATCAAAGCCTTGTACGCCTTATCATTTACGCGGTAGGGTTCGTAGGTGTCGGAAGCGACCTCTATGGTTACAGCTCGCTGGTCGTTTGAATATGAGGAAGATGTCCACGCAGCACAATCCTCTGCTACATACATACCAATTCTGCCATCGTATCCGATGCCGTAATTGGAGCTTGCCTCACGGCTTGAACTTGCAAAGACTGAACCGAGGGTTTCGACCGAACATTGCCCCACAACACAATGGATTGTCACAGTATCGATTACATGGTTTCTTTTCCCGTACTGATTCGGAGAAATTCTTGTGTAATTAACAAGTGGGCTGTTACTCATGGTTTTCGTCTCCTTTGTTGTTACTTAAGTTTTCGAGCGTTTCAGCCGGAAGCTCATCCGGGGTGATAATGTTTTTATCTTCATTCATCGGTTGCGTCCTCCTTTACTTCAGGTAGTCCCGCGATGGATGTGAGAAGTGAAAGAATGCCTGCGAGAAGTGATGCGGATAATACAGCAATCCAATTCACATCATCCAAAAGCGCCGAGACACCTATGGTTGCAATTGCGGTTTGTGCGACGGTTTTCAAGGCTCTGATTCCAGCGGCCTTGATCCAATCTTCAAATTTGTGTTTCATAGTGATACCTCCAAGATGTATAAAAATAGCACCGGCAAATAAATGCCGATGCTTAGTCGATAATATTATCTACTCCGTGTTGTGTAAGAAAGGCTCGTATTTCGTTTTTTACTTCGCCTTCCTCTTTCAGCGCGTCTGTCATATCTCCGTTGCAGTTTGCGTCGGGGATGCGTTGTACTGCTTTTGCGGTTGCCTCGCTTAATGTTATTGAAGCCATAAGCCCTTTGATTACTTTGAGCTCAAAATCTTTACGAGAGTTTTCTTTGTCCTGCTCTCGTTTTTGTCTTTCTGTTTTGTTGCGCTCAAGCTCATTCTTTATGTCCTGCTTTGTTTTGCGCTGTGACAGGTAGTCAATGAAGCCAACGGTAATAGCAGTAGCTCCCGCGATAATGGCGCAGATGATTGCCTCAGTCAATTCAATCACCTCCGTATTCAGGGTCAGGGACGGTTGGCGTGTCACCCCACATAGCAAGAATAACGTTTACAATGTTTTCGGGTAATGCTTCTGACACTTGCTGTCTGCCGGTTGGAGAGTTAGCGTAACACATACGGCTTCTTTCAAGCTCGTAAATCTTACCGTCAACTTTCGCTCTTGCTATGCTGAGTACGTTGACTGACGAAGTTGTCAGTTGTTCAAGGGTGTATTCATAAGTGATTTTTGATGCCATAATAACCTCCAATTATGAACTAAGATTTATGTCTGTGTATTTGTAAATCAGAGTGAATCTGATAGTGCCGGATGACATTGAGGATGTACCTATTTGCTTTATCTCAAGAACGGAAACGTTATTCTGCGTTCCTGTTGCTACGGTGTAGTTATTGCTTCCATTTAAAGCGACAGTAGTACTTGAAGCGATACAGGCTACGGGCAGAGAATAGTAAACACGCTCCCATCCCTGAATCAGCGGAGCTGTTGCGGAAAGAAAGATATAGTTGCCCATTGTGGTGTATGTACCCGTCATTTTTAGATTCTGACTGGGGTCGGTGTACCAAGCGTAGTTCTCGCCGATAGTTCCGCTTTCAATGCTTGCTTTGTAATTAAGCCTTGAAGCGACTTCATATTGCGTGTAATAGGAAATCTCCTCCCAATCACCCCAATAATCATAGGTGGGACCTACAAAATGATAACGGCAGAATATTCGTGTTTGTCCGGGAAACATAAGAAGCTGACGATTGAAGGTGTTAAGCAGAATAAAGTCGGTTAAGTCGCTTCCGTAGGTGTTTCTCCATGTTGCAGTTGAGGAGCCTGTGTAAATAGCGTAATTAGTCAGATTGTCAGCGTTATCGAGATTGGCGACATTGTGATAGCGGATGTAATGGTCGTAAAGCTGATTGTAGGTTATTTGAGAATCGGGGATATTCGCAAAATAATTAACCCAATCTCCCCAAGTAGATGATGTGAGGTTATACTCACGGAAATATATGTCTCCGAACTTTGTGAAACGATACTGACCGCCTGTCGGTGATGTATTGATTAACAGCTGATAGGAACCGTTGTAATAAAAGCGGTAAATTGTTGAGGCATCTGTCATCTCATCACATGCAGATAAATCAGAAATGTTTTGATATACAAAGTTTTCTTTACCCGCTAACTTGTTATCAACCTGAGTTTTTGTATAAACGGAAGCGGAGTTTGCTTTCGTTTCAAGAGTAGCCTCGATGTTCTCAATGCGCTGCCCGATAGTTGTGCCGGAAAAATCAATTATAGTCTCCTCGTTTATAACAGCACGGTCAACGAGCAGCGTTAGTGTCTGTGTAAAGACAATCGATGTACCTTCAATTAGCTTTACATCGACCTGAAGCAATCCGCTCATGGCGGTCATGTTTTTGGTAACAGGGATTATTACTTTGCCGTCAGAAATCGAGCCGGTTGCATCACCTTCCGCGAGATACCCTGCAATAACAGCATCGTATTTAACAGATATTCCGGTCAGGCTGAACGCGGTGTTGTCTTTGGTGATTTTTAATACAAGCCTGACGCTGTTTACATCACCTTCGTGTATGCGTATTACCTTAACAGGCTGAACCCGGTTGAGGTCAATGGTTAAGTTTTTATCAATATTCAATGTATATACCTCTCTTTATTCAAAACTAAATCCGCAAGCGTAATCTTGGGAGTACCGATTTGGATTTTGTCCCAGCGTTCCAAGAGCGAATCATAAACTACTTCTGTTATCTTGGCGTTTGCTTCTGTGCCGAAATTGTCAAGGATAATATGAACTGTGTCGCACAGCCCAATCTCAGCCATCTCATCAAGCTCCGCACGAAGCGTAACACTTATATTTACAGACAGCTTTCCGAGATTATTAACTCTCGCATAGTTCGCGGCATAGGTCTGCATAGCAGCCCTTACTTCATCATAAAGATAACCGTGTTGCCCGACTTCATAAGAATCAAGGAAGCTCGTGCATTCAAGCATAAACACTTTGGTATATCTGCTTTCGCTGTTGGATATGGCGACAGGCAGCGCATAAAAGTTTATCTTTCTGTTGCCGAGCGACACTTTGCCGTAAGGCAAAACGTGAGTGTATGCATCCTCGCAGCTTTCTGTCTGAGTAGCGTCTGATACATTCTTGCCATATCGGATTTGATAGGGCTTTGTTGTTCCGCGGGCAGAAAGCAGATTGATAGTATAGTTCGTCCAATGATACTCGCCGCCCCACACATCGAGGAAGCTGCCCGCTTTGCCGCCGAGGATGTTTCCGAGGCTCTCCGGTATGGAGAAGCCCAAGCTGAAATCCTTTGCTGTCGTAATATTAGTGTTGAACTGAAAAGGCGTTGACAGCGGAACATAATCCTCAATTAGCTCATTCCAAACCTCCGTAGGGGTTCCGTGAAAGACATAGATGTTTCCTTCATAGTCTTGGTCGCCACGAGTACAAATCTGAAATGCGAGGTTCTTAACGTGTGTAGCTTCCGCTTTGATTTTTCCGTCTGTTGTACGTTCAGTTTTTGTAATCTCAAAATACTGTATCGGGTCAAAAGGGTTTGGTTTCGCGCCGATGATTTTTTGAGATGATATAAGGTTGGCGCAATCATCATTAACCGTTGTTTCAAGCGAGAGAGTGTACGCTCCGTTGCGGACTTCCGTCACCTGACATTTAGTACAATGGTTTATTGTACCGAGATATTCTCTCGCGTATTCCGCACCGGAAACAGAAAATTCATCATATAGTTTCGGGAGCATTACAGACACCTCCACTTCGGAACAATAAATACATTTGAAATGTCGGTGCTTCTGTCAATATGAATAACCGACTCTCCGGGGCCGAGGGGCTTCGGTATATCGCTGTCACAAAACTTGTAAAACTCACCGTCCGCGCTTCGAGTAAAAGCTCTCTGGTTTTCAATATCTATTTCTACAAATCGGTGAACGTAGTTTCCCTTAAGATTTCTAAACGTGTACGATTTTGTTGAATACACGCCGTTATATGTTGAACTCACAGAGATTGTAAAACGAAAAGTAAAATCGCTGCTGTATGGGGATGTGTTAACCTCAAAAATTATTGAAGGACAAGCATCGGAAGGATAAGGGTTTACAAGATTAACATCCACGCCTCCTGAAATGGAAGAGGAATACGGGACTTGCTGTTCCTCAAGTGAATCCTTTAGATACCAATACGGCTTCCGCGAGAATTTAAGTGTCGCGGTTTTCATTGTCCGCAGACTCCTTATTACGTCCTCGAAGTTTACGAGAACAGCCTCGGTTGTCAGACCGTTGTGGTGGGTGTCCTCAAATGTCTGATAACCGTGCAAATAAGCAAAGCTGTTTACAAGCTGAATCGCTTTGTCATTAGCGGTGCTGGGTTTGCGCCCAACGAGAGCGATTGTCCGAGACATCTCTACATTCAGATATCTTCCGTTGTCAATACAGTCGCTTCCGTCTTTGCCGGGGATATCTATGAGGGTAATATCCCTTTGAGCAATCTCAATCGGCGGCTCCTCGGTGCATACAGCGCCGAACTCGGAAATCCAAGTGTCACCGAATTTAAAGTCATATTTTGCCATTAAGCATAAGCACCACCTTTGATTAAAATATCCTCGGCTATTACATCAGAAACCTTGTGAGCGACAGTTTCAATGTCCATATCGCTGTTTATATGAACCTCGCCGAATGTGAAAGTGTTATAAAATGAATTGATAACTCTGCCGAGAGGATTTGAGCCGGGTAATGTTTCCGTGTTGACGGTTGTCTGAACCTGTGTGTCGAAATCTGTCGGGAGAGCGTCCTCCATCTCATCCGCTACTGTGTTCATCTCGTCTTTGAAGCCTTCGCCTACACCGAGAGCGAGGTTTTTACCGATTTGGTCTCTGAACAGCCTTGACGGTGAATGGATACCAAAGAAACCCTTGATACCATCGACGATGCCGCCAAAGAAGCCGGAAATCTGATCCCACAGCCACTTTGCAGCGTTGGAGATACCTTCCCAGATACCTTTTATAAGGTTGCCGCCGATTTCTACAAACTTTCCGATACACTTGGTGAACGCAGAAACGAGGCTTGTAACAATCTTCGGGATTGCCTTTATCAGACCGACTATAATCTGAGGGATAGCCTTCACGAGACCGATGGTAAGCTGAATCGCACCCTCTATCAGCTGTGGCAGACACTCAATCAAACCGGTGATAACCGCCTCGATGATGTCGGGTAAAGCCTCAATCAATCCGGTAATGATTTCAGGCAAATGCTCCACCAGACCTAATATGAGGTCGATTAAACCCTGAATCAGCTGGGGCAGACATTCGATGAGGGCTTCGATTAACGATTTGATGATTTTCGGGAGAGACTTAAGAAGGGATTTGATAATCTTTGGTAATGCTTTTACGATACCGAGGACAAGCTCGATAAGTCCCTCTATCAAAGTAGGCAGGCATTCGAGAATCGCTTCTATGAGTCTCGGAACTAACTCCACTAATGCTGTAATAATTGTTTCTATCAGGTCAGGTAAAGCCTCGACAATCATTACGATTAACTCCGGAAGCGCATTCACTATTCCGGTTATAATCGAGATTACGCCTTCGATAATTACAGGCAAAAGCTCAATGACAGCGTTGATTATCAGCTTTATTATTTCAGGCAGAGCCTCAATGATGGCTGAAATAATATCTGGGAGAGCTTCAACGAGCATATTAATAAGCTCCACCACACCCTCGATAATAGTGGGCAGAGCTTCAATCAAAGCATCGAGCAGTGCCTTGATTATTACAGGAATTTGTTTTACGAGAACAGGAATCGCGCTGACTATTCCTTTTACCAGACCGAGAATAAGCTGAACACCGGCGCTTATTATAGAACCGATGTTGTTAATGAATGCTTCCACAATCTTGAGGACAACTTCTACAATCGTTGGTATCAAGGTAGGCAAGGACTCGGCTATTCCCTGAATCAGAGATGCAATCACCTGCATACCGCTTTCTACTATCTGTGGTAACATTTCAAGCAGAGTGGTTACGAGCTGTGTGATTACCTGACCTACAACAGGCAGTAAAGTCGGGATAGCCTCCAGAATGCCTGTTGCTAAAGCGGAGATAATCGCGGGAGCGTTTTCAAGCACAGCCTGAATGATAATATTCAGAAGCTCTATAGCCTGCGGTATCATACCCGATATAGTTTCGATTACCGAGGATACGCCTTTCTTGATTTCTTCACCCGCGTTCTTATTACCGGCGACAAGGTCGGAGAAGCCATCGGTTATAGATGTCAGTCCGGGGAGGAGTTCGCCCATCATTCTGTTCTTCAGACCGCTGATTGTACCTTTCATTTTGGTAAGGCTGTCCTCAAAAGCGGCACTTGCGGCAACGGCATCGTTTGACATAACCATACCGTAGTCTTCGGCTTCTTTTTTGAGAGCGTCTGTTTCTTCGGCAGTCATATTCAAAACGGCAGCCATATCGACAGCGGATTTACCTAACAGCGCATTTGCGGCGGTTGTCCTGCCTGCGCCTTTTTCCATTTTCTGTAAAGCTGAAACCACGATGCTCAACTGCTCATCCTGACTTTTTCCGTTGAGATCTTCTATCGAAAGACCGACAGCAGAAAGTTTCGCTTGAGCTGAATCAGAACCGTTTGCCGCGTCAGTAATAACACCGGACAGTTTTTTCATACCTGATTGGAGATTATTGACATCAGCGCCACAGCGTTGAAATACATAATCCCATTTCTGATATGACTCAGCGGATATACCGATTTTCTGTGAAGTCTTATCAATCTGATCTCCGGTTTCAGCTGTCTGGTTTGCCATATCCCATAGTTTTTTGCCGGAAGCAACAGCGGCAGTACCAATAGCGGCTACGGAAACAGCCAGAGCTTTTCCGACAGCTTTGACGGTACTGCCGAGTTTTGAGAACTTACCTTTAGCGTCATCGCTCTGTTCTCCGGCATCTTCGATTTCATCACCGAATTTGTCAGCGTCCTTTGTGGTATCCTCAAGGTTGTTCTCGGCATCTTCGAGAGCCTTGTTGTTTTCTTTGAGCTCACCTTCCATACCGTTCAGAGCGGCTTCGGCGTTATTAAGCTGAACCTGCCAATTCTGTGTACGTTTATCGTTTTCGCCGAAGGAGGCGGCAGAGTTTTCAAGCGCAGCTTTCAAGGTAGCGATTTTCTCTTTTTGCGCATCAATCTGTTTGTTAAGAACATTGTTCCTTGAGGTGAGTGCGTCTACGGATTTATCGTTAGCATCAAATTGTGATTTGACGAGCTTCATTTCTGAGCCGAGAACTTTGAAGTTACGGTTAATATCAGCGAGAGCACTTTTGAATTCTTTTTCACCTTCGACGCCGATTTTAAGTCCGAATTTGTCTGCCATAACCCTCACCTCCAGAAAAATGGCAAAAAGAAAGACACCACATTTCTGTGATGCCTTAAAAGGTAAATTTGATATTTATTTATGGTCGTTTAAATAGCGTGTATATACTTCATTTATTGTTTCCGCGTATATAGAGCGGGAGTGTTTATCGGGATCATCGTTCCGATTCTTTTTGTCGAGATATACACTCAGAACTTCATTCCAATATTTTTTGTCCTTGTCACGCTTCAGCGTTTCTGCTTTGTCTTCTAAATCTTTATATCCTTTAGGTTGATATTCCCAAGTATAGTTATGTTGCTTTTTGTTAAAGCGAATATACTGCCTGTTATATACAATCGCAAAATCACAACTATGCTCTCTTGTCGAAAGCCGGCGGTTTGCCATAATAATTGTAATAACACGGGTAGAATCTTCGCATTTTGTAAATCCATATCTGCGAGATACTTTAGTAATAGCATTCTTCATGATTTTTCTGATATCTTCCGCAGTATATTCTTCATCATCGTCGTTAACTTCTATGTTTACATCGAAGTCAAATCCTTTATTGGATTTCCTGTCCCGTGTTATCATTTTGCGCTTAGTGCTTCCAATGAAATCAAATCTGAAAGTGAAGAATTCTTCCACTTCATCTTGAACTTCATATATAAGCTCCATTATTTGTTTTTTAAGTGGCAAGTATTCGCTTCTTGGTACATATTCAAAATCGTGCATTACTATCCCTCCGTATGGGTATGAAACTAAATCATTATATAATAACACCGATTTTTATTTTGTCAATAGGTTTTGTTGATAAATCAGAATTTATATTCCATAGGAGTAAACCTTAATCCGTTAACAGTCTGTTCGGTATCAGTCTCCGTGAAGCCGAGTTTTTTGTAAATTGGAACGGCATAAGGAGATGAGTTTACTGTAATGCGGTTTGATTCGCAGTCAGCCAACACCGTTTGGAACAGACTTCTTCCGACGCCTTTTCCCTGAAAGCCGCCTTCAACAAAAAACAGAGCGATATGCGTTCCCTCGCTCCTTGTCGCGATCACACCGATTAACTTTTCGTGAGCAAACGCGCCGTACATACAAAGCTTAGATAAATATTCCTCATCCCGCATGGTTTTGTTAAACTCCCCGACGCCTTCTTCGGTATAGTCGGGAGCTTCATATTCCATAAACACTCTGTTTACCAAAACCAATGCGGTTTTCGTTTCAATGCTTTCAAGTTTTCTGATATTGTATTCCATGTTAAACTTCAACTCTCTTTAAGTAATAAATTCCGATTTATCTTTTGATTATTATATCATTTTCATTCAATGATTTCCTCCAGAACCTGAACGGCAAGCGCTACCATATCTCTACAGGTCGTGGTGAATAATTCGTGCTTTATTGCGTATTCAACGCCTTTCTGCGTGGTAATATCACAGCCGAGTATCTCATTACAGATATATGTCCCGTTTAGTTCCTTAACGCGATTCAAAAAACGGTCAGTCATCTGATTGGCACAGTTTCGACTGTCGAGATCGTCTTTATCGGCTTGACCGTATAG
>JAFSZY010000028.1 GCA_017458845.1 Ruminococcus sp.
TACTGCTGCTGTAACCAAAGGGACAATCTGCTTCATCAGTTCGGACATTGCCGCTGTAACAGCTGCCGTGACCGTCTTGGTGATGATATCTTCGATGTTTCCGCCCAAATAACCGCCCGTCTTACGGATAGCCGGAAGGACGTCCGACGTTACCCAGCGTTTGAACTTCTTAGCTTCCGGCAGCTTGCTCGACATTATCAGCGAATACAAGCCGGATTCGTTTATAACGGTCATATCCTGTGCTCCGGAGGGGGTCGTGATTCGCGACCCCCTCCTATCATCGCTGTCAATATGCTTTCCGAGAGCATCTTTGGTGTTCGCGTAACCTAAAGCGGTTGCAACGTCCTTACCGACGAACCACGGTTCACCGTCAATGGTGAGAGTTCTGATCTGCCCGAACTGCGGGCTGTTGAAAATTGTTACTTCGTTCATATTGTTACCTTCCTTTCTTATGTACGGATTAGTTCGTTCACGTCACATCCCAAAACGTTAGAGACTGCCGCCAGTCTTAACTTTGAAACGCGCATATCTTCTGTTTCCATGCGCCAAACCGAATTAACAGGTAATTCAGCTTTAAGAGCGAGCTGTCGGCGTGATAGTTTGTGCTGCTCACGTTTACTGATAAGATTTTCTTTATTAACAACGACTAACATAGTATCACCTCCAAGTTTGTCGTTTGAACAACTTTTACTTAATTATATATTATTCGTTTGTAAAAGTCAAGAGTTTTTTTAAAAATTTTTTGTTATACATTTGTAAAACATAATAAAATGTGATATAATATATTTGAGGTGATTTGTATGCCAATAGGTGCTAAATTGAAAGAATTAAGAAAAGAAAAGGGAATTACACAACAGGAATTGGCGATTCAAACAGGTTTAAGTAAGTCCGCTATAATCAATTATGAAAATGACTTACGCGAACCGAATGCCAAAGCGATGAGGGCTCTGGAGAATTATTTCTGCGTCTCTGCTGAATACTTATACGGCAGAACCGAAGAAAACAGCTTCTATGAAGATGAGGAAATACAAATTGTAGCCAACTTGTTCAAAAATAAGGTCGATGGGTATTCTAAAAAAATAATGCAGCGTCCTAAACCGGAGCGACAGTTGTTTAACGACATACTGATGTCAACAATGACGCTTATTGAAGCAAAGACCGACACCGTAAACAACTGGGAAAGCATAGCAAACAACCGGGAATTGTGCCAAAAATGGGTTGATTGCTACGAAACTATGGAGATTATGGATAGCGATGACCTATCAACGCTTATAAGAATAATGTCTGCATACTGTGAGCAAGACAGGTTCACGAACGCTAATAGTGAAGAAAAAATGCCTGTATCTATAATAAAGCTATTCGATTCCGCTGTATCTGCCGGAGACGGCATCTATGTTGACTATTCGGGATATGAAAATATCGAAATAAATGAAGATACCGAGGGTGCGGACTATGCCGTAAAAGTATCGGGAAACAGTATGGAACCGCGATTCTTCGACGGGGATATTGTTCTTGTTGAGATAGCTCAGACGGTCGAGGTGGGCGAGATCGGAATCTTTAACCTGAATGGTCAAGCGTTCATTAAGGAGCGTGGAGAAAAGGCGCTTATCTCTTTAAACAAGGATTACGATCCGATAGTAGTAAAACCCGGTGACAGCATCGCTTGTCAAGGTCGTGTGATCAAGGTATTGAATATGAAAAAAGGCGCATAAGTGCCGCTGTATATCGTTTATAACCGTCCTTTGGGGCGGTTGTTTTTTATTCCTTTAATTATTCCTTTGAAAAGTCCGCTATAAATTCCTGCGATTATTCCTTGAAAA
>JAFSZY010000029.1 GCA_017458845.1 Ruminococcus sp.
ACCATTTGAATAGCGTTGATATAGCTGAGCTTCAACCCCTTTTCACGGCACACTTGCTCAACATGAGCGAACGCCGCGGCGTAGCCCATACCGTAGGTATAGACAAAGAAAAAATAATCCGTTTTGATTTTTGCCTTTGACAGAAAATCCTTTACCATCATAGGCATTTCAACGGCATAGACAGGCGCGACAATTCCAACTGCGTCATCAGTGATTTCAATATCGTTCTGCTTCATCAGCTGAGGAATCGAAAGCAGCGTACCGCCGATACTTTTCGCAACATACAGGCAGTTGCCCGTGGCGCTGAAATAACAAATTGTCATAGAATTTACCTCTTTATTTCAAATAAGGGGCTGTCGCACTAAGCCCCTCACTCCGTTACAGCAACGCTTTTATACAAGCTTCCACTTCCGCCATATCTGCCGTTGGCTCAAAACGAGCGGCAACACTGCCTTCACGGTCAACGACAAATTTTGTGAAATTCCACTTGATATCGGGCTTTTTATCCCATTCGGGATCGGCTTTCGAGAGCATATCCGCAAGCAACGAGGACAGCTTGTGCTCGCCGAAGCCCTCAAACCCCTTCTGAGATTTCAGATATGTGTAAAGCGGCAACTCGTTTTCGCCGTTAACATCCGCTTTTTTCATCTGCGGAAAGGTTGTGTTGTAGTGCAGAGTGCAGAACTCGTGAATCTCCGCGTCACTGCCCGGAGCCTGACCGCCGAATTGATTGCAGGGAATATCGAGAATCTCCAATCCCTGCTCATGATAGTCCTTGTAAAGCTGTTCAATCGGCGCGTATTGCGGTGTAAAACCACAGCCTGTCGCGGTGTTGACAATAAGAATCACTTTACCTTTATACTCAGAAAGGCTGAGCTCCTCGCCCCCTCCTGTTGTTACCTTATAATCATAAATCATATTTTTTCTCCTTCGCTTTTATATCCATACTTACGAGAGCCTTATCAAGTAAATTTTTTAATATAGTCAATTCCTCGTGCGTAAGCGGAATGCAACCGTCCATCTCACGAGGAACATTAACAGCTTTGTTCCTCAGTTCTTCGCCTTGCTTAGTGAGAGATAGAAAGAGCTTTCGCTCATTATTATCAGGGCGGATACGGTTGATAAGCCCTTGATTTTCGAGTCGCTTCAACAGCGGCGCGAGGGTTCCCGAATCAAGGTGTACCTTCTTGCCGAGCTCGCCCTCTGTCATACCGCCGTGCTCCCACAGCACCATCATCACGATGTACTGCGTATAGGTCAAACCGAGTTTTTCAAGCGGCTTTCTATACTGCCGAACTACCTCTTTTGCACACGCATACAGAGGAAAACAGAATTGCTCCTCAAGACGTGGAACGTTATTGATGTTTCGTGTTATTGTATTCATCATATATCACTTTTTCAGATGCGGGAATAACGAATTCACCAGCATATAGGTATGCGTCGGGAACGCGAAAATCATTGACTTCAAATCCGCAGCGGTAATCTTCTTGTTGATGATCAGTGTGAGAAAATCGATCCAAGTGCCTGCCTCGCTGCCGTAGATTGCCGCGCCGACAAGGTAATTATCTTTATCGAAGATATAGGTCAGCTCAATATCCGTTTCCCTGTTATCAATCCACTCGTTCTGTACTCCGTAAGGAACGTCTACAATGCGATACTTATCATTATCCTTTTCAGCCTCTGCTACGCTTATGCCGACCTGAGCAATGCGCGGTAGCGTAAACACCAGATTAGGAATATTCGGGTAGCAAATCGGAGCGTCAGTTTCCCCGAGCAAAAGCGACGCAAGATAGTTTGACTCAAATTCTGCTGTCGGAGTTAATCTCGGGATGGATTTATCAATAACGTCTCCGCTTGCATAGATGCTCGGAACGCTCGTGCGCAGATGGTCGTCTACTGCGATTCCTCTGCGGCTTGCCTGAATCCCCATTTCTTCCAAACCGAGATTTTCGTAATTTGCGACACGTCCTGTCGCTCCGAGTACATAATCTCCACAGACGGTAAGTCCTGACTTTGTTACGACCTTATAGCAATTATCTGTCTTTTCCACAGCTGTAACCGCTTCGTTAAAATAGAATTCTGCACCCTGTTCTTTCATTTTTGCAACGAGCTTTGCAACATATTTTTCAGGGTATGCCGAAAGCGCACGGGATGCAAACTCAATGAAGGTCACTTTCTTGCCGACTGTCAGCGCCATTGAAGCAAATTCCATTGAGATAACGCCCGCTCCGATACAAATAAGATGCTCGGGCAACTCCTCTATGGACAAAAAATCACGGCTGTTGCGAACATATTCGCTTCCCGAAATACCAAGCTGCGCGTCTCTCTGACCGGTTGCGATAACGATTGCTTTTCCCTCGATTGTCTGCTCTCCTGCCTGAACGGTGTGGGCGTCAAGGATTTTACCGCTTGCCTTGATAAAGGTAATGCCCATTTGCGCGGACGCAGCAATAAGCGCATTCGGAAATACGCCGATCACCTCTTTTTTATAGTTCATCAGCTTTTTCCAGTCGATACTGCCGGTTTGGTCAATACACAAGCCCTTATATCTCTCCAAGCCTTCCAGATACTCAAACGGACCGTCAAGAAGAATTTTCGCGTCACAGCCGTAATTCGGGCAAGCTCCACCCGGTAAATCCTTTTCAACTACCGCCACTTTCTTTCCCGCAAGCGCCATCGTTACAACAGCGTGCCATGCGGCGTGACCGCTTCCTATAAAAATCACATCATACATAATGTTACTCCTTTTCATACTTTTATCTCCCGGTTACTCGATCAACCGAGAGCAACATCTAATATCATCATCAGTACAAAGCCTATAGCAAAGGCAATCGTGCCGATATTTGAATGTTTTCCCTCGGACATTTCGGGGATCAATTCTTCGACTACAACGTACATCATAGCGCCCGCCGCAAAAGACAGCAGATACGGCAAGACAGGTACAACGGCGCTCGCCGCAATGATTGTCAGCGCCGCGGCAATAGGCTCAACGATGCCCGACAATACGCCGTACCAAAATGTCTTAGCCTTCGACATTCCTTCCGCTCTCAGCGGCATAGATACAATAGCGCCTTCGGGGAAATTCTGAATAGCGATTCCGAGCGCGAGCGCTAAAGCCGCCGCAGCGCTGATGTCGCTTTTTCCCGAAATCCATCCTGCATACACCACGCCGACAGCCATACCTTCGGGTATATTGTGTAATGTTACGGCAAGAATCAGTTTTGTTGTTCTTTTCAGCCCGCTTTTCGGTCCCTCGACTTGTTTATCCATATGCATATGCGGAGTTACTATATCCAACAACAATAAGAATCCAATACCGATGATGAAACCGACTGCGGCAGGAATAAATGAAAGCTTACCCATCCCCTCGGAACTGTCAAGAGCCGGCTGAAGCAAGCTCCAGAAAGAAGCGGCTACCATAACGCCCGCCGCAAAACCTGTCAAAACCTTTTGCAAGCTTTCAGATATTTGCTTGCGAAGGAAGAATACCATCGCGGCTCCTAAGCTTGTTCCAATGAAAGGAATAAGAATTCCTTGTAATACTTCTATATTCATTACGTGTTCCTTTTCGTATAAAGTAAGGCTGTCGAAAAATCGGCAGCCTTACTTAAACACTTATTTCTCAGCAGGTTCCCACTTGCATCTTATGGGAGACACAATGGTGCCGTCCTTCTTCATAGCAGCGAAAGCCTTGTCTACAACCTTACGGTCAAGACCTGTCAGCTCCGCGACCTTGCCTGCGTTCAGGGGCTCGCCTGCTTTTTTCATCGCTTCTAAAATAACTTCTCTTTCGTTCATGGTATTCTCCTTAAAACTCAATTACTTCAGGCTCTTCGGTAAACGAGCTGAAGGTAGCTGTCGCGTTCTTGAAATACAGCATCTGCATATTATCATCGTCAGCGCTGTACATCGGCTTTAATGACGGCATTTTATCGAGCATGGCGACCTTGACGTCACGGTTATCGTCGTTAACAAGCTCGCCTGCGATACGCAGCCACTTGCCGCCCTTGAAAGCACAGATCTCCACCTTTGGATTCGCGGCGATCTGTTTGGAGACGGGCTTTACCTTACCTGTCTGGATATAGAGTTTTCCATCATACAGGAGAGCTGTGCCAAACGCCCTTACTCTCGGCTGGTCGCCCTCAACAGTAGCGAGATAGTAGGTATGAACCTCGTCTAAAAATTGATATACTTTTTCAAGACCACTCATGCCTGTTCCTCCCTCATATCAGCCGAGCTGCTCAATC
>JAFSZY010000030.1 GCA_017458845.1 Ruminococcus sp.
AATAAACAGCCGCACGTGAGCGGCTGCTTGAAATTGTAATGCGTTGTCATTCATTCGATGCCCCCGGCTGCAGGGGGCACGCCTGCAATAGCCCCTTATAGGGGCTGGTCAAACCACCCGTTCAACGGGTGGTTTTGATTATTCATAATCGTAATTGTCGTATAAAAAGTCAGCCCAATAATACTGGCTCATATATTCGTTCTGATAGGAGTTTACAGCGCCCGCGTCAAGCTCCTTAAAGCGGTAGTAGTCGCAGTCGAGCACCTCGGGATTTACGGCTAAAGCGTTATAGCTCTTCACGATAGCGCTCTCGGCACCAACCTTTTTCAGAGCCTTTGTCATAGCCGAAATCAGGGTTTGCAGGTAGCTCTGCTGCTTTTTGTCGTAGGGCGCGTCCTCAAACAGCGCCGCGGCAATCTCTCTTGTGGAGCAGGAGCTTCCCTGACGGTGAACAAGGTAGGCGAAAATCTCCTTGGCGCGGCTGCGTTCAAAGCGAACGTGCTCGCCGCCTGGGGTAAATACGTCAAAGTTGCCGAAGCACTGCACTCGCAGAAGAGAGTTATCCTTGGGCACAATGGGGAAGCGCAGGTCCTCAAGCTCGCTTTTGACCGCCTCGGCTGTTACGGGTTTCATAATATATCCGCTCGCGTGCAGGCGCATAGCGTCGCCCGTGTATTCGGAAAAGCCCGTTACAAAGATAATATTCATCTTGGGGTTAACCTTTTTGAGTTCGCCCGCAAGCTGTACGCCCGTCATACCGCTCATATGTATATCCAGGAACGCTATATCGCAGCCGTTCTTTTTGGCGTCATCGAGCAGCTCGTCGGGGTATTCAAAAGTGGCGATGTACTCGTTTGGCTTTGCCTCCTTAACGGCGGCTTCAAGCATTTGGAGCATTAATGGTTCGTCGTCAACGCAAAGTATTCTCATTTTTCTTCTCCTTCATTATTCTCTTTTGGAATTATAATCTTAGCTGTTGTACCTTCGCCGATTACGCTTTCAATCAAAACTTCGGCGCCGCACATTTCTTTTAGCCTGCGTTTGATGTTGTCCATACCTACGTGAGAACGACCGTCGTCTTTTTTCTTTTCGTTCACGTCAAAGCCCGCGCCGTCATCCGACACAATGACCTCATACGCGGCGTCGGTTTCTCTTGTGGCAATCGTGAGCGTCCCGCCGCCCTTCTTTCTGCTCAGCCCGTGCTTGACGGCGTTTTCAGCCAGTGGCTGGATTGTCAGCTGTGGAATCACAAAGTCCGAAGCCTGTATGTCGTACTCAATATTAAGCTTTTTACCGAAACGGAGTTTTTCAATGTAAAGATACTTTTTGAGGTGCTCCATCTCCTTTTCGAAGGGGATGGGTTTAGTTTGCTTCAGAGAGTCCATATTGCCTCTGAGGTATTGAGCGAAGGTGATTGTCGCCTGACTCGCGGTGTCGGGGTCAATCTTGCACAGCATAGCTATGGAGCTGAGCGCGTTGTACATAAAGTGCGGTTGAATCTGGCTCACCATAACTCTTACCTTTGACTCATAGAGCTCTTTCTCGGTAGCGATAAGCATCTGCTCGCGCTTTGCCACAACTACGCCGAATATCAGCACAATCGAAATCAGCATAGCGGGGAACTCGGTTGTAAGTCCGAAGGAGTAGCCAGTGATTATCTGATTGGCTATGGGTATCAACACAAACGACGCGGTAATCAGTCTTTCCTTGGTTGGAATTTTTGAAATGAAAAAGCCTACTACAATTATTACAAGCCCTATGGCGAGATAAGTCTGACTCCACATAAACAGCGAAGCGCGGTGATATACGCCCTCGCTGTCAACGCTGAAATACAGCGGATAGAACAGGTTCACGAGAATAGCGATAATAGTCGGAACAAGAAGAACGTTCATAATTACGCTCGAGATAGTCCCGAATTTTCCGTGAAGCTCAAGCGCCGTGAACACATATCTCCACAAAAAGAAAATAAGAAATGTGGAGCCTATGAAGTTGAGTAAATTCGCGGTCATATTCCATGCGGCAAACTCTTTTATCCCCTGAACTATCCAGCAGAAAACATCCGTAAACAGTACAAATGATGTGGATGAAATCAGCAGGGCAAAGGTGCGCGTGTGTTCGCTGAAGCCCTCTCTGTCCTGAGCGATACTGTACAGCAGCACGGTCGCTACCGCCATACTGACAATATCCGCTCCGAGGTTAAACACAGAGGTCGCCGCCATATTCGAAAAGCCTCTCATAATGCACATAGCTATAGCGGCGGCGGTCAGAACAAGCGAGATAATAAAGCACAGCGGCATTATCCACTTCTTCCTACTCCAATAATTTGTTATTTGTGATACAACTCCCACAGCCGTACACTCCTTAAAATAATCTGTTTTCATATTATCGTATATTTAAAGAAAATGCAAATTTTTTCAAAAAATTTTTAAAACTCCTGTTTCTGTTGTACTTTTGTTGTAGTCGCTCTGGTATAGTATAGCCAAACAAAGGGAAACACCCCCAAGGAAAGGACGATAAATATGAAAAAACCAATCATTGAATTCATTATCGGAATACCCGTAATCATCGGAGTGTACGCGCTGCTTGAATTTTTATACAGCACATTTATTGTTCACATCCCGTTTGTTTTCAACATAAGAAGCTGTTCGGTATGCTTCGCGGTTTGGCTTGCTTGTGTAATCATAACCTATTTAGCCGGAAGAAAAAGCACTGATAAAACAGCTAAGGAGAAGGAAAATGAGAGATTTATTTAACAGAATGTTCGAGAAGATAATGAACGCTACGGTAGGACCCGTAGACGCAATGTGATAATCCATTAAACATTTAGAAGTTTTTTTCAACAATTCCGCATAGACGGATTGTAAATAGATATCAAAAACAGGCGGACAACTAACCAGTATACGTACTGGTTATGCCCATACATTATCTCCTTGCGGGCCGCCCGAACGCAGGTTCGGGTGGCTCGTTTTGACGTTTGAATTAAATTTTTTTAAAAACAACAAAATCTGTTGTACTTTTGTTGTAGTCTGTCTGGTATAGTATAGACACAGTAAATCAAACACACAAAAAACAAAAGGAGATAATCAAAATGACAAACAAAACAAACGATATCACAAGAACCTTAATCGCTGTAGCAATCGCGTTCATAATCGCCGTATCCTCAGCTTTAGTAATGGGCGCTGTAAGAGCCGACGCGGCAACACAGAAATCCGTCCGCGCAACTCAGAAGGCTGCTTCAACTCAGCTTCCCAAACAGACAACCAAGAAAAACCGCTTCGCCAAAGCGTACACAATTACAGTTTCAGGCAAAACCTCAAAGGGCTACAACTGGACATACAAGACAGACTACAAGAACATCAAGGTTAACTGCAAATATAACTTCAAAGCTCACAAGTACACTTTCAAAATTACAGGAACATCCTACGGACTCAACCACCTCACACTCAAGTACAAGACTTCCGACAAAAAGTGGGCTAGCGTAAAGATGACGCTCTTCGTAGACAGTCAAAATAACATTATGAGAACAGCGTAAGCTGTGCCTAATAAAAGGAGATAATTATGAACTATATTCTGACCACCGAAAACCTTACCAAGACCTACGGGAAAAAGGACGCGGCTAAGGATATCAACATTCATATCCGCGAGGGTGAGATTTACGGCTTGATAGGACGCAACGGAGCTGGTAAAACCACAGTTATGCGTATGATAAGCGGGCTCTCGCGCCCCACAAGCGGAAGCTACAAAATCCACGGCGAGCACAAAAACGGCGTTGGCGTGCTCATCGAAAGCCCCGGTATATACAAGAATATGTCAGCCAAGGAAAACCTTAGGCTCAAATGTATTGCGATGGGCTGTGACAGCGACGAGTATATTGACGGACTGCTCAAAACCGTCGGACTTGAGGACACAGGCAAGAAGAACGCGGGTTCTTTCTCGCTGGGTATGCGCCAGAGGCTCGGTATAGCGCTCGCGCTTGTTGGCGACCCTAAGATGATTGTACTCGACGAGCCGATTAACGGTCTCGACCCTCAGGGTATTGTCGAGGTCAGACAAACCCTCGAAAAGCTCAAGGAGGAAAAGGGAATTACAATTATGATTTCCAGCCATATCCTCGACGAGCTCGGAAAACTCGCCGACTCCTACGGAATCATCCACCAGGGCGAGCTCATAGACGAGTTCAGCAACGACTCTCTCTCGCAGCGCTGCGGCGAATATGTGTCAATCAAAACAGACAATAACGAAAAGGCAATCGAAATCATAAAATCCAGAGGCTTTGACGATGTCAGCACCGACCGCGACGGATTCATCCGTGTGGAAAAAGCCATAACCGAAACCGCCGAGATTAACAAGGCGCTCGTAAACAGCGGAATCGGAGTAAGTGAAATATATATCAAGAATTTAAGTCTTGAGGATTATTATCTCAGCATAACAGGAGGCGGCAGCAATGGGTAAGCTTATAAAAATGGACTTCAGACGTATGTCACACTCGACATTGCTTTTAGTGTCGCTTATTGTTGTCGCGGGAATTAATATAGTAGCGGGGCTTGCGGAACCTTTGATTATGAAGTTTTTCCCCGTTGCCGCTGTCAAACCCGTGCTTGTTTCCGATTTAATCGCAAACCCCTTCAGTATACCGCTTCTTATAATTCTCCTGTTTATGTCGGTTGTCAGCTTCTCCTACGCGGATTTTGCGGGCGGATATATCAAGAACCTCTCGGGACAGGTGAACAACAGAGGTAAGCTTGTTGTATCAAAGTTCATCGTAATCGGAATCCACAATATGTTTTTCATCCTCGCCGGCGTCATTACAAGAATTCTTGGAGCTCTTATAGGCATCGCTATTGGCGGAGCAATCGAGTTTGACGCTCTCATTCCCGCGGCTCTGCTGACGCTTCTCATCAAGTGGATGCTCCTGATGGCAATAAGCGCGATTCTCCTGTTCATCACAACAGGAGTAAGGAACAAGACCTTAGCCAGTATTATCGGCGTAATCATCGGCACAGGAGCTCTGGGACTTGTGTACTTAGGTCTTGACGCGGCGCTCGTAAACATCTTCAAGCTCAACGGCTTCACAATCTCGGACTATATGCCCGACCAGCTTATGTCGTCGGTAAGCGTAGGCTCTAACATCGCAGTCCTTAACGCGATAATAGTCGCGGTGGTCTGTACGGTGATTTTCCTCTCGCTCGCTGTAAAGCTTTTCAAGAGCAGAGATATAAAATAAAAAATCGACATTCAAAGGCTCGGCTGGTCCGAGCCTTTTTGCTATGCGTCCGACTGTCATTCCGAGCTTGCCGAGGTTGTCCCCTGTGGGGAAAATGTCAGCCGACAGGCTGACAAAAGGGGGGATAAACAGTTTTAAAATCCCCCTATCGACTTTGCTGCGCTTCGCTCCTTAGTATGACGACCAGCCTCAAATCAGACAGTTTTTGTGAAATATATATATATAAATATATAAAGTAGAAAACTATTGTTTATTATTGACAAATAATGGCGAATATGTTAAACTAGCTTATAAGTATAATAGTACAATGCTATAATATTTCTTTATAGGAATTAATGAGGTGATAGTTATTATGAAATTCAAGGGTAAAAAATTCATTTCCATAGTGCTCGCGGCACTAATGGTCGTGAGCGTGTTTGTGGTCGGCACGGTGAGCGCCGGGGCGACGGCGAATTGGACTATGAACGGAACTCCGTATATCTATTTTAATAACTCCAATACAGATTGGACCTTAGGCAATATCAGACTTTTTGTTGTTACATCTGATACAGTTTATTCTAATAAGTTTACAGGCGGAGTGAGTAATAATACTTCACTACGTTATCTTAACCCGAAATCTTTGTTTGCTGGAAAAACGATTGATTTTATTTCGTTTGTTCAAATTACTTCATCCGCAAATAGTGGAGATTTGAAAAATAATACTAGTTTTTCACGAGATTTAGTTTATGACAGCAACGGTGATGTTATCTCCAATCCTTCATATATAGACGGATATAACTATACCTTAAATTATAGCGATGGAGTATCTTCTGAGAGCAATTCATATACAATTTTTTCTCCTTCTTCTGCTGCATCTGAAACTGTTCATCCCACAGTTAATGTTTACTACGCAGGAACATCTTATGCTGATATTAACAAACCTCAAACAGTTATTACAACAACAGGCGGTACAGTTAGTAATATTTCTGCTTATGGGCTTAGTGATTATAAAACAGCTGCTGCAGTTACTCCATCTACTGTTTCAGCGAATAGCTCAAGTTCATTTAATGCTGCATACAGTACTACAGTTTCTTTAACTGCTACCGCTGACACAGCTAACGGTTATATGTTTGCGGGATGGTATAATACCTCTACTGACGCGCTTGTATCTATGGATAATCCCTATTCATATACGGTAACAGGTACGAATTCACTCACCGCAAAGTTTGCGCAAGGCGTTACCCAGACAGCGGGCGTAGGTACCGACTACACCGCATACGGTACGGCTTACGTATCTGGCGGCGGCAGTTCAAACAGCAGTATTGCAGTTGCTTCAGGTACAAGCGTAACATTCACCGCTTTGCCTAACGCAAACTATAAGTTTGACGGCTGGTATTCTACTGCGGCGTGTGATGGTAATGCTGTATCAACCAGCGACCCATATACAATTACGGCAACTTCAGCCAACACTCTGTACGCTAAATTCTCAGAGGTAACCATCAGCTCCGAAGAGGTTGAGCTCTCAACCAAAAACAACGGGACAAGGGATTCGTATGACGAGAATAATGATTATACCGCTTCGCTGAGCTCTCAGGCAATTAACTATTACACAAGCGAGGTAAAGAATTATATTACCAGCGATAATACAGATTCCAATAATGTATACGCTACTTTTGAGGCTTTGTCCGCGAAAGAGAAGAACGACGCGAGCAGTTCCTATACAGTAGCTCAGAACAATTCTTTGTATACCGCGTTGTATAAAATAATGAAAGAGACTCATACAAACAGCGTTTCTTATCCCGCGTACGGCAACAGCTCTCTTGCCCATTACTGGCTGAGCACAGATACATCTTCAGCAAATTACGGTCAAGGTGATAACCGTGAGGTATACACATATTTCTACTCGGACATTGATTGCTTTGAGCATATAAATATGCAGCGCGAGCATATCTGGCCTAAGAGTAAGGCTTCCTACCTTATGAAAACAGGCCTCGGCGGCTCCGACCTTCACCACCTGCGCCCCGCATACGGCAAGGTTAACAACATAAAGTCCAACTGGGGATTTGCGGACATTCGCAATTCTGACGGTTCAATTAAATCAGGTTGGAAAAAGGTCAGAACAGTTGATGTGCCTGTCAGCGGCGGAAGTCCTAAAACTTCTCTCTGGAGAGCAATCGACAACCAAGGCGAAACATTCTGCGATTATTGTGACGATGTACACGGCGATATCGCGCGTATTCTCCTCTATATCTATACAAGATGGCAACAGCCCAACCTTTACACTGATATTGTTGACGCTGATGGCAACCCCGACACAACCAAGCTTCCCGAGCTTGACCCTGACGATACGAAAGACACAGGCGAAAGGATTATCTACGACCTGCCCACTCTTCTCCAGTGGATGGAGGAAGACCCCGTAAGCGAATGGGAGATGCAGCGTAACGACCTTACTCAGCAGGTTCAGGGCAACCGTAACGTATTCATCGACTATCCCGAGCTCGCGTGGCTGTTGTTTGACCAGACTGTACCGAGCGGTATAGATACTCCTTCAGGTATGAAAAACGGTACGGGTACCGATATAGAGAAGGGCGCTTCGGATGGTCGAGAATATACAGACGAGATTATAATGGACTTTGCAACTACCATGGGTAACGGCAAGGCGGAAATTAAAGCGTATAATAATAGTACCCAGAGCTATGTAGCTAATGGCGAAAGTGTTGAAAGAGGCGACATTATTACTTACACCATCATTCCGGATGGTTCTACTATCAACAGTGTTACCGAGTTTGTTTCTGACGATGATACTAATACGAGCAGCGCTTATCGTAGAGTAGTAGTAAGTCCGAATACCACAAGTACATATTCGTTCTCGAGAGCGGCTGGATATTATAACGGTTCCCCGAACACATCATATAAAAAAGAAAGAATAAAAGTAAATCTGAGCTCAAATGTATGTGAACTGAACTACAAAGTCAACAGCACAACCGCTTATCCGAAGTATGGTACAGGCGGCTCGGGTTCAGGTATGGTAACAGCGAGAATAACAGGAACAAACACTATTCTGGAAAGCGGCGACACTGTTCCCAATGGAACAAGTGTTACACTAACCATTACACCGGATTATGGATCTAAAGTATATGGTGTAACTCGTTATAGAGCGGCAACTGTTAATGACCTTAATGCCGAAAATAATTATTCTTATTATTCGGAAGAAGGGGGATTTACCTTCGCAAAAATCGCGGGAACAGACAGTTATACTTGCACGAAAACGCTGAATTGCTCTGATGGTTCTGTTCGTTCTCCCAAATTCACTATATATTTTGCCCAGACCTTTAACGCAAATGATAAGGTGGACGGCGTAGACAGACATATTTATAACAAAGGTCTGAGACCCGATGCGGACGACCCATATGGTGAGGAAACCGACTTTACCGAGAACTTTGAGATTTGCGGTGTTCAAGTCAAAACCGATGAGAACAACAGCGAAAACAAAGCCTTGAGGTTCATTTCGGTAGTTGACAAGAAGATTCTTAGCAAAGCCAAATCCTATGGCTGGGTATTTGGATATACTAATAAAAATCTTGACACAAAAACAGTGAACAGATATGCTTATACGCTTGTCAAAGGTGGAGCAAACTCTTATACAGCGGATTGTACAGGAACGGGCAACACATCTTTCGGTATCTATGGAAGTCGCGATACGGATACCAATTACAAATACATTACCGCGGCTGTGAATAATATTCAAAGCGCGGGTACAAACGTAGGATTAGGTACAACTATAATTGCTCGACCTTATGTAGAGCTCGATGATAAATGGGTAGGTACGGGAGCTCCGTCAGTCATCTACGGACAGTATGTTGATTTCGACACCGGCGAAGAGTTTTGCGCTTGCTCCGGCTCGTATAACCACATTAGCGGCTTAGCAGGCTAAAGGAGGAATTATTATGATGAAAAAATGTTTTAATACAACCTCCAAAAAAGAATACAAAACCCCTTTAATAGAAATTGAAGAAATGGAAAAGCAGGATGTGCTGTTAGTTTCGGCTTCAAATAATATTGAAGGCGACGCCGATTTGTGGCTTGGCGACAGCGGCGGAATCGGAGATTTATTCGACGCGATATTAGGAAACGATTATTAAATCCAGGCTCTATGTCAATAGTTGGGGTAAACCCAATAAAATGAAATAATGTATTTAGGACAAGCGATGGCTAAGAAGCTGTCGCTTGTTTGATATTAAGTTGTTGTTTGTAAGCGAACATATGAAGAATACGATTGCGAAATCT
>JAFSZY010000031.1 GCA_017458845.1 Ruminococcus sp.
AAGCCTTTTCGATGTTTGTCATTTTAATTTCCTCCTAAATTATGTTATGTTTTATTCAGCTTTTCTCTTGCTGTGACTAAAGTATAGCCTATGATTGAGGATTTGAAAATGACCGAAAACTTGTGTAGGGTACAACTTTAAGTTGTGGATAATCAAAACCTCCGCTTGGATTTTGTTAGTCCAAACGGAGGTGTTTTTTTATATCTCTATCTTACCGTGTTTTCCCTCATACTTCTCAATTGCGTCACGAATCAGAATCAATATCTGACTATTTGCCGAGCGGCCTTCATAGTCGGCGACAACGTGCAGCTTGTTCAGCATTTCCTCATCAATTCGTATAGATAAACTCTTCACAGCCATAATAAAACCTCATTTCATATTTATTATGACTTTATTTTATGCCTATTATATGTTATGATGTTTGATATAGACACATAATATGTCTAATATATATCTAAAGAGGTTATCAAAATGAAAGCTTGCTGTGGGTTCGGACATAGAAATGTATTTGATAATATCAGCAGAAAACTTGATAACGCGGTTGAAGCGGCGATACAGCAGGGCTGTGAAATATTCTACACCGGAGCTATGGGAGAATTCGACAGCCTGTTCTCCTCCGCTGTCCGCGTGGCAAAGAAATCTCACCCGCACATCAAGCTGATTTGCGTGAAGCCGTATTTTACGAATGATATAAACACCGACAGAAATTACTACAACGCTATGTATGACGATGTAATTATCCCGCCCGAACTTATCGGAGTTCATTACAAAGCCGCTATCAAAGCCCGCAACCGCTGGATGTTAGACAACAGCGATGTTGTTCTGGTTTACACCGTCCGCGATTACGGCGGCGCGTATGAGGCGCGGAAATATGCGCAAAACAAAAACAAAACGATTATTCATCTATAACAGAAATCCTAATCAACAGGTCACTTCTGCTTATTTCTCTTATAAAAATTCTTATACTTTTGACGGTTTCTCGCCGCTTGACACTCAGGGTCGCTGCAGTATTTCTGCCGCGGTCCTTTTCTTTTTACATACCTGCCGCAGTTAAGGCAGCAAATATAGGAACCGTTTGAATATAACGAATCAAGATCTTCATCAAGCGGCGGCGCGATATCCGCGACTAATCTGGAAAAAGTGTACCAACAAATATCAAAAACAGAATCTATATCAGCATACATTCCTATTTTATCAGTTTTATTTTCAAATTGCAGACCGACCTTAAACTCCGGAAACAACCCAATAAGTATCTGTGCTAACTCGCGATAATCATTACGTATCGCCTGTATATATTTTGTATCATCCTCGATACGGCTAAATCTTTCAAAGAACGGATAGCCGTCGCACAGCCTTCCTTCATAATAAAGCTCGCGGGCATTTTTCGGATTTCCTTCGTAAAAAGCGTCACGCAACGCCATATAATATTCCATCGTCTGACCAAGATTACACAGTTCACGGACAAACTCATCTGTATAAAATGCTGCTTGGTTTTGTATAATCTCATAATTCAATATCCAGTCATCACAATTGTCCATGTATTCCGTCAAAGATTTAATGTTGTATGGTTGAATATTTCTGTTGCACCAGTAGCATACAGCATCCCCGTTATTCATACTTACATCTGAATTATTCATAATTCGGTAAAGATTACAAATGCTGTACAACAAATCCTGTCCTGTAAGTTTATAGTCATAATCCAGAGTCGGTTTTCCGAACGGATCAATCATAGGTTTTACCACTAATTTGCCTTGATGATCAGTTTCCTCAAAATATCCTATAAATCTGGGAACTCGATATACTATCTCTCCGGCTCCTCCGATTTCTCCGAAAGATATCTGTTGCGCGTTTATCTGTTTCATTTTTTCCTCCTTGTGATTCCTAACCGTTAACCTAACCGTACAAAAATAGACTTCGGTTTGATTATACTTTATAATAACGTTGAAAACAATACAAAATTTAAAAATTGTTTTCAAGAACAGATGTCAACACCCGTTGTTTCCTGTTCTTTCCTAACAAGATAACTATACACGGAGGTGGAAAAATGAAAAACAGAGCAAGGCAAAGAGCTAACCGAAAACTGAAAGTCAAAGAGCAGGCGCTTGACAGACACAACGGTTTCGGAGCAAAAGACCTTACCGCATACAACGCCGTCAACAAAATTAAAACCGACGGCAAGGCTGAGATTGTACTCAGATGATTATTATAAGGAGGTATATTTATGGAAAAAGCAACAATGAGCGTTCAGGAACTGTCCGCGTATATGGGAATATCCTTACCGAAGGCATATGAGCTTGTAAAAACGGACGGATTTCCGATTATCAGAGTCGGGGCGCGCATCTTGATTCCAACTGACGGATTTCAAGAGTGGCTGAAGAAAAAAAGCCATACGGAAAAATCATAATAATCGGATAAACTCTGTTTAACCGAAGGAGGTGATTTGAATTTTGAATCAATGCACAGACTGTCTTGCTGATCTGAAGCAGATGAAAATATGGGTGTGTTTTATTATCACCGAGAACAACGGAAAAACGAATAAAAAACCGATTGCCGCTGATGGAACAAAAACAGGTTCTGACTCCGCTCACGCTCACACATGGGTCACCTATGACGAAGCTGTGAAAGCGATGCAGGAGCGCGGTTATGACGCTGTCGGATTTTCTGTTCCTAATAATATGGGGTTTCTGGATATGGATCATATGAATGAAACGGATCCGTTTGTGCAAATACGTCTTGATAGGTTCAACTCATATACAGAGCGTTCCGTAAGCGGAAATGGTATCCATATCTATTTTAAGATGGACCCAGACAAAATCCCTACCTACGAAAAAGACAGTAAGCTGAAGCTGGATAAAGCGTATTATCAAAAGAATCCGAAAAACAATATAGAAATATACTTTGGCGCAATCACAAACCGTTTCTCCGTATTTACCGGAAACGCTATTAAGGATGTTCCCGTCAGGGATTGTACCGACGCCGCGCTGGAAACGCTGGAGAAGGATATGCTCAAAAACAATTCAGCCTCAAAAAAGTCCGGCGTAAAAACAGTCATATTTGACGGCGAAACCGCGGAATCGGAATATTGGGATATTATCTGCAAACTCCGCAAACAGAAAAACGGCGAGAAGTTTTGCAGGCTGTATGATGAAGGCGACTTTTCCGACTACGGTTCTCATTCGGAAGCCGACCTCGCTCTGTGTTCAATGATAGCGTTTAGAGTCGGAGCCGATAACGAGGCTATCGACAAGATATTCCGCGGCTCAAAGCTATACCGCGAGAAGTGGGAGCGTGATGACTACCGCGAGGAAACCATAGAAAAAGGCATCGAGGCGTGTCACGGAACTTTTCACCGCACACTTATGCCGCACCCCGATTTTATCCGCTTCAACGAAATGACAGGACAGCCCTATGTGGTTGTTCCCCTTCTCGCCGAGCACGTCAGAGAGCATATGAATTATCTTCTTGTCAGGGACAGCGGCAAGCAGGGGCTTTTGAAATACGTCTACGAGAACGGTGTGTACAAGCTCTACGCGGACGAGATGTTCAAGGGCTGCATCAAGCAGTTTATTGAGGATTACGACCCCGAGCTTGTTAAAATCGGTCAGGTGAACGAGACGTATCAGCACATCTTAACCGACCGCAACTACATAAGTCAAGACGAACTCAACGCCCGTGAGGATATTATCAATTTCCGCAACGGTATTTTGATTGTAAATGAACACGAGCTCCGTTTGGTACAGCACTCCCCCGACTACTACTCCACGATTCAAATTCCGTGTAAATGGAAAGGCGAAAAGTCTGATACTACCGTTTTTGAGAATTACCTCAGAACGCTCACCAACGGAGATAACGCCGTTGCCCGACTGCTCTTACAATTTATGGGAGCCTGTATTTCAAACGTAAAAGGCTGGCGTATGAAGAAAAGCCTGTTCCTCGTCGGTGACGGCGACACGGGTAAAAGTCAGCTCAAAAGTCTTGTGGAAAAGCTCCTCGGCAAGGGCAATTTTATCGGTACGGACTTGTCCGAAATTGAGGCGCGGTTCGGTACGGGAACAATCTACGGCACAAGGCTTGCCGGTTCTTCGGATATGAGCTTTATGACCGTAAGCGAACTCAAAACTTTCAAGAAAATCACAGGCGGTGACAGCCTGTTTGCCGAGTTCAAGGGACAGCAGGGATTTGAGTTCACATATAACGGACTTTTATGGTTCTGTATGAACCGCCTGCCTAAGTTTGGCGGAGACGACGGCAAATGGGTTTATAACCGCATTATGGTTGTGAATTGCCCGAATGTTATTCCGCTCGAAAAGCAGGATAAACAGCTGCTTGATAAACTGTTCGCGGAGCGCGAGGGTATCATTTATCTCGCCGTCAGAGCGCTTCAAAAAGTGATTCGTAACGGCTACCGCTTCAACGAACCCGAGAGCGTAATTCAGGCGCGCGAGGACTATATGACGAGCAACAATACCATTATCGCTTTCTTTAACGAGTGTATGTGTGAACGCAGGGGAGAAAAAATCGGCGACAAATGTACTACCGGTAAGGTATACAAGATTTACCGCGAATGGTGTTTTGACAACAACGGCGGTTTCGCAAAAACTGCGAAGGAGTTCCGCGACACCCTCTGTTCCCACCTCGGCACGACTTACGATGAGCTGACAAAGCGCAGCGGCGGCAACACCTACTACGCTGATTACACCCTCACTTTAGAAACGAAGAAACAGTATGAAAAAGTTTACGGTTATGACAGCTCGGTAAGCGTCGAAGATGACTTCTTCAGCGGATAATTCCCACACGCTTACAACAAATCCGTGTAGCAGAACTCGCTTCGTGTAGCAGAGTTTGTAGCAGAGTTTTTGAGAACTGCTACACGAAGAATGGCTTATCTAAGCCGTTTTTTGAGGTTTTGTAGCAGAAGTAGCAGAGTTTTAAACTTCTCAGCAAAACCCGAGAATACAGAAAATCAGGGGGTATGGAAAATGGTAGTAATAAAAGCGGTGTGTGAGTATGGAGTTGAAATTACTGCTACTTCTGCTACAACTGCTACACGGCACTCCCCGCAACCCGCATAAACAGTGGATTTTTATAAAGCGGTTAGTGTAGCAGAACCGAAAAATACTGCTACACGGACTGCTACACAGACTGTAACAACTGCTACACGAAACAGTAAAAACACCGTGTGTCAGCACGGAAAAACACAAAACAAAATTATTTACGGAGGTAAAAACAATGTACGACAACGATGGAAGATATGAACACATAAATCTTATGACAGAAGCTTGTGTGTCTGAAGCTAAAGATATCATAGCAACTCTTAAGGAGGAAGGCTGCGAGGCTACGCTTACGGATGTCCTTATTGCCACCCTTACGAACACCCTCGACGACGGTGGCGAGAGCATCTACACAGTCCTCACAGAAATACGCGACAGCTTAGACCGCATAAACGAAACTCTATCTTTATTACCATAAGACGCCAGCGCCGCTGTTCAGAATTATACACGTCAAATAACTGTCGTATGGGGGGTGGGGACTATCAATCTCCACGGCAAAACATTTGAACAGCGGCTCGGAAATCAACGCACAGAAATTATAAAACAAAGGGGGGATTAACCCCCTCATAATAGGAAGGTGATTATTATAGCTAAAGACGGCACAAACCGAGGAGGTCCGAGACCGGGACTCGGCAGACCGAAGAAACCGTTAGCCGAAAAAATCAGAGAAGGCAAAGCAAGCGGGACGTTAGTTCTCTCCGACGCTTTACCTGTGCCCTCTGAGCTTAAGGGCGATGACGTTCCGAAAGTCAGCGATTATATGAAAGCAAAACAGAAAGACGGCAGTTATCTCTGCGCGGAAAAAGTCTTTGTTGAAACATACCGCTGGCTGAAAGCAAGAGGCTGTGAAAATTATGTTAGCAAACAGCTTATAGAGCAATACGCGATGAGTGTTGCCCGCTGGATTCAATGCGAGGAAGCTATATCCGATTTCGGATATCTCGCAAAGCACCCAACAACCGGGAACGCGATAGCTTCTCCGTTCGTTTCCATGAGCCGTGATTACAAAAAGCAGCTGAATGCTGACTGGTATCAGATTTATCAAATCGTCAAGGAAAACTGTTCCGTTGAATACGGCGGCTCAACTCCGCAGGACGATATGATGGATAGATTACTCAAAATGCGTTTACCGCGCAGAAATCAAACATAAAATTTTGGAGGTATTATAATGAAAAAACATCACACTTACAAAGAGCTTGAAGCTCGACTTAACGACATTTTAGCGGAGATTAAAGGCGAAAATGCTAATTCATCCGACAGTAAAAAAGCGGGTATATACCGCGGCGCTTTTTGGAACCATATGAAAATGGGTATTCCTCACAACGCTCTCTCGGAAGGCAGCGACGGAAGCGGCGGTTATCTCGTCCCCGATGAGTACGATAAAAGGCTCATCAAAAAACTGAGCGAAAAGAATGTACTTCGTCAGCTCGGTCAAAGCATCCCCACAACCCACAATCTGAAAATATCCACATCGTTCGATGACGCTTCCGGACATTGGGTAGACGAGGGCGCACCATATTCCTTCGACGACCTCGAGTTCGGGCAGGTAATTATTGACGCATATAAGCTCGGAACAATGATGCTCGTTTCCGATGAAATGCTCGATGACGCGGGTATTGATTTGGAAAAATACATAGAGGAGCGCTTCGCTGAGTCAATCGGAAGCTCCGAGGAAGAGGCGTTTGCCAAAGGCGACGGACTCTGCAAGCCGTTCGGTCTGATTTATCAGGCTTCCGTCGGCGCGGAAACTTCCTCGCTCTCCATTGACGACACTATTGATCTAATCTACTCGGTCAGAGCGCCGTACCGCAAGAACGGCGTGTTCCTGATGTCGGACGAGGCGGTATCTCACTTGAGAAAAATCAAGTGTCACAACGGCAAGCCCGCTTGGACAGGCTCGCTCGCGGAGGGAGAACCGCTGAAACTGCTCGGATATCCCGTATTTGTTTCAAAAGCGATGGATGGCATAAGCTCGGGAAGTATCCACGTACTGTTCGGTGATTTCAGTTATTACTGGATCGGTGACAGAGGCAAGCGTGTTATAAAGCGCCTCTCCGAAAGATTCGCCGACCGCGGTCAGGTAGGATACCTAACCTTTGAGCGTGTGGACGCGAAGCTCGTAATGCCCGGAGCAATCAAATCGTTAAAAATCAAATAATCGTGCGGGGTGGCTTCGTTGTCACCCCTGCTCACTTTAACCCGGAGGATATATGAAACGAAAACAAATTGAAATTATAGACCAAATGCGACTGAACGGAGCGAAGCCTACCGAGATAGCGCGCAGGCTCTCTCTTTCGGTAAACACCGTAAAATCGCATATAAGACGGCACCCTGATATTCCGAACATAAACAAGTGCCTGAACTGCGGTAAGGCGGTCATTCAGAGCGAAGGCAGAAAACAAAAGAAATTCTGCTGTAATCGCTGCCGCAGTTCATATTGGAATCATAACAGAAAGGCGGCAGGCTGAAATGGATAAAAGCACCTACTCACCCGACAACCTTATCAACTACCACACCGCGCTGTCGCTCGTTGACCGTATGGAGAATGACGGCGTAATAAACAAAAAAGAAAAGGCAATTCTATATACAAAAATCGCGGAAAAGTACGGTTTGAATCCGAACAGTATATTCGCCGCGTAACTTTTTACAGGAGGAAATTATGATAAAAAACGGAAGACCGTATTCAAACGAAAACGGAGCAATTGACGACGCTCTGATTTCAGAAAAAACACTTGATGATTTATCTATAATCGCCAAGTGGATAAAAGACAACATCCGCCCGTCAAGGACAATTCTCAAATACCATACAAGCTACGGCTTAAAGCACATCCTTGAGCACGACACGGGCTTGTACCTGACAAACAATGAGTTCAAGGACGCTTTGCTGCTTGCGGGCTACGCTCCCATTAATCCCGATGAGCTCAACTGGCGCTATCGGATTAAACTTTTGAGTGAAATCAACTATAACCCGAGCCCGTTCTTCAATTGGGCTAAACAATTCAAGGATGAGGATACTCCCGAAGGCGATTTCGTAAGGGATATGCTCCACGAGTTTGATTTCCCGATTTTCGCCGACACGGAAATAATCGACAGATATCTATACTGCAAAGGTGCCTGCGACGGAGCGTATGAGGCGTTTGACGAGCTTTGGAAAAGATACACAATATTCAGGGAAAATAACGCCTGATAATTAATGATTTATTATCGCAAAATCGCTTGATATATCCTCTGAACAGAGGGAATATGGTATACCCCATAATTGATACAAAGGAGGATATTTATGGACAGAACAATAAAACGGGTAAACTTTACAAACCCGAAAATCCCAAAGCGGCTCAGAGTGGCGGCATACGCGAGAGTATCCTGCGGCAAGGACGCTATGCGCCACTCTCTGGCGGCTCAGGTAAGCTATTATAGCAGCCTGATTCAGTCAAGGACGGAATGGCAATATGTCGGCGTTTACGCTGATGAAGCCAAAACCGGCACAAAGGATACAAGAGAAGATTTCGCAAAGCTGATTGACGAATGCAGAGCGGGCAAAATCGACCTCGTAATCACCAAGTCTATAAGCCGCTTCGCGCGGAACACCATCACCCTGTTATCGGTAGTGCGTGAGCTCAAAGAGCTCGGAGTTGATGTGTTTTTCGAGGAGCAGAACATCCATACCCTTTCGGCGGACGGAGAGCTTATGCTTACGATTCTCGCCTCCTACGCTCAGGAAGAAAGCCGTTCCGTCAGCGAGAATATGAAATGGCGTATCAGAAAAGGCTTCAAAGAGGGCGCACCGTGGAACATTGTAATTTACGGCTACAGATTTGAAAACGGAAAGTTTGTAAAGGAATCGCGCGAGGCTGAAGTTGTACAGGATATTTTTAAACTTTATCTCGGCGGATTGGGCTACGCTCAGATTGCAAAAAAGCTGAACTTGCGGAGAGTTCCGCCTATGTACAACGGAGAGTGGAGCCCGTCATCGGTCAGGCATATTCTGACTCACTACATTTACACGGGCAGCCTTCTTCTCCAGCGCTATTATAGCGAAAACCATATCACAAAGAAAACGCTCCCGAACAACGGCGAGCTGCCTATGTACCACGCCGCCAACACCCACGAGGCTATAGTCAGCGAAGAAACTTGGAACGAGGTTCAGGCTGAGATGGAACGCCGTACAATAAGCTCGGGCGCAACTCACGACAGCAAATCCCACTATCCCTTTACGGGCAAAATCGTATGCGGCTGTTGCGGAAAACACTACCGCAGGAAAACGAAGCGAGGACGACCGTTCTGGATATGCTCAACATACAACAGCAAAGGCAAACGATTCTGCCCTACATCGAAAGCTATACCCGAGGATGTGCTCGAAGCCATTGTTAATGATGACATAGAACACATCACTACTAAAGAAAACAACATCCTTATTCTTCATCTGAATAACGGAAGCTCGGTTGAGAAAACTTGGATTGAACGCTCCCGCGCCGAAAGCTGGACAGATGAAATGAAAGCGAAAGCAAGAGAAAAAGAACTCGAAAGGAGGAAACAAAGTGCCTGAAGTAACCGTTATCCCCGCGACAAAAGCTTTTCACTCAAAGCTGCCTAACAACACAAAAATCATACGCAAGGTTGCCGCCTACGCCCGCGTTTCCACCGACAGCGAGGAACAGCTAACCTCATACGAGGCGCAGGTTGACTACTACACCAAATACATCCGCTCCAATCCCGACTGGCAGTTTGTGGAGGTTTACACCGACGAGGGTATTTCCGCCACGAACACCAAGCACCGAAGCGGTTTTAACAGAATGATTAACGACGCTCTCGACGGTAAAATTGACCTGATTGTCACGAAGTCCGTCAGCCGCTTCGCCCGCAACACCGTCGACAGCCTGACCGCTGTTCGCAAGCTGAAAGAGTGCGGCACGGAAGTTTTCTTTGAAAAGGAAAACATTTATACCTTCGACAGCAAGGGCGAGCTCCTGATTACAATTATGTCCTCTCTCGCTCAAGAGGAAAGCCGAAGCATCTCCGAAAACGTAACGTGGGGACAGCGCAAGCGTTTCGCCGACGGCAAGGTTAGCCTGCCTTACAAATCGTTTCTCGGCTACAAAAAAGGAAAAGACGGCTTGCCCGAGATTGTTCCCGAGGAAGCCGAAACTGTGCGTATAATATACAGATTATTCATAGGCGGACGAACCGTAAACTACATAGCGAATCACCTGACAAAGCAGGGCATACTTACTCCGCGGGGCAAAAACAAATGGCAGTCCTCGACAGTTGAGAGTATCCTTACAAACGAAAAGTACAAGGGCTCGGCGATTTTGCAGAAAAAGTTCACGGTAGATTTTCTCACCAAGAAGATGAAAGTCAACGAGGGCGAAGTTCCGCAGTATTACGTTGAACACAGCCACCCTGCCATTATCGCTCCCGAGGAGTGGGAGGCGGTTCAAAAGGAAATGAAGCTCCGCAAGTCGAACGGCAGCCACCGCAACAGTCTCAGCCCGTTTTCGTCAAAGATTATCTGCGGCGACTGCGGCTCGTTTTACGGCTCAAAGGTATGGCACTCCACGGACAAGTACCGCAGGGTAATATGGCAGTGTAATAACAAGTTCAAAAATGAAAAGAGATGCACAACCGCGCACCTCAACGAAGAAAGTATTAAAGAGCTGTTCATCAAGGCGTTAGGCAGGCTCACGAAAAACCGGGGCGAGCTTATTAACACCTGTGAGATTTTAACCGCCGAACTCAGCGACACCGCTGCCATAGACGCAAAAATCAGAGAGCATCAGGCTGAAATGGAATTGACCGCGGAACTGATAAAACGGCTCATCGCTGAAAACGCTAATGCGCCGTTGAATCAAGTCGACTTCAACCGCGAGTACGACGGCTTGGTGGAGCGTTTCACCAAAGCGACTGAGAAATGCGAAAAACTCCAAAGGCAGAAGCTCCGCCGTCTGCATCAGAGCGACATAACAAGCTCCTTTGCTACGGAAATAAAGGCTCTGCCTCGGCTTAACATACAATGCTCCGACCGCCTGTGGCTAAACCTCATAGACACCGCCACAGTTTACGGAGATGAAAAAATCGTATTCCGGTTCAAAAACGGCATGGAGATTGAGGAAGATTTTTAAAAATATACAAAAAACTATTGCTATTGTTCCAGATTTGGAATATAATAAAAACATCAAATGAGGTGATACTTATGTTAGCATACATGACCGCTAATGACGCAGCGGAAAAGTGGGGTATTTCCCGCCGTCGCGTTATTACGCTGTGTAACGAAAGCCGGATTCCCGATGTCGCGATGCTCGGCAATATGTGGATTATTCCGATTGAGGCTGTAAAGCCTGTTGACGGTCGTACAACCCGCTATGAAAAGAGAGCAGCCGCTAAGCCCTTTGTCAAATGGGCAGGAGGAAAAGGCAAACTGCTCACGGAACTGCGCAAGTTTTATCCCCCGAAGCTCGGAACCGAAATCCGCAAATACTGTGAGCCGATGGTCGGCGCCGGTGCTGTTCTTTTTGATATCCTCAACACCTACGAAATGGACGAGGTTATGATTTGCGATTCCAACGAGGAACTTATAAACACTTTCGCCGTTATCCGCGACAATGTTGATAACCTGATAGATGTGCTTTCGGATTTGGAGCACGAGCACCTGAGAAAAGATGATGACGGCAGACGCGAGTATTATTATGAAAAACGCGAGTTGTTCAATGAGCTGATTAAGAAGCCCGCAAAGGCAAACTCACTTCAGCGTGCAGCCTTGTTTATTTATCTCAACCGCACCTGTTTCAACGGCTTGTACCGCGTTAATCGCCAGGGGCTTTTCAACGTTCCTGTAGGCGCGTATAAAAAACCGCTGATTTGCGATGAGGATAATCTCAGAACTGTTTCCGATAAGATTCAGGACGTACAGCTTGTTACAGGCGATTATAAGCAGGTAAATGATTTTGTGGATGAAAATACTTTCGTCTACTTCGACCCGCCTTATCGTCCGCTTTCAAAGACTTCGGACTTTACGGCTTACAATGTCGACGGCTTCGGCGATAAAGAACAGATAGAGCTTGCTGAGTTTATCAAGGAACTCGCCGCAAGAGGAGTCAAAGTTCTCGCAAGCAACTCGGACCCGAAAAACGTTGATGAGGAAGATAACTTCTTCGATGACCTTTACTCACCGCTGAACATTTACCGGGTTCACGCGAGCAGAGCAATTAACAGTAAAGGCAAAGGCAGAGGAAAAATAAGCGAGCTTGTAATTTCAGGCTTCTAAACTTATAACAACTGAATAAACCACACCATAGCTTAACGGCTATGGTGTATCTCTCTTATACGGAAAGAAGGAAACGGTATGAAACTAAAAGAAGCACAAGCAAAAATAAAGCCGATATGCGGGATTCCTTTCGGAGAGCTTTTCTCCGACATAGACCCTGAAATGGCGATAATCAATAAAGGTAAAATCGGTCAGATGCTTGAGCTGGCACTTGGCAAAAAGCTCGACAGCGGAAACCTTGACTTCGAGGACGGAGAGCTTAAAACCAACAAATGCGATAAAACCGGCAAACCTAAAGAGACGGTTTTTATAACGCAGATTGCGAGTGTAATTGATGAGTTAATCTCAGAGCGTCCCTTTGAAGAGACACATTTGTATAATAAGATAAAAAACATGTTGTATGTGGCTGTAAGCAAGGACGGCAATCCGCGGGAATGGTTCTTTATAGACGCGATACATATCGACTTGTCAAAACCGGAGTTTGCACCGCTGATGGATATATGGCGTGAGGATTATTACTCTATTTGCAGGCAGCTGAAGGAGCATATAGAGACTTCGCCTGACGGCTTTATCCACACCTCAAACGGTACACATATCCAGGTCAGAAGCAAGGACTCAAAGCCGTATCACCCGATTTATTCTGATATTTACGGCCGTAATATTTCAAACAAAAATCACGCTTTTTATTTCCAGAAAAAGTTTGTGTATGATATAAGGAAGGCATACGGAGGATAAGATATGGATACTTGCAAACACTGCGGAAAATCTTTATCTGATGCACAGTTTTTATTACTAAATGATACTGTGTTTAAGTCTTGTCCACATTGTTCAACCGGTGTCGGCGAACACGTTTTCTATAAGTGTCCCGATGCTTTCGGAACCACTAAGAAACGCATTACGGACAATAATCCTATGGGGTTGCAAAGCTATTGTGCAAGCTGTCGTGCGAAAAACAAGGGGCCTCACGAAAATGCAGTTTTTTGTTCAGACGTAAAAGATGGCTATATTATTAATGAGATTCGCTTTCTTCCTATGGGGAGTTCGGTTTTCCCCACATACGAAGATGCTAAAGATTTTATAACCGATACAATGCCGAGCAGAGGCGATACGTTTTACTATATTAATACTAAAATGAACTGTCCTGAAAACACATTTGTGTTATTCCAATACGGCGGAAAACTAATCGGATACGCAGTTTATATAAATACTGTCGACCTTGATGAGCCGGTAGAATTTGAGGATGGTAATCTGTATAACGGCTATTATCAATTTGCTCCCGGAAGCATTACTTTCCTGGATAGTCCCATAACAAAAGAGGATTTTGCAAAAATAGATACCAAGTTTAAGTCTTTCGGACAAAGTTATCAGAAGAAACCGGTAGGACTGCTTCCGGCAATATTCGGAATAATAAACGGTAACGGCGGCGGAGTAAAACCGTCTGTCTATGATGTATCTTTACCGGAAGAAATCGAAGAAAAAGAACTCGGGAATCTTGTAGAAGGGGTTAAAAAGCATATAACCGTAAATGCATATGAGAGAAATAAAAAAGCACGTATTGCCTGCATTAATCACTACCGCAAGAAAAACAACGGTAGACTGAAATGTGAAATATGCGGTTTTGATTTCGGAGAAGTTTACGGAGATGAATTCAAAACTAAGATACATATTCATCATCTTGTCGAGATCTCATCAATCGGCGCGGAATACAAGATTAACCCATCTACAGACTTGATTCCGATTTGCCCCAATTGTCATTATATTGCGCATAGCAAGAAACCTGCGTACACCCCCGATGAGATTAAAGCAATGTTAAGGAGAAACAGTTAATGCCCAAGAAAATAAAGAAATGGGAGCCTGAGGATTTCGAGCTTGAGATGACTACACACTGGTCTTTTCCGAAGCGCGGAGATTGGGCTACACACGATGCTAAATGGCGCGGCAACTGGTCGCCGTATATTCCGAGAAACATCCTGCTCAGATATTCCAAAGAGGGCGATTTGGTTCTCGACCAGTTCGCTGGAGGAGGCACAACCTTAGTAGAGGCAAAGCTGCTCAACCGTGATATTATTGGCGTGGACGTAAATGATGTTGCGCTCGAGAGGTGTCGTGAGAAAATTGACTTTGAACACGAAGGTGCCGACGGAAAAGTGTATATCCATAAAGGCGACGCGAGGAATCTCGATTTCGTTCCCGACGAAAGCATAGACCTCGTTTGCACCCATCCGCCCTATGCCGATATAATAAAATACAGCGAGGATATCCCGGAGGATTTATCTCACTGTAAGGTTAAGGATTTCCTGGAACAGATGAAGCCGGTCGCCGCGGAGAGTTACCGCGTTTTGAAAAAAGACAAGTTCTGCGCGGTTCTTATGGGCGACACCCGACAGAAAGGTCATATGATTCCGATGTCGTTTGACGTTATGAAAATCTTTCAAGACGCGGGCTTCAAGCTAAAGGAGCTTATAATAAAAGAACAGCATAACTGTAAAGCCACAGGCTACTGGAAAACAAACAGCGTGAAGTATAACTTCCTGCTCATAGCGCATGAGTATTTGTTTGTGTTTAGAAAGTAACGAAAATAATAACGACAGCAATAATTATCGCGGTTGCATATGCTTGTTACCTTTTTCTTAACTACAAATAAAAAATTGGATTCAGTTTTGAAATCTTATTTTGTGGTATTCTTCTCTTAAATTGTTTAAGAGCTGTTTATTGGCACTCACAACTCTTCCCCAGTTTTGTTTGCATTGAGCTGCAAAAGCTATTAAATTACACTGCATTATTTGTTCTTCATTATCCATAAGCGCAATATTTATCAAACCATTTGAAACAATCTTATGTACATAATCCCTGTGAATTAGCAATACGGCAAACTTGGGTTGTACCGGTAGTATAATAATATCGATATCTTTAGTTTTTATTGAATAAACTCCTTTTACCGGTAAAACAAACGGAATATCAGTTTTATTCTGTAAAAAAGAAAGAATATAATCGCCAAACATTTTTCTGTCAATCCCGGCTCGAATAGAATTTACAACCGCAAAATCATGCTGATCTTTTTCGCTCATAAATTGAAAAAACAATGAATTATTATTGATAATCTTCAAAATCGCTGGTGAACGTGCAATAAGCGCATAAATAAAATTATATGCTGCATCATACTGGGCATCATTTATCTGAAAAACGCCACCATCATTGATTGCTTTTTCAACAAATTTTAAAAAATTGCTGAATGGTGTTTCTATTTCTTTATTTAGCGCTATTTCAATACTATTGGAATAATAATTCGGATATGTATTTGTTGTTTTAGCATTACCATGATTTCCTATATAATCTCCCTCTACATCATAATAATAGAATCTATTATTTATCTCAAATTGTCTTAGAATAAATTTCGGCATTTGGATATGAGAATCTATCGTATTATTTTGTTTTTCACTATTATTCTTCATATAATAATACTCCGCTATTATCTCCCTTGGTATTATTAGATTTTATAGAATAAGAAATTTCTATTTTCCCCTCAACTGGCTTTACGAGAATGGCTTTATCTAACCACAATGTTTCATTTGAGCGAAGTGTCCCAATTTCAAAGTGATATTCATTTTCGGTACCCTCATATAATTCTTCAACATATTCCTGTAATTCTGCTTCGTAATCTTCCCCGGTAGAATCGGGCTCTATAGAATAACCAAATACATCTGTACGCGGCATATAAGTATGGGGAGGTATCTCAGGTGGGCTATTTTTGGAATGGTCATATTGTATACTGCTGTCTTCAGGCAACGCGAAAACTTCCTTAACTAAACCATCCTCACAAGCCATTCCCTCAAATCCAACATTTGTTATATCTATGCTTGCAAATTCTTCATTGAAAACTCGTGCGGTAGGTTGTATGGGAATTCCCTGAACAATTTTTATATATACTGATAAATTATCATCTTTTTCATTTGATATGTTTTTTATCGCAAGTGGTATTATAGTAATATCATCAAAAGTATACTTATAAATATCTCGTAATCGTAAGTCTCGCAATATTGAATATAGCTTTTGAATTTTATGATATTTAACTATTTGAATATTTGTACCTAAATATTCTGGAGAGCTATGCGGAACAAACGATACTCTTTCCTTTAAATCACCTACATCAAAAAAGTCCTCACACAACTCTTCTGTAACGTAGTTGTTTAACAATTCCTCTATATCTGATTTATTTATAGAAACAGAAACAACTTTACTCAGACTTGCTGTAGCACGCTCCACCAATCTAACATCTGACAAAGCCTGTTTTTCCTCAAAATTTGTTGCCTCTGTTAGTTCTTTGATTATATGCATACCGGAAATCTGCGAAATTAATTCTTTTATTTCATCTTCTAATTTTTTACTCTTTTTATCATATTCTCCAAAGGTATATGAATTGTACGGAATGATTTCGGGCTGAAAACCATTAGATAAAAAATTGTACCCACCAACTTGATGCAAGGCAAATCCTTGTTTCAATAAAGGCTTATCAGCATATTCTTCCACCGTTTCTACAATAATATCTGACATTTTTTCAATAATATTATTTCTGGTAGTACTTTCATATGATATATCAGTTATTCTTCTATGATTAAGATCAAAAGGTAATTTGCTTATATCGCCTGAATAGCTGTTAGCGAAACAAATGCATCGTTCCCATCCTAAAACAGCCGCGGCATAGCCCAATTCTAACAGAACATTAGGATTAGAGAAGCTGTTTTCTTCAGCATCATCCTCGTCTTTCTCGTTGGGTGAAATATAGCTTCCAACAATACTTACGTCTGCTATAAATAAATCACATTCATGTATTTTCTGAAATATCGAATCAGTTATTTCAGGCGAGCCAAATTTATTTCGGGTTGCTTCATCCGGAATTAGTTCTATTTTTCCAGATAATTTTTCTTTAGCCCTAAAAATTATTTCTTCAATCAGTTTTTTAGTCTTATTAGCAGAAAGATCAGATTCCCACGAAAAAAACACTTTAAATTCCTTACTCATTTTAATCTCCTAAAACTCTTTTTTCATATATTATCATAGCAGGAAAAACACGGATTGTCTACATAAACTCAATAGAATTAATACATAATAAGTTAAACGATAGCAAACGATAGCTTTTGAGGTTTATCGTATTTTTACGGAAAATAGGCTGATTATTCAAAATAAAAATTTAACGCTATAACAAAAATGCACCCTCATGTTTTGAGGGTGCTACTGTTTATGCGGTTTTCGGGATAAAATAAAACGATACGGCAATCGACAGCATTGTATCAATTACCGTATCAGTTTTGGCGCGCTGAAAGGGACTCGAACCCCCGACCTACTGGTTCGTAGCCAGTCACTCTATCCAGCTGAGCTATCAGCGCATATCGGGCGGGATTTTCCGCCCGTATATAATAACACTTTTAAACTCAAAATGCAAGTGTTATTTAAAAATTGTTATAAAAAGCGTAAAACGCGCGGTATGTTTCGTACACATCAACCTTGCTGATAATCTCGAAAGGAGCGTGCATAGACAGTACGGCTACTCCTAAATCCACAACGTCAATGTTCATATTGGCGACATACTTGGCGATAGTTCCGCCGCCGCCGATATCAACCTTGCCGAGCTCGCCTACCTGCCACATAATGCCTTCCTTTTCGAGCATTGTGCGGATTTCGCCCATATACTCGGCAGAAGCGTCGGAAGTGTCGTACTTTCCGCCGTGGCCTGTGTACTTGGAAATAATTACGCCCTGGTTAATATAGCTCGCGTTCTTGGGCTCATAGGCGCTCGCGTAAATCGGGTCAAATGCCGCGTTAACGTCAGCGGAAAGGCACTTACTCTTGGAGAGTACTCGGTAGCCGTCTACGCCGTCAACCTTGGCGAGGTCATAAACAAAATATCTGAGAAAATCGCTCTGCATACCCGTGTTGCCGTCGGAGCCTGTCTCCTCTTTGTCGGTGAGGTATGTGATACAGGTGCGCTCGGGCACATTCGTATTGAGTGCCGCCATCAAAGCGGGGTATGCGCAAACCTTATCGTCGTGGCCGTAACCGCCTATCATACTGCGGTCAAAACCGATGTCGCGGCACTTTTGAGCGGGTACAAGACATAACTCTGCGGAGAGGAAATCGCTCTCGGTAATTCCGTACTTTTCGTTGAGTATCTTCATCACATTGAGCTTTACAAGGTCGCCTTCCTCGTCATCGGTATCAATGGGATATGAGCCGATGAGAACGTTGAGGTTTTCACCCTCTATAGCCTGAGCGAGCTTTTTTGTCGCCTGCTCCTTAGCAAGATGCGGAAGCAAATCAGTGATACAGAAGCAGGGCTCGGTTTCATCCACACCTATTTTGATATCTACCTTTTCGCCGCCCACCTTTACGACTGTGCCGTGAAGCGCGAGGGGCATAACTGTCCACTGGTACTTCTTGATACCGCCGTAGTAATGTGTCTTGAAGTAAGCAAGGTTATTATCTTCATAAAGCGGGTTGGGCTTCAAGTCCACGCGCGGAGAATCAATGTGAGCGATTGAGAACATCACGCCGTCCTTTGTGCCGTTCTTGCCGATTACGGCGAGGGCGATAGCCTTGCCTCGGTTGATATAGTATACCTTGTCGCCCGCTTTGTACTGCTTATCCTGCTCGAATTCCACAAAACCGTTCTCCTTGGCAAGCTTCAGCGAATACTGAACCGCCTCACGCTCAACGGGAGAGTTGTCTAAAAAGGTTTTGTAGCCTTCACAGAATTCGTCCGCTTTCTTTACGGTATCGGCGGATACCGTTGCCATACCCTTTTTGGCGGGCATTAATAGTTTTTCTTTAAGTTCCTTTGTTTTATTATCTGCCATTTTTATTCCTCCTGATTTGCTACTCTTGTACCTTTAAAAAGGGGTACAATAGTATTAACTAAAATATATCTTTTTATACTTATCCTCGGCGTCCAGAACCTTTTCGATATGCTTCTCGGTTTCCGCGTACGGAACATTGGTGAGAGTCTTGCCGTCGGAGCTGTAGTCGGGGTTTTTCAGCCACGATTTGACGTTGTCGGGTCCCGCGTTGTAGGCGGCTATGACAAGCTTTTCGTCGCCGAATTCTTCAAATAGGTACTTAATCAGATATGTACCGAAATCAATGTTGATTGAGGGCTCGTACAGCCCGCCGTCCACATAATCTATGTTCCGCCTCTTACACAGCCATTCGTAGGTTTCGGGAGTGAGCTGCATCAATCCCACAGCGCCCGCGGAGCTGACCGCGTCCTTGTTAAAATGGGATTCAGTGTGAATCATAGCGTAAATCAGTTCCTTTTTGACGCCGTGCTCCTCTGACGCTTTATCGACATACTCGCTGTACTTTATCGGGTAAAGCTTGCTGCCTACAAACCTTTGGGCTTTTCCGAAATTGCTGACGAGTATAAAACCGATAACACCCAAAATCACAACAACTATTATGAATGTTATTAGTTTTCGCTTTGGATTACGTTGTTTTCGCCTGCGTCTGTTACGCCTTCTCGTCTGAGCCAAATCGCACCTCTAAAGCTTTGATAGTATTGTTAACCGCTTTCTTTAGCGTTAGTAAATCACCGTTGTTTTCAATTATAAAATCACTGTTTTCCCTGAAATACTCGTCCGTAAACTGGACTCTCATCCGCTCGTTTGCCTGCTCGTCGGTCAAATTATCACGTTCTTTTATACGGTTAATACGATCTTTCTTTGGAGCAGTAACCGAAATTACATAATCACAAATAACATCAAGCCCGCTCTCCATAAGCTGAGAAGCGTCAAATAAAATCCTCTCTGAGCCTGCGTGTGTGAGCCGTTTGAGCTCATCAAAAAACAAGGTTGATATAAAAGGATGGGTAATGCTGTCTAGCAATTTTTTCGTGTCGCTGTTTTTAAACGCGCGCTTGGCGAGCAAAGCTCTGTCAAGCTTGCTGTTGTTTATTATATCATCGCCGAAATTAGCCTTTAAGCTCTGGATTACAAGCGGGTTGTTCATAATTTCCCGCGCTAAAAAATCGGCGTAGATTACCTCGTAACCTCCCTCGCGGAAGAACTGAGCCGCCTCGCTTTTGCCCGCGCCTGTGGGACCTGTGAGGCCTATAAGTTTATAGTTTTTCAAGGTCAATCACCTCAAATCCCGCCGCTCGGATAAGCCTGTTGTATAACGCCATTCCGACGCCTTCGGCGTTTGGACAGCGCGCGTAAACAATGTCATAGCCCTCGCGGTCAATCTGTCTGAGCTTGTCAAAAAGGACGTGCGCCTGCGACTCTGTATCGGACGCGTCTCCCAGCGGAAAAGCTTTCACACTGAGCTCTTCGACATCATCATTATAGCACAAAGCGGCGACGTTTTTGTCGCTTTTGCTGTTTACAAAATCTATGTAGCCCTCTCCTCTGACTAAAATGACTCTGGCTTTGGGTGAATAGTGCTTGTACTTCATTCCCGGGGAAGCGGCTTTTTCGTTATTTTCAAGCTGATTTAAAACAGCGTCGTCTATGTCGATTTTGCCGATAACGCTCTCTACCTGCTCAGGTGTAATTCCGCCCGGGCGGAGTATTCGGGGCGTGTCGGGAACCATAGTGATTACCGTACTCTCAAGTCCTACTCTGCACTCGCCGCCGTCCACTACGGCGTCGATTCTGCCGTTTAAGTCGTTCATAACGTGCTGTGCGGTTGTGGGACTCGGGGAGCCCGAGATATTTGCCGACGGCGCCGCGAGAGGTACTCCCGCCGCTTTGATAATCGCCTGAGCGGTTTTGTGCTCGGGAAAGCGTATCGCAACGGTGTCGAGCCCCGCGCTGACTTCGTCGGGAATCGCCGCGCCTTTGGGCATAATCATCGTAAGCGGTCCGCTC
>JAFSZY010000032.1 GCA_017458845.1 Ruminococcus sp.
AACTATTAACAAGTGGTTCCCTAGCGGGAGACGGCACCACCTCTGTCGCATTCGCGACATCTCCTCCAGCGGAGGAGTTTCCTCTCCCGACCTTTTTGCCGGACAAGACGGCAAAAAGCCCACCCTCCCCCAAGGGAGGGCATATATGAAACAAAGCCTTGAAGTTTAAATCATAACTTCAAGGCTTTTACTTATTCTCTAAATACTGAATACTGTTTAAAGTACTTTCCCGAGGAAGTCCTTTGTGCGTTCGTTCTGAGGATTGCCGAAAAGCTCCTCGGGAGCGCCCTGCTCCATAATAATGCCGTCAGCCATAAACAGCACTCTGTCGGCGACTTCGCGCGCGAAGCCCATCTCGTGAGTTACAACCACCATCGTCATACCCTCGGCGGCGAGCTCCTTCATAACGTCGAGTACCTCCCCTACCATTTCGGGGTCAAGCGCCGAAGTAGGCTCGTCAAAGAGCATAATATCGGGGTTCATAGCTAGCGCTCTGGCGATAGCTACACGCTGCTGCTGTCCGCCCGAAAGCTCGCCGGGGTACGCCGCGGCTTTCTCGGCAAGTCCGACACGGTTCAAAAGCTCCATAGCCTTTTTGTCCGCGTCCAACGGAGTCATCTTCTTGAGCTCAACGGGAGCCATCATAATATTCTTCTTGACGGTCATATTGGGGAAAAGATTGAACTGCTGGAATACCATTCCGATGTTCTCCCTGACCTTGTTGATGTCGATTTTCTTGTCTGTGATGTCAAAGTTATCAATAACGATTTTGCCCGAAGTTACGTCCTCAAGCCTGTTGAGACAACGCAAAAATGTCGATTTGCCCGAACCCGACGGTCCGATTACACAGACAACCTCGCCCTCATAAATGGTTGCGTCGATACCGGTAAGAACCTCGTTGTTGTCAAAATATTTATGAAGGTTAGTCACAACAACTTTTTCGTTACTTTTGTTTATCTTTGTCACGTGTTATTTCTTCCCTTCATATTTAAGTCTTTTTTCGATAAAGTTCGAAAGAAGCATAAGCAATGAAATGATTGCGAGATACATCAAAGCTACAACCGAGTATGTCTCGAAATATACGAAAGTCGAGCCGACATACTGCTGAGCCTTGTTAACAATCTCAGCCATACCGATAACGGTGAGGATTGAGGTATCCTTGATTGTGATGATAAACTGGTTTACCAAGGACGGAACCGAAAACTTGAACGCCTGGGGCAGCACAACCTTTACCATCGTCTGAGACTTTGACAAACCCAGCGAACGCGCCGCCTCGCTCTGACCCTTGGGAACCGCCATAATACCGCCTCGGTAAATTTCCGCGAGATACGCGCCCGCGTTGAGCGACAGGGTGATGATACCCGCTGTGAGCGCGTCCATATGGAAGCCGGGAGCCGCCATCTGAATCAACTGCGGAATACCAAAGAATACAATCAACGCCTGTACAAGCATAGGCGTACCTCTGATAATCCAGATGTACACGCCCGAAATCGCGCGCAAAACAACATTTTTCGACATTCTCATCAGACATACAAACAGTCCGAGAACCATTCCGATTGCGATGGATACCAGTGATACTATAACGGTCAGCGCAAGACCCTGAAGCAGCAGCGGCATCGCGTCGGTGAATACTCTGCTAAAATCCATATACTACAACTACCTTACATAAATTCAGCACGATAAGAAAATTATCGTGCTGAACCCTTAAATTTCAACTTTTGTCAGTTTTACAAAACTATAAATTAATAACCGTACTTAGCGAGGATTTTTTTGAGCTCGCCTGACTTCTTGATGTTTGCGAGACCCGCGTCAAACATCTTGAGAAGCTCGGCGTTCTGACCCTTCTTGACGGCAAAGCCGTAACCCTTAACGTTGAAAGGCTCGTCGTTGAGGATTTCGAGGTCAACCTCACCTGTCTTGATTGAGTAGCCGATTACAGAGAAGTCCTCAAAGCAAGCTACGTCAACGCCTGTCTTAACAGCCTGATACATAGCGGGAGAATCCTTGTAATAGTTAATCTTATATCCGTATTTATCCTGAACCTCCTCAGCGTAGTCCTTGCCCGCTGTACCGTTCTTAACAGCTACTGTCTTGCCCTTGAGGTCCTCTACCTTTGTGCCCTTTTTGCCAACCATAACCTGGCCGTCGTCAAAGTAAGGCTCGGAGAAGTCAAAAGTCTTTTTACGCTCGTCGTTGATTGTCATACCCGCAATCATACCGTCAGCCTGACCTGACTGTACAGCGCCCATCGAAGCGTCGAAGCCTTCGTTGTGCATCTCATACTCAAAGCCCTGGTCCTTAGCTACGGCTTCCATAATGTCCATATCAACGCCGACATACTTCTTTGTCTTTGTGTCAAGATACTCAAAGGGAGCAAACGCGTTGTCGGAATAGATGATGTAAGTCTTGGCGTCAGCCTTCGTGTCTGAGCCTGACTTTGTGTCAGCTGTGTTACCGCAACCCGCGAACAATGCCACTGAAGCTATCATAACGATAGCGAGTGTTAATGCTAATACTTTTTTCATAATCTACGTCTCCTTTAAAATTTGTATTAAACAACGCAATAATTATATAATACATCTAAATTATTGTCAACAAATATTGCTATTTTGATACATTTTACAGCAGACAGTATGTAGTGGTCAGTGGTCAGTGGTCAGTTGTGGTCGGGGAGAAACCTTTCATCTTCCGCAACGTTTGCGACCCGATTGTATTAATAATGTTATAAACTATTAAAGCCTTAGATTCAGAGATGAACCTAAGGCTTTGCTATATAGTATTAGATGTTTTATTAATAGTTCGGGAACAGAAGTTTTGAATCAGATGTAGTTATGAACTCGACATTCACTGAACACTGAACACTGACCACTAACCACTCTTCTTATCAATCTTCCCCTTGATAATATCATACGTCACGCCGTATTTGACGGCGATATCCTTGGCGTAGCTCACACCCTGAGGCGGATCTATACTCACCTTAAAGCTGCGCTCTCCGTCGTGCACTCCCGTGATAATGCTCTCCACACTGCTCTTGCCCTCGGCGGCGTTAAACTCGTCAAGACTCCTCGCGAGGTCGTGCATATGCGTATTGAACACAGCTCTCACTCCCAAGTATCTCATAGCCATAACTACGTCCTTTGCTATGAACAAGCCCTCGGCGACGCTTGTAGTGGCAAGGCTTTCGTTGAGCAGAAGCAGGCTTTTGTCGGTCGCCGTATCAAAAATTTCCGAGAGCCTTTTGCTCTCCTCGCCCAAACGTCCGAGGTCAACCGTCTCGTTTTCGTCAGCGGGAAAGTGCGTGAAGATATTGTCAACAGGGCTCAGAACAGCCTTTGACGCGGGCACATACACGCCCCACTGAGCGAGCAGGAACGTAAATCCCACCGCCTGGGTAAAAATCGTCTTGCCTCCCCTGTTGGGACCTGTGAGGATAAAAATCCTGTGCTCATCGTTAAAGTCTATATCGTTTGTGATTATGTTGATATCCTCGCCATTCACCTTTTTTATAGCGAGTTTAATATTATATAATTCTTTTACGGAACAATAGCGCTCCTTGCAATCCTTTATCTCTGCCTTGCATACGGGCATTCCCGACGCGTTAATCTTTTCGATAAGCTCCGCCCAGCGCACATAAAAGAGAATCTCGGGCATAAGGTTAATCAGCGCGTAGCCGCTGATGTTGACATACCTTTTCAGCGTGGACTTGATGTCAGAAACGGTCTTTTTCATAATATCTGTAACAGGTTTTCTTATCGCGTTAGATATTGAGTCCGAACCTGTCGCGGCAGTAGTCTCAGCGCGCAAATCATTCGTAAATCCCGTGCCCACAACAGCTCCGAATTCCAAACGCGAGGTTGAAGGGTTTGCGGGGTGGAACTGGCTTTTCTCGCCCAGATTCACGCCCTCGTTGAGCTCTTTTTTGTCCACAAATTTCATAAACCTGCGCATAAGCCCCGAATCCCTGAACTCGGTGTCGTTCAGCGAAACGATTCCCGCCGTTTTCGGGCGCAGAAGCTCGTCGAGATTTACGCCGATTGTAATGCTCCTGAGCTTGCGCACTTTCTCAAAGGTTTCGTCCATATCCGCCCTGAGCTCGTCAAATCCGCTGTCACGGTCAATTTTGGTGACATACTCCCGCAGCCTTTTCATACCGTCGGACTGAATATCAATTTTTTCCAGCGTGCTTTTGAGCGAAGTAATGCAGTTCACATACTCGTCAATCTCCCGAAGCCTGTTGACGAGCGACCACAGAGCCGAGCCCTCCTGGTCCTTCTGAAACCTCTCGATGTCCCTGAGGTCAGCTAGCCTTGGAATAAGCTCCTCCATAGCTGTTCGCAACTCTTTGTGATAATAAAAATCCTCAAACACACCGCCCCTGTAGCGGATAACCTCGGGGTCGGGACAGATTTCGCTCATCAGGTTGGACAGCACAATTCGCTCGTTTTTGTTCTCGGTCAGCGCGTCAAGCAAAAACTCTATCGACAGGTCGTTGATGCACTCGCTGTTGAGAGTGTTGTTTTCGGAAACATTTTCGGGAAAAAACAAACTGAACTCCATAACTTCCTCCGCAAATTGTTTAATACAATTCAATTATAACAGAATGAATAATAATGACAATAGTTTCAGGGGAATTTTATTTTTCCCTGAGAAACGCCGAAGGCAAAAAGCATGAAAGGAAACAACAGTCAGAGGGATATGACGAGAAAAAAGAAAAAGCCCTCCCTTGGGGGAGGGTGGGCTTTTTGCCGTCTTGTCCGGCAAAAAGGTCGGGAGAGGAAACTCCTCCGCTGGAGGAGATGTCGCGAATGCGACAGAGGTGGTGCCGTCTCCCGCTAGGGAACCACTTGTTAATAGTT
>JAFSZY010000033.1 GCA_017458845.1 Ruminococcus sp.
ACTATGAGCTTACAGATATGGAAACAGCAATTAATAGCGGAGATGCTTCTGTTATGAAACTACAGTATTCGATTGATGTAATGGATATTATGACAAGGCTTAGAAATGAATGGGGATTGAAATATCCTGAGGAAGAGTAAACCGGAAGTTAAATGAACAAATTCTGATTTATAGGTTATAAAAACAAAACGGAACAGCACGCTAAACAGCCTCTCACGAGAAGTGAGAGGCTGCGTTTGCTTAAAAACATTATTGCTCTTTAAAGATTTTTTCGAATCAGTTTATTTTGCTTTTCAAAAATTGCGTCGCTAAACAAAGATAAGGAATTTTATTGAATTGGTTTACAAACATCTACCCAGGACTCAAAAGATGAGTATTTTTCAAGCTCGGGTATAGTAAGCTCGATAGCACTGTTGCTGCTGCCGCAAGCAGGGAATACGGTTTCAAATCTTTTCAGGGATTCATCAAGATATACCTTTACTCCGTCTTTAACCGCGAAGGGGCAGACGCCGCCGACTGAGTGTCCGACCAACTCTGTCACTTCATCAGCCTTCAGCATTTTAGCTTTTGTGCTAAACTGTGCTTTGTACTTTGAGTTATCGATTTTCATATCGCCTGCGGTTACAATCAAAATCGCATTGCCGGTTACCATAAACGAAAGAGTCTTTGCGATTCTGCACGGCTCACAGTTAAGTGCTTTTGAAGCGAGCTCAACCGTAGCGCTTGATACATCAAACTCCTGAATTTTATCCTCAATACCGTATGAATTAAAATAGTCCCTGACTTTTTCAATAGACATATGTGAGCCTCCGTTGGTTTAGAGATTTGATATATTATATCATACTTATGACATAAAGCAATCTGATTATAATAAAATCTTGCGGAACAACTTCTAATTTTTAAAAATCCTTATGTTTTTATATAACATTTCGAACTTCGCTTTCTACAATATTGAAACGAATGAATTCTGGGATAGAATCATCTATAGCTTTCTTTTTTACATCGTCACTATTCAATACAATAGTAGTAGTTATTAAACTAGCCGGATAAATTATTTCTTTCAGTTTCATTTTGCGTAGGTTATTATATTCTTCGCAAAGAGAGACATTGTTTTCTCTACTTACATAATCCACCATAGCAAGCAAGTATAGGCACTCAGGAAACCACTCCCTTTTATAATAGGTTGTTATTTCATCGTTTTCTATGGTTTCTATCAAAAACTGAATATCACCCAATTCTTTTAATTTATGGCATACGTTACTTTTAAACAGCTCAAAATCAGGTCGATATAATGTATAAGGCTCAATCAATTCTTCCATTGAAACATCTAAAGCCCTTGATAGTTTATATACTGTCTTAGCGTTGCATTCTGCTAAATTAGCTTTACCGTTGCAAATATCATTTATTGTCATATATGGAATATTGCTGTCTTTAGCCAAACGATACTTAGATATTCTTTTGTCTTTTAATATTTGATTAATAGACATAGTATCACCTTCTTCTATCATCATTATAACGGTTGTCCGTTATAATATCAACAATTTATTTCATATATTATGGTTTTGAATTTTCACCCAAATTATTAAAATTATTATAGAGAAGATATATTTACAGATAAATATTGACAAATAACGAATAATCAAATATAATTAAATAAATAATACTATTATTTAAAACAAAATATATGGTGATTATATGAAATCAAACAAAAATGAAATTATTGAAAAATTAAAGCAGCTTGATAAAGATATGGCATTACTTGATACGACTGATTCTATATATACTTGTATCATAGTAGGTGGTAGTGCACTTGTGTTAATGGATAAAATCTACCGTTCTACACATGACATTGATTCTATTGCTTCAAGTGATAAGCTTCAACCATTACTTGAAGCATACAATATTAATATGAATGTCAAAGCGTATTTAACAAATTTTCCAGATGATTATCAGGAGCGACTCGTTCCTGTCGATATTGAAACCACCAGAGTTAAATTCTATACTGTTTCAACAGAGGATGTTGTTGTATCTAAACTTTGTGCAGCCAGGGATAAAGATGTTGAAGATATCGAGAGCAAAGAGATTACAGATAATCTGGATTGGAATCTGTTAGAAAAATTGATTGATGATGTTTGTTATGGCTTGCTTACGGATTATGATGTAAATGTTTTAAGGTCACGGTATGAGGAATACAAGGAGCGTTTTAAATGAGAGAGCTTACTTTCAAAGGCTATCTTGAACAGCAGCTTTGTGAGCTGTCGGATTGCCAAAGTAAATCTTTATATAAGTTCGCAAGACTTGCGGAGAATAACGCAAGGCTTAAGGATGTGCTATGCCTTTATCTGAGCATATATGTTGAAGAAAAACTAAAAGACCAGCTGACGAAAAAGTATTCTTATCTCTCAAAGAACTGTGAAAGATTATACGGAAAAGTACCCGAACAGTTCGATGATACGCTTAGTGAGTACAAAACGATTTATGATAATTACCTAAATAAGAAAAATTCAAAGAAGAACGATGATATGCTAAAAGAGCTTATGCAGAAAAGGATTGTCGAGTTAAAAGATGAAAAGGGTATCTCAAATTACCGAATCTATAAAGAACTTAACCTTAACCCGGGTAATGTAAACGCTTTTCTTAAGAATGCAGATGTCAGCAAAGTAGGATTAAATACTGTCAGGAGAATGCTGGCATTTGTTAATCAATGATTGAAGTTTATAAAAAACAAGACAACACAGAACGCGAGGAAAAGATATATGCCAAATAACATAGAAGCAATTGAAAATGCAACCGCATCTCTTGAGATGGAAGGCTTCAGTGTTACAGATCAAGACAAACAATGGTGCGAAAAACTCCTTAATAAAGAAATAACTTTTGATGATTATCTAGCATACGCTCTTAAGAAATCGGGGATAACCGAATAAAGCAAACATAAACCCGTTTCATAAAGAGACGGGTTTTGTCATACTTATTCTGACATACTGCAAAATCCTTTTTATTATTAAATATATTGTTATATATTTAATAATAAAACAAGGGTATTTTTTGCTGTAATGCGCTGTACTTTTCGCTTTGCTGAGGCTGCTGTTCATATGCTGTACTGAAAAATCTTATAAAATTACTATATGGTTTTTGGGCAGAAATCAAGCGAAAAATTGCTGTTATTTGCTGTAAATTCAGGGTTATTTAAACTACAAAATTATGCGCCCACATTTCATGCCGTTGACGCTGAATTTCACACGATTAATACTTAAAAAACAAAGCTCCTGAAATATTGTTTTCAGGAGTGATTTTTTTGCTTATTCGGTTTTGCTGGTATTTTGATGCTCTATTGAAATCTTTTCGATTTTTTGTTCTCTTTAAAGAAAAATAATTCTACAAAAGAATTTTGAAGTTTTGGGAAATTTGGCTTGAATTGGGGGTTCTGATTTTTGAAAAACGGCAAAAAAATAAGCAAACGATTAGTCGTTTGCATTTGGAGACCGCTGCTCTACCAACTGAGCTATACCCCTAAATATTGAGTTGCTGCAAGCCTTTCAGCCTGCAAGAGGTATAATACCATAAGTAGCCCCCAAAAGTCAAGAATTTTCGAAAAATTACAAGGATTTGAAGGATATATTTTTATTATGCTGGAATTATGGTTGCTTGATGGAAAAACTAGCCCCTTTTTACGCCCTTTGAGCGCCCATTTCATCGCATTTTAGCCCAAAATTAAACCTACATTACCACTGCTCATAGAGCTTTTGTGGAGCGGGATTTTCCCGCTCTTTTTCTTTTCGCTGCAATCGGGCTGTGAGAGTGTTAAAAACATTGAAATGTTTAATATTGGAGATAAAACTATACCATAAATATTTAATAGTCAATTAACTTAAAATCTTTGTTAGGTTGCTTGTTTATTTGATAGACAAATCTGCGTTATCGTGATATAATCTTAGTAGCATAAATCGAAATATACAGGAGTGAAATAAATGGAACAGAAATTATTTACAGAGTTACGTCCGCTATATGTGACTATGAAAGAAAGACCTAATGAAATCAGGATCAGAATCAGAATGCGCGACCTGATCGATCCCGAGATACTTCGCCGCGCCGTGGATATGACAATGAAAAGATATCCGTATTTCAGCGTTGAGTTACAGAAAAAGGATGGTCGCTATGTTTTTGCCGAGAATCATCGTCCTGTCGTTATTACCGATTCACTTCACGGAGTGGATTTGAATTCAGAGGAATCAAATTACCATATGATCGCTTTTTGTCAGCAGGATAATTGGATTATTTTGGATGTGTTCCACGGCATGACTGACGGCACCGGAGCATATGAAGTGGTGAGAACGCTTCTTTATTACTATTGCTCTGCGCGTTACAATGTCAAACTGAAAGAAGAGGGTATCCGTCTTGTAGGAGACGAAATTCCCGAAGAAGAGTGGATAGACCCTGTGGCCAGCAGAACAGATCTTCCGCAGCCCAAGCAGCAAAATGAGCAAATGTCTGACGCGTTGAATCTCATCAAAGAGGCAGGCGTTGAAGAGGATCATTGCCACACTGTGTACAGTATTGCTATCTCTGAATCCGTATTTATGAGATTTAATCTGGATAATGACGGCAGCCCCGGAACAATGGTTTCTCTGTTGCTCAGTCGGGCTATCGCAAAATTGTTTCCGAAGTCGGAGAACGCAATTCGTATCGCTCTGTGCGTGAATCAGAGAAAGGCGCTCCACGCGCCGTTAGCGCATCATAGCTTAGTCGGCGGAGTAATGCTGGAATATAAGGACATGATGCGCGATTGGCCTCTTGATAAGCAGGCTACCGCATACCGCGGGATGGTTTTTGCTCAGACGCAGGAGGAAAATGTGCTGATGAGTATTGCCACGTTCAAGGGTATCAACGGTATGCTTCTCACTAAAGAGAGTGATCAGGAACGTCTCGGGATAGCGTCCTATATCAATTCGCTTGCAAGCAAGCTCACCACGGCAACGGTAAGCTATGTCGGAAAAGCGGACTATAAGGAAGCCGAACAATATATCCGCGATTTCCGTACGTGGACGGCACCTTTAGGTAACGATCTGCTCGTTGAAATATCCGCTGTCAACGGACGATTCACCCTCGATTTTTTGCAGCCGTTTTCAAATCCCCTCTTTGTGAATGCTTTTCTGAAAGAACTGGATGAAAACGGGATTGTGTATGATCTTCAGGATGTCAATGAATTAGAGCTTCCTAATATAAAACTTCCCTGGACAGAGTAACAAATCCTGATTTTTCAGATGATTAAAACAGGAGGTTGCGAAATGATATATATTGACTTAACGAAAAAGGCGTTGAAAATTTCCTTCAACGCACACAAAGATAAGCGAGAAGAAAAGTCTTTGCAAACTCCTAGAATTTCAATCGGGGAATTTGCTTGAATATTTCGATAGTTTTGACGAATAGAAAATGGGCAGGTCGTTTCGACTTGCCCATTTTTTTGCTTCCGGATTTTCGGAAAGGTTTTGTGATTATGATTTATGCGCTGTGCCGGGTTGAAATTACATGAAAAAACATATCGTCGGCTATTGTTCTTTGTTGGTTTTCAAAACAATGACCGCAGGCGATACAGCCGCGAACAGCCTTATTGCCGACCTGAACAGTCTCGGTTTCAATATTGTATTCTTTAAAAACTTTCTCCAATTCTTTTAAAGCAATCGAGGTGTTTCCGTTTATTCTCGGCGAGCCGTTTAGCATTAAAACTTTCATAAAAGTTTTTCCTTCGTGATTTATTCTGTAATAATATATTATCGGGAGAGATTGTTAATTATTATTTTGTTATTGAGGTATAAATATTTTAACTACGGTACCTCCACCGTCGCGTTCGGAGATTGTCAGCGTTCCCTTGCACATCATTTCAAGTCTCTGGCGAATATTGTTCAAAGCGATATGCGGTTCGTTGTCGTTGGCGGGGCTAAAGCTTTGTCCGTCATTTTCCACTATTATTTCGCTGCCGGAGTTCGTCTGAAGAGTCGCAACATGGATATGAAGCGGATCACCGTCAGGATTCATGCCGTGCTTGACGGCGTTTTCCACAAGTGGTTGCAGTGTCAGCGGCGGCACACGAAAGCGCGTGTGCGGCGTATCAAATTCAACGAACAGGTAATCCTCGTGTTGTGCCTGCTCAACGGTGAGATATGCCTGTGTATGCTTCAACTCGTCTGAAAAGGGAACGGTATCTTTGCTCGCGATAGCTGTGAAGTTTTTTCGCAGATAGGTGGTGAAGTTCAGCGTGACCTCCTGAGCCTTGTCCGAATCCTGTTTGCAGAGGTAATAAATGGTCATCATTGTGTTGTAGATAAAGTGAGGACGCATCTGCAATACCATAATGTCCGCGCGCTGATCGGCGATTTCCTGTTGCTGTATAGCGTATTGCTCCATATTATCCGAGAGTATAAGTCCGAACATTATCAGCGCGAAGAGCGCCATAAAGGATACAATGATAGTCTCGACAGGGAAGAACATATGGAAAATCATTGTGGCAGTCATGGGAAGCAAATAGACAAGAAGAGCGAAAAATACTTTTTTTGTCAGCTTCTTCCTCCTTCTGAACAAACCCGCTATGTTCAGAAGCATAATTACAACCAGCGGAGACATCCACAGCGGGAACAAAGGACCACGGACAAACTGATTATCGGGAGTAACGTAATAGAAAACGTTTGTGAACACGGTGACAATCTGCATGGCGAAGTAAATTCCCAATAATTCCGCTACGACGGTAAACAGCGTGTTGTGTTTTGCGCTTTCGCCGCAACGATTCAGCAGTAAGATTGTCGGCATAAACATCGGCGCTGAAAAGAATATAGATTCAAAGAAATAAATAAACCTTTGCGTTACCGCCATAGTGGGATCATACCAGAATACCTCAGCTAAAAAGCAAGAGAGTACGCACAAAAAAAGCATCGAAAACAATGTAACGAAATATCGCTTGTTCCACCGATCGAGCGCGGGCATGAAAAAGGAGAACACGATTCCAAGCGCCATCATTACCAGCATCGCGCCTCCCAAGGCGAAAGCTGTGATTTCGTCCCAGTGTATCATATGCGCTCACCGCCTGTTCGGAATATGTATCTTAGTTTTTCGAGTTGCTTTTTGACCCCTTCGGGTGTAATCGGCTTGAGCATAAATCCGATTGCTCCCGTGTCCCACGCGTCAAGAGAATATTCGCTGTATGCGGTCAGATACACTACATTTGTACGCGGATTGATTTCAAGAAGTTCACGGCACACATCCAGCCCGCTTATTGTACCCATTTCGATATCGAGGAAAGCAAGCGAAACGCGGTGTTCTTTTGCGTATTCAATCGCCTCCGACGGTTTTGTAAAACCCGTGACCGAAGCGTTGGGCATAACGTCCTCAAGAATGGGCAGGCTTCCGTTGAGAATTATCTTGTTGTCGTCTACCATAATGACCTTAAGCTGATCGTCGCTCTGCGCCGCCGCGGAGAGCAATATGTTTACGTCCGCGCCCAAGACCTCGGAGAGCTGTGATATCATCGCGACGTCGGGCAGCCGACGGCCTGATTCCCACCGCGATACCGTGGAATTGGTAACGTACATCTTCTTTGCGAGATCATTTTGAGAGAGCCCTTTTTCTGTTCGCAGTTTTTTCAGGGTATCGGCAAAAAGCATATTCATATCGTTTCGCTCCTTGTGTTTTGTGTTCTCTTAGTATAAGTTTAACTGATAAATGAAGTAAACACAAGAAGTTGTAACAAAATTTTTACAAATTCAGGGGTTTCCATTATGGCAACATATATTGGAAAATCCTACATAAAAATGTATAATTGTTATGTATTTTTATAATATTGTGTCATTATGTAAAAATATAAAACTCAAAAGCGAAAAAATTAAGGGGGTAATTTCAAAATGTATTTGTATTTATCACTGGCGATGACGGTTTCAGCCGCAATCGGCTTCGGTTACGGGCTGTTTCGTTTCTTTCGGGACGAAAGCGCCCTGTATGTTCGAATGATTGTTTTCGGCATAGGCTGCGCCATGCTCGGACAGTTATTTCAAACGCTGCTGCTTTTGGTGACGGGAGAACTCGACGACAGATTTAACGTCGGTACACTCGGAATTATCGGAATCTATCTCTTCTTCTTCAGCGCGAACTTCGGACAGATGGATTCCATTGTAGACGATGGCTCTCCGAAATTCCGCAAAACGAGGATCATCGCGCTTGCGGCACCTCTGGTTGTTGCGGCAATTTGGGTTGCGGTCGTTGTGCTGGCAGGCTTCAACGAAGCTACGATAACGCTCGGAGTAGTTGCGTTGTTCTTAGCGCTGGCTTGCTATTATCATCTCAAGCACCTGATTATTGAAGATGTAAGCTTTGGACTTGTCAGGTCGTTGCGCAGTTATAACCTGCTTGCGCTGATTTACGCGCTTCTGTGTATTTTGGAAGTGGTGTTTGAAGGGCTTCCGGAAGTCTTTACCGTTATCGTATGTGTATTGGAATGCGCAGTACTGTTACTGTTTGTTCCTGTTCTGGAAAGAGGTGTAAAAAAATGGACAACCTGAGTTATATTGCCTTTATTGCCATAACAGTATCACTCTCGCTGATGCTGCCGCTGATGGAGAAGAAAGTGCGCCGCCTGGTGATTTTTATGATTGTAGGCATTTCATCCTGCCTTTTCATCTCCGAACTCAATAATATATTTTTGGAATTATTTAAAGAAGACACTTTTTATGTAACAACGACAATAACGCCTGTTACGGAAGAGGTTGTTAAGATGCTTCCGATTATCTATCTGGCGATTGTAGTATCCGACGACCGCCGCATAGTTATTCCCAACGCCTTCGCTGTCGGAGTCGGCTTTGCCTTACTGGAGAATGTGGTTATCCTTATACAGAACGTTGAAAATGTAACGATTCTGTGGGCTCTGGTTCGTGGATTCGGTTCAGGTCTGGTACATGGTATCTGTACCGTAATGGTCGGCTGGGGAATTTCCTATATCAGAAAACGCCGTAAGCTTTTCTATTGCGGCACATTTGCGCTGTTGAGCGCGGCGATTATTTATCACGCAATCTATAATCTTCTCGTACAGTCGGACTACCAGTATGTCGGTATCCTGCTTCCGATCCTGACGTATATTCCCATCCTCTATTTCCTCAAGAAAAAAGGTATCAAGGCTTCAATAGTCTCTGAAGTTTAACCGCGCGCAGTTGAAGTGAATGGTGATTATTATGATGAAACAACATAAATACACACGGGTAGCATCTGTGCTCTTAGCCGTTCTTTTAGCGGTAGTTCTGATTGCTCCGACTACTCTGTCAGTCAGCGCGGCAAACAAACGATTTATCTCTGAGCTTCGTGTGGAAGCAGGGGAAGAAGCGGTGGCTAAGCTTGAAAAAGACGGCTGGTCGGTTATGATGGTAGGTCTTAATTCGACGGCTGATCCCGACTCACAGGTATATCTCGCATACAAAACGAATACAGGCTCCCCGATTACCGGTATCGTCGTAGCTTCAGGCGGCGCTTCCTGTACGGATAAGGACGGGGTCTCATATAACCGCGTAAGTGATGTGGATGTGGATAAAGGTCTCGGCGGAGGCGCGGGATGTATCTACGCTACTTATGATAAAAAAGCGGGCTCGCCGCTGGTCGGATTAGACGTACTGCGAGGCAGTAACGCGGATGACAAAGTGATGTACCCCATAACAAACGACGGAGCCGAGATCGTGCGCACGCCGAAGGGTACCCCCGCCGATCTCGAAAAAGCAAGCAGCTCGGACGTTATTTATCTCGCTCAGATACGCGACAAAATTGTAAGACCGTATATCAGCGAGATCGGGGTTGTTACCGATTCGGATAAATGGAACGCCGTTTATACCGCATGCGAACGAGGATTCAATTACTATGTCGACGGCGATATAGATAATGCGAAAAACACCTACACGATTATAGCCTATGATCGTACCGCGGATCCCAAAGACGCAATAACAAACATAACCGCTGTTTCCTCCAAGGCAGTGAAATCTCTTGAGAACAAGAATGTCGTTGATAAGAAGGCGAAAAACTCGAATAACGTTTCTGCGGCGACAGTCAGTATCTCCGACGCGGAATACGTTCGGGTTTCGCGCAAGTCGATTTCCGCTAAGAATCCCTACTACATTTACAGGACGAAGGATACAAACGCGGGAAATCCAATCTCTATGCTGTACGCGGAGAAGACGAAGAAGAATCAGAACTTCCTGCTTGGTACATGGGCTAAGGGTTATTTCTTTTCTCAGGGCGATACAACTGCCTACACCTATAGTATGAACGAGGATTTATACTCGTCCTTGTGGGAGGATAAGACAGTTTTAACCATGCTGCCCGTACAGTTTTTGGACAGCGTTAATTCCCAAAAAAATAAAAATACGGAAAAAGAATCTGCCAAAATTGCAACTCCGGATGAAGCGGAAGAGGATAATAATACTATTAAATTATCCATGCTTACGCCGCGTGACGGGCTCCCTGATACCGCGGCAAACCTCACAGGCATGAGCGGCGACCCTGACGCTCCGTATGTCGAGCGAACCGAACGGAGCGAACGCGTAAATAAATATCAAGCGTCCGTTTTCGGAAATGGCGGCATTATCGCGCTGGTCATCGGCGTTATAGTGATAATCGCCGCGGCAGTATATGCGTTTATCCGCATAAAACGCCGTGAAAAAACAGACACCGATAAACCGAAACAATCAAACAAATCCAAGAAATCAAAAGAATCTAAGAAATCGAGGTGACAGACATGAAAAAACGTATTATTGCGATAATCATTACCGTCCTTTTGGTAATGTCATGTCTGCCTATTTCCATATCCGCGGCGGACAACAGTTCTGCCGGTACCGGTGATAATTATGAGACTGACGATTTTGCGCGTTACGGTACGGACGAGGAGTATTCTATTGTGCCCTGTCACGCAGGCGGTTCTGCTGTCGATTTCAATGCTGCCAACGGCAAAGGTATTAGGATATATAAATCTCATCGCAAGACCAACCAGAGATGGAAGCTCAAAAAGGTCGGCGACTGCTATGCGTTTATAAGCGTATTGAACGGAAAAGCGATAGATGTACCGCGTTCAAATTCCACAAACAAGCAGCAATTACAGGTATATGACTATCACGGCGGAAATAACCAGCTTTGGCGGCTTGAGAGCATGGGCGACGGCACCTATACCATTCACTCTAAGCTCAACGGATCTTTCTGCTGGGATGTTAGCAACGCCTCTTGGGATGACGGTAAACAGGTTTGGCTCTATACTCAGCACAGCGGACCGAATCAGCGCTTCCGCTTTGTTCACACTTCTACCATTGAGCCTATGTCGGATTGGGGTTCAACACGCCGGGACTGTTCGGGAACGAACTGGTCGATGTGGGACGGTTCGATGAATACAAATTGGTATAATAGTAACTCGACCGATCAGTATATAAAAAGCGCTGCTGACTTCGGCGGACTGATCAGCCTTGTTGCGAATAACTACGACATGAAGGGCAAGACAATCCATCTGATGTGCGATATCAACTTGGGTGGTATCCACTGGATGCCGATCGGTATTAACGATCATTGGTTCCGCGGCAGCTTCAACGGACACAATCACGCTATCGTCGGTTTATCGCACATAAGTGGTGATGACAATGTCGGATTGTTCGGAATGGTGCAGGGTGGCACAATCTGTAACCTTGCGGTAAAAGGAACGATTAAGGGTGACGAGTGTGTCGGCGGTATAGTCGGTCGTTTGGAATCCGGACATGTCAGCAATGTTTACAGCGAGGTATACATCCAGAACGCTACGGATGATTTCGAGGGCGGAATCGTCGGCTGGGCTTCATACGGCGGCTTGATTGATCACTGTACCCAGAACGCTGTTGTTAATTCCGATGACAAAGACCCGGAACGCGGCGGCATCGCCGGTCACAGTGACGGCTTCATCCGCTATTGCGTCAATAAAAAAACGGTCAATCATAATTATGATTGCGGCGGCGGTATCATTGGTAAGCTCAGCGGCGGTATTGTGGAATTCTGTGCCAACCACGGCACGGTCGGCGGCGGCGGAGACTCCGAGCGCATTGGCGGCATCGTCGGCGAGATGACAGGAGCCGGCGTCGTATTAGGCTGCTATAACGACGGTAAGATTTTCAGTACCGACGACGACTATATCGGCGGCATATGCGGCAGAGTTGAACATGATTGGCGTGTGATTTGCTGTATCAACGACGGCAGAGTTTTCGGCGATGATCAGATCGGCGGAATCTGCGGTGAAGGCAGACCGATAAAATGCCTGAATATGGGCGTCGTGACAGGCGGCGATGAAGTCGGCGCCATAAGCGGAAACGCGAAATCAGATACTCCGTACTGCTATGCACTGGCATATTCCGCCGTATCTCTCAGCGGAAAAGCAGGTGATCGCGCAAGCTGGGTTAACTCACCTGTGATTCTCTCCGGAAAGACTTGCTATGAGTTGAATCTGGACCCCGTTACTTACGAAACATACGGTATCACATCTCCTTTGTCGCAGAATATCGGCTCCGACCCGTGTCCTACCTTCGGTTCTTCACGCGTAACGAAGAGCGGCGACGATTATTCTAACGACGGCTATCACGTTACGGCGGATTGTGAAAGAGGTTACGGCAGTGTAGAGGGCGTCGGAGATTATCAGAAGGGCGAGACCGTCAAGCTGACCGCAAAGCCGGCCGCTGGCTGCGTTTTCGACCACTTCGAGGTCAAGAGCTCCGAGAACAGCCACAATTGGACCGGTTACAACGGCTCAAAATACGATTACCCGACCGTGTCAACCAAAACATATAAAGATAAAACAATTACTCTGACAAACAATATTACGAAGAGCTATACCGTGAAAGCGGTGTTTAAGATATTTGATGAAACGCCGGCTGATATGAAAGTCAACGTAAAGCTCGAGCTCGAGTGCGTAGACGACGCAGGCGGCTGGAACAGCGATATTCTCCCGATTAATTTGATTGATTCTACGGGTGTGACGCATCGCTGGGAAGCAAACCGCAATAACCTGGATGATGAGGGAGAAAAGGTCAGCCACGAATTCTATCTTGGCTCGGCAAGTCCGGTGGCAGTGGAGGTTATGCCTGACTTCGGCGGCGGCATAACCTTCCGAAGCTACGGTCTGAAAGCCAGAATGTGGGTTAACGGAAGCGGAAAAGCGATTGAAAGCAGTGATGTTACAATTCGCTCGTGGCCGTTTGTGTCATCCAAGAGCGGCGGCGACTATATGAACATTTCCTTTGAAAATTCAGGAAACTCGACCGTCGGAGGCACTACCTACACCACCTGCAAGGATGCATGGAACAAAGCAAAGACCAACTCGTCTCTGACAATTCGACTTGAAAGTGTATGGCTGCTCGACGGTGTTCTTGAGCTTAACAGCGGTCAGACTGTAAATCTCGATCTTAACGGCTATCCTATCATTCGCACCATCAAAAAGACACAAGACGACGGCGAACTGTTCAAGATTAACGAAGGAGCGACGCTCAATATTTCTGACTCCACACCTTCGCGTAAAACTTGTGAGAGCTTCCTGGGCGGAAGTATCCAGGGCGGAAGAAGTGACAACACCGGCGGACTTATCGAGTGCAAGGGCAAGCTCAATATGAGCAAAGGTACTCTCTACAACGGCGGCACAACCGATAAGGGCGGCGCTGTCAAGCTCAGCGGTTCTGCTACAGCGAGTCTTAAAGGTGTGCTTATCTCTAACTGCTGGACGGATAAGGCGACCTTCCATGATAACGACGGCGGCGCAATTTATATGAAAGACAAAGCTACGGCTTCGCTCGATGACTGTACAATTCGCAACTGCCGCGCTTATGATTTCGGCGGAAGTATCTATCTTGAAGACGAGGACAACCGCCTGAATTGCAAGAACGTTAATATCATTGCCTGCAGAGTTGATGATAATCAGGGCGGCGCTGTATATCAGGATGAAGGCGAGACCAATTGGGACGGCGGTAAGATTTTAAGTTGCCGTGCGTCAGAGGACGACGGCGGCGGCTTCTACCAGAATAATGGTAAGGTCTATATAGAGAATGTTAGTTTTGAGGAGAATTACTCCGAGGACAACGGCGGCGCGTTCTATTCCGATGTGGATGATGGTATGTGGTTAATCAACTGTACCTTCAAACGCAACAAAGTCGAAGACGACGGCGGCGCGGTTTATATTGATGAAGGAAATACGTACTTTGAGAATTGCTCCGTTACCTCGAACACATCAGGCGATAACGGCGGCGGAATTTATGTCTCACGCTACGGCTCCGTAGGCTTTGCCGGCAAAACTGTCATCCGAAACAACGACGGCACCGGAACAAAGGATAACCTCGTTTTGGGCAGCAGTGCGTATGTACATGACTACGGTCTGGAGCCTGGCTCGGAAATCAGGCTCCGCAGCGAATCCGACGGAAATGTTAAGCTCGGAGGAAGCCTGTCGAGCGACTATCAGCTCAAGCAGTATTTCCGTGCCGACTACGGCAAGCTGGAACTGACTGAAACTAAGAACGTAAACACCGAATTACGCGCGTCAGTCTTCTCCGGCGGAACAATAGCACTGATTATAGGAGCGGCTTTAATTATTGCCGCGTGTGTGGGCGGATTAATCTATGTCCGCAGAAAGCGGAAAGGAGGAACACAATGAAAAACTTCAGACGTTTTATTACGACGGTAGCTTTTGCGCTCGTAATATGTATGTTTATCAGCAGCGAGCCGTTTCAGATGGTATCCGCCGTAACAGGTCAGGACCTTGTTGCATCGAAGCAGTATCTGAAAGAAGTCAAGATGTTCTATGGCAGGACAAAGGAAGCCGCGAAAACCGCCTGTGAAAAGGAAGGTTTTGTTTTCTGTCCTACAGATTTGAATAAAGGCGCTCCTAATGTGATCCGTGAAGGCGATTATACCACTAAGCCCAACGCGGCTATGGGCATATATATGGGCTATAAGACTACAGAGGATAAGGGGAACGCTATTACCGATATCACTCTGCTTGATATGAAGCACACACATTTTGAAAAAGTGGATTATCAGGAGTTTCTCGACAACCATATTGAGGATTTCAGGAACGAAGCCGCTCAGATGATGGTGCTCGTTAACGAGCTCAAAAGGCAGAAGGAAGCGGGCAGTCCGAACGCTCTGATGTCATTTGATTTGCTGAATTTGTTCTACGTCGATGACACAAAGGCTCACGACGCTGAGGATAACAAGCTTGGCAATTACCTTATAAATAAAGCGGATATAACGTTTTTTGAAAAGTTTATCCAGCGTGGTAACACAATGGTGCTTGGAAGAATAACGGATTTGCTGTGCGGAGCTTCTTCCGACTACAATCAAGACGGTACAACATGGGTTGACCGTGCAAAGGTCAGCGATGCCGCCATCCAATACTCAAACGCTACCTCAGCTACTAAAAATATGTATGACGAACAATGTCAGGATCCGGCAAAGCGATTCGTAAAGTGCATCCGTGATTTCAGCACAACATATAAAGAAGCGAAAAAGCGTTTTGACAAATACGGTGAAACGCTCGGCTATTCACAATTGAAGGGCGCTACGGAAGAAAACGGAGTTGAAAAGTTGTCGAAAGCCGGTGAGGATTGCCGTTTCCCGGAATATATTGACGCGTTGAAAACATACGCGCTGCTGGATTCCTATCCTTACGCGAAAGCAGGGGAAAAGGTTGTCAATAACGCCGCAATGCTCAACGACGAAGGGTCAAAAGACTCCAAGAATACAGTTACAACTTATTCTAAAGACATTTCGCTTGCGGATTATATTATGGATTTGGCAAACGACAAAACTCTGGATGATCACCTCTCCACTGTTTATCCTATCATAGAGTCAATGACCTCTGCGCAGCGAGTAACTCTTACTCTTGGCGGTTTCGGCGTGCTTGTTGAAGGCTTGTACCAGTCGAAGGATTACGTCGCAAACCGCAACGAAGCCATAAATAAAGCAATGCAAAAGCTCAAGAGCATCGGCAGCGCAGACGGCAGAGTGTATATTTGGTCCGGAATGGATAAATCGCTCTTCAACAAGAAAGTTGTTGAGACCAACGCGGCAAAGGAAGCGAAGTCATCCGGAGTTGATTATGACAATTCATTAAATGAGGCAGCTCGCAAAGAACAGAATAACCTGCAGAGTATCCTTAATGTTGTGGATTTGTGTACAATCGGTTACAGTGGAGTTGTGACGATAGCATCCGCCATTCTTGGAAATACTCTTTGGAAAATCGGAACGAATATTATCACCACTGCAGCCATAAAGCTTGCGGAAGGATTAATCGGAACCGGAGGCTTGTTTGCGAGTTATGCGCTCGGCGGCGTGTTATGCGCGTTGCAGGTGCTTAACATTATCGCGATGGTTGTCGGCCTTGTCTTGCTGATTTATAACATACTTCAGTGGACGGGCGTGTTTAACCAAAAAGAACCAATTGATTACACTGAGATTCCCGACGCCGTTATGGATGTCCGGCAAAGGACGGAAGGTACATTCTCCGTGCGTTATGATTCGGTAAAGAGTAACGCAACCAAAGAGGTGTTACTCGGCGACGAGAATGAAGTCGGGTCATTTGGGGCTAGATTAAAAAGCGGAACTATCAACGTCCAGGATATTTCAACCGATTACGCCGAGCTGACCGCTTACCAGGGCATATTAGACCGATGGATGGCAATGTATTATTCCACAGCTCCGGCGGCAGGCGATCCTATTGAGGTTGTAAGCGGCAAAGAACCTTTTATTACGCAGGACAATTACCGTTCACCCGACGGATACCGTCCTTTGTCGCTCATTATCGGCACCACAGCTGCGAATGTTAACGATATTGAAGTATTTGAAGAGAAGGGCTCACCGCTGTATGTGTTCTTCCCGGGCAAAAGCGTCGGTCTGGCAAGCGGAGAGATTATCAAAGATACCGGAACATATATTACAAAGGTTCGTCTTTCCTATGCCGAGAAGAAGGAGGACGCAATCAATCTCCTGAAAAAAGGAGAATACGAATATTTTGACACTAACCTCACTCCGTATAAGGGATATACATATCTCGGCTATCAACGCGGAGGCATTAAAAGTGCCTTGAGGGATATACGAATCGCAAATTCCGGCGCAAACACCATAGTGTTTGGAGGCGCAAACTACGGAAGAATGGGGCAGGACGGAAAAGATTCCACACCTGACGGTTTGGCACTTTACGCAACCGCGAAACCCTTTGCCGGTTCGCCGATTGTTTCTCTGTCAATTCAGAATAGGAGACTGGAGTCCGGCAACGGCATGGAGCCTGTGTGCCTGTTCAGCGGCGGCAACGCTGTGGATATCGGTCAGATGTGGAAGGATAACATCTGTACAACTCCTATTGAAGACACTTATCAGTTCTTCTCAGGACGAGCTTTTAACACCTATAATGTGTCGAGCAAGTCTTATTCCCATGAATTTATGAGTGAGGACGATCCCTCGAACGGTCTCTATCTTTATTTCCAGCCGAAGGAACAATTCAAATCCGCTGACAAGGACGGCAAGCCGGCTCAGCGCTATATCGGCGGCTTCTCCTACTTCCTCGCCGGCGATAAAAGTACGACCGACAACCGCTTCGGTTCCAATTATACATTCATGCAGAACTTCGCCAAGGAAAACGGCTTTGAGCTGTTGAAGGACGGCGACAGTCCGGTGCGTATGATGTCGGATTTAGCCGGAGAAATGACAATGGCGACTACTTGGCGCGATGTAGGCGGTTATCCTGCGGATACCTATAATTTCGATCAGGTCCACACAATTTACGGTAATGCCGTTTTTGCTGACGGAGACGGCGGCATGACGCACGGATTTGGTTTTTCACAGCGCGGTGACATTGTATATAGCCGTCTCACACGTGAGAAGGAGAAGATGATTTATCACACTGCCATGTATTTCGGCGTGTCGTACACCTATAATCCGTACCGTGCTATCACAGGTCTCACCGGTCTGACTACCCTATATACCGAAACTTCAAAACAAATTAAATACACCGGATTGAGTACTCCGGCGGGCACATTCCAGGCGTGCAACGTCAGCGTCCAGGGATCTCCAATGATGTCTCCGGGTATTTCAGTAGGATATTATAGTCCTAATACAATGTATTTCCCGCTCTATACCAACTATGAGGCAAAACAAAAATCCAACCTCAGTTGGATGACGAAAAAAGAGACCGAAATTCTTTCGCGCTATCTTCTTACCTCAGGTCCGCGCGATGGTATATCTCCTCTGAAGGAGAACGATATCAAGTTCAGCACGCAGGAGAAACCCGGTAATATATCGGGCTATGTACCTCTTTGTGATTTGCGTACTCCCGGCGACTATGAACATCCGATGAATTTTGCGTTGGATACTACTAACAAGGGTTCAAAGTATCTTTATATCTATCTTGCCAAGAACGCCGGCGGAAGACCGGTTGAGCGCGAGGAGATTAAGGAAGAGGACGGTACAATTACTCAAACCCATAAGGATATCAGCGTTAACAACGAATATACTGCCAAGACATATGTAGCAGCGGTGTTCTGCGGAGTAGGCAGAAACCCCGATGAAGCAATCGCAAAGCTTTACGAGAACGCTTCCGGTCAGTGGCAGGCTCTTGCTCAGGGGCATGATGATATTCCTGCCAATCCGATGGTGACGGAGTTCGACGAAATCATTCCTATAGACCTCTCGTCAGAGCACGAGTGGTACAAACTCCACTTCAACGACACAAATGTCAGTAAGCTGAAAAACGGTGATTGGGTTCGCGGCAACGAGATGGCTTACTACCGCTGGGAAGGACACAAAACCATTGAGTGCCTGAGAGATCAAAAAACCCCTGATGATTATGAAAGGGACTTCAAGTGCGCTTACATGGGAGTTGTGCGTACCAACATAAAGTCAGAGGCAGCCTACGGTATGGTAAAATACTATACTGACGCAAAAACTGCTTCAACCACTCTGAACTGCGGTTCCACCAAATGTGCGCTTGCGGGCGGCCCTGTTGATTCTCCCGAGGGCAAATATTTCCTGTATTATTCCACAAACTCAGGTACCGCCAGCTATAATGCTCCGATTACAAGACTTGAGGTCAGCGATGATATATTCATCAACGGTTACAATACATCGTTCACAGTAAGTGAATCCGACAGAACGGATAACAAGCTGCCCCAGTACGGACAGCTGCGTATGCGCACGGATGAACACAAATACATCCATCTGGGCTATGACCGCGCTGAGCTGCCGTATTACGAGCAACTCTACCTCGGCGTAGGAAAAACAAAGGCAGAAGCCTTTACCGATATGATTGGTACAACAAACGCTTTTGCTGCTATGGATGTTAACTGTAACTATAATTCTCAATCTAATCAGTGGATTGCTATCGGTTATCGACGCACAAATGTTTTGAAAAACGCAATCCGGGATGTATTCCTCTACCAAGGCGATAATCCGCCCGATGTGATAAACATAAAAGGCGGATATATGGAGAATGTGATAGAGGAAGAAGAGGAAAAGGAAAAGATTCTCACCGATGAGGATTTGAATCTTGACATCGATCTTGATGATGAATATCTTAACATTGATCTTGATGATTCTAATGAAGATACAGATACAGAAGAAAATACAGAAGAACAGACAGAAGAACCGGCAGAGGAAAAGCCTCTGTACATTCCCTACCGGGAAGAGGACTCGGACGAGGAAGGCGTACCCTACAGGCTCGTCAAGCATAATCTGAAATCCGGCTCGGAAATTGTCTCGCTCAACAAGGGTAACGGCGGTACAAAAGGACTGTATCTATATTACACCAAGGCTCCGTTCTACCGTGATATGTCGGTAGAATCCGAGGTAACTCCGATAACCAATATTTGCTTTACCTACGGCGATATTTCACCGAGATACGCGACCGCCGAAGATCTTGCGTCTGTATTTGAGCGCAGCTATTACGCAAAGCTTAAGTGCGACGTAACATTGTACAAAAATCCCATTTGGGAGTGCGTATTGGGCGTAGAAGGCTCGCCGACTAAATGGAATCCGACCGGCGAAGGCGCTACACGCTTCTCGCTGAACAGGGGCGTACGACCGGGCATGGGCGGCAACAGCTGGAACAATCCTGCCGATCCGCGCGTTTATATGTATGTTGACAGGTCTGACAGCGATTCAGAGAAGGTTTATCAGATTCGCGAAAACGGAAGGCTTCCTGAGTACGGCTATTACAGCCCCACGAGCACATTCGGCTATATCAAGCAAGTTCAATAATATCACCAAGAGTATTCTTTATAAAGGAGAATGTAAAATGAAAAAATCAATTCCATTTAGATTACTATCCGTTCTGTTAGCGATAGTATTAACTGTCACCATGTTCACCACGGTCGTAAGCGCCGCGGATGAAACCGGCGGAAAGTATATCAAGGACGTATTCGTTGCTTACGGCGAGAAGAAGGCAGACGCTGAAAAATGGCTCAAGGAACATGGCTGGCAGCCCTTTGCCGACCTCAACGATGGCAAGAACTCCAAGGCTAAGACCGACGCCGTTGCGGTGCTCGGTATTAAGCGTACCAACAAGGCGAGTGAAGCTATCACCGATATGGCTACAATGTTTATGAAGGGCGGCTACAGCTTTGACGCCTATGAGAATCTTGTAGCTCAGAAAAAGGCTGACATCAATGAGTTCATCAACAGCTTTGTCCCGGCGCTCAAGGAGTATCGCATCAATTACGCAGGCAAAGGCAGCAGCGGCGGCAAGAAGCGCGCCAAGATGGCTCGTGACCTGCTCAACAAGTTCTATGACGGCGACCCCAACGACAAAGACGCTGTCAACGATACAGGCAAGCCGATCGGTGATTTGCTCCTGAAAAGGACAAAAACCGAAATCGGCGACGAGGCGTACAACGCACTCTCTCAGGAAGAGAAGATGAAGACAGCTGACCTGCAGCAGATTATTCTCGAAAGCTCCGGTCCTGCAATTTTGATGCTTGAGCAGACGCTCGCTCTCGCTACAGACACAAGCACAAAGTCGTGGCTCCAGCGCCTTGACGGGCTAACGGGCGACGACCTTGTGAAGAAAATCGGCAACTACGCTCCCGAGGCAAAGGGACAGGATCTCGCCCCCTCAGCCGCAATGAGCCTTCTCGCGGCACATTTCGAGGACTACTCAAAGAAGCTCGCAAAGGACTGGGTAAGTGTTCATGAGGATATTCTCTGGTATGAGCAATACTGTAAAGAAAACGGACTCAGACAGGAAGAAAGCGGCGAGGATAACGAAAAAGTCGAAAAGTTTTTCAATGACCTCAAAAAATCGGACGAGAGCCGTTACAACAGTGAATCTCAGCGCTTTGTGAACGTGGATACATATTACTCGGTATTAAAGAAAACCGCATATTCAGGTGAGTGGGGCAATACGCTCTATGATTTCCTCTGTCCCAAGGACAATAAAGCGAATTACAGCACGGAGATTGACTTTTTTGCTCCTATTGCGGCGGCGCTATCAGAAGGTCAGCGCGCTGCTTTGGAATTCCTCAATCTTACCTCATTGTTAAAGCTCGGAATGGACAGCAGCTCCGCCGTCAAAGCCGAATTCCCCTCAACCGCAGAGATTTTTAAGGATGAAGACGGCAACAAGCTCGAGAGTATTTCGATTTACAGCGGAATCAACCGTGCAATTTTCCGTAACGGCGTTGCGCTGACAAGTAACGCGCTTATGCAGAAGAGCTTGGGCAAGGATCCTTACGATATAATCTGGAATCCGGGCGGCGTAGTTGATATTGTCTCCTATGTCGGAATGGGCATCGGTGCTATTACGTTAGTTACAGGAGCGGTAATGTTTGTCAAAACAAGTAAACAGATTAGTTATTGGGCGGCAGAAGTGACACACTGGACACAAGAATTGAACAAAGCTCCTCAGGTGATTGCTGACGTGGACGAGGAAGCTTCTTTTGTTATGGAGCTCTTAGAGCTCAAAAAAGGTAAGTCCGGTTTTAACTTCGGTCCGTCTTCCAGGCTCGCTGATGCACAAAAGAATCTGGCGCGTGTCACTAAGCTCAACGTAGCCACCAGATGGATGATGGGTATCGGCGGCGCTTTGATGTTGCTTTCTGCCGCTCTCAAGGGTGCTGAGATGTATATGTACTACCATCGTGATTTCTCGGTAATTCCGCGAATGATAGTAGACGAAGCGAACATTGTCACCCGCACCAAGGACGAAGACGGCAACGTCGTCGAGCACATCGACTTTGACCACTTTGATTACTATACCGTTGCAAAGTGTAACCGTCAGGAAGTCGGTATTCACACAAGCGCCCAGAACGGCGTCTCGGATTACAAGAGCTGGGGCTGCGGCGACGCGGCGGATCTTAACGCCGACGTCGGATTACAGTGGCTCGCGCTGTATGTTAACCGCGCAGGGGAGCAGGGTAAACCCATCCTTGCGGACACGCTAAAGCTCCAGAAAGGCAAGGAAGGCAGCAAAGCTCCCGCGGGCTACAACGGATGTCTCCATATGTTTGCGTCAACAAACCCCGTGAAGATTGACGATACAGCTTTCTGCTATCGTGACGATAACGATGGTATGTACCTTTTCTGGCAAACAGATGCAAATGCATACCCCTCGGCGACTGCTTCCGTCTTCAACGTTGGCTTACTTGCTCTCGTGGGAATCGGCGGACTGGCGCTCGGTATCCTCGGCACTACGCTCATAATGCTCCCAAAGATTAGAAAGAGGAAAAATAGCAAAGCATAAGCTTTAATTCTTTATAGAGGAAAATGCCAAATGAAAAAATCAATTCTATTCAGATTACTTTCCGTTTTCTTGGCGACAGTATTAACTGTCACCATGTTCACTACGGTCGTAAGCGCCGCGGAGAGCAACAGCGGAAAGTACATAAAAGACGTATTTGTTGCTTACGGCGAGAAGAAGTCTGACGCTGAAAAATGGCTCAAGGAACACGGCTGGAAGCCTATTGCCGACCTCAACGATGGCAAGAACTCCAAGGCTAAGACCGACGCCGTCGCGGTGCTCGGAATTAAGCGTACCGACAAGGCAAAGGAAGCCATCACCGATATGGCTACAATGAATATGCTCGGCGAATACAGCTTTGACGCCTACGATGAACTTGTAGCAGAGAAAAAGGCGGACATCACCGAGTTTATCAACAACTTTGTCCCGGCTCTCAAGGAGTACCGCATCAACTTCGCAGGCAAAGGCAGCAGCGGCGGCAAGAAGCGCGCCAAGATGGCTCGCGACCTGCTCAACAAGTTCTATGACGGCGATCCCAACGACGAAGTCGCTGTCAACGATACCGGAAAGCCGCTTGGTGACCTGCTTCTGAAGAGAACAAAAACCGAAATCGGCGATGAGGCGTACAACGCGCTCTCTCAGGAAGAGAAGATGAAGACAGCCGACCTCCAGCAGATTATTCTCGAAAGCTCGGGTCCTGCTGTCTTGATGATTGAACAGACGCTCGCGCTTGCGACGGACACAAGCACAAAGTCGTGGCTCCAGCGCCTTGACGGACTAACGGGCGACGACCTAGTGAAGAAAATCGGCAACTACGCTCCCGAGGCAAAGGGACAGGATCTCGCACCCTCAGCTGCAATGAGCCTTCTCGCGGCACATTTCGAGGACTACTCAAAGAAACTCGTAAAGGAGTGGAGTGACGTTCACGAGGACATTCTCTGGTATGAGGATTATTGTGACAAAAACAATCTCCGGCAGGGTGACGACAATGCTGACGTGTACAACGAAAGAGTTCAAAAGTACTTTGATGACCTGAATAAAACGGATGAGGATAAATTCAGTGATGACTTTGGTCGGTACGCACGCGTGGATGGGTATTATCATGTAATAAAGAAAATCGCCTATTCGGGCGAATGGGGCAATACTCTTTACGATTTCTTCCGCCCCAAGGATAAGAACGCGGACTACAGCACTGAAACTGATTTCTTCGCTCCCATAGCCGCGGCACTCTCCGAGGGACAGCGTGCGTCGCTTGACTTCATCAGTCTTTCCGCTCTCTTAAGGCTCGGTATGGACAGCAACTCTACCGTTAAAGCCGATTTCCCATCGACCGCGGAGATTTTCAAGGATGAGGACGGTAATACGCTCGATCGTATTTCAATTTACAGCGGAATCAACCGCTCAATCTTCCGCAAGGGCGTTGCGCTGACAAGCGACGCGCTTACGGAGAAGAACATGGGCGAGGACCCCTACGGCAAGATTTGGGATGAAGACGGTATTGTTTCAATTTCTTCCTATGTTGGTATGGGCGCAGGCGTGATTATGTTGACGACAGGTGCAGTTTTGGCTGTGAAGGCGGCGAGAGCAGTTGCAACGACGGTTGCGCCTCTTGAAAAGGCTCTGAATACCGCTCTTAACCAGTTAAATCAATCTATAAAAAATGCGGTTATAGGTCAAAATGGCATCACAGTAGTTGAACCGGAATATATGTTCATAAGTCAAAAAAATGGCGTTGAAAGCATCGGACTTAAATTAGACAAAGCGCAAAGCGCTGTAAACAAAATCAGTACAGCCGGCAAATGGATGATGGGTATCGGCGGCGCGCTGATGGTGCTTTGTGCTGTACTCAAGGGTGTTCAAATGCACAAGTACTACAACCGTACGTTTTCGATAATTCCGCGAATGATAGTCGAAGAAGGAAAAATCGTTTCATATACTAAGGACGAAAAAGGCACCGATGTCAAGCACATCAACTTTGACCAGTTCTATTACTATGAGGTCGCCAAGTGTAACCGTCAGGAAGTCGGTATTCATACAAGCGCCCAGAACGGCGTCTCGGATTACAAGAGCTGGGGCTGCGGCGACGCGGCGGATCTTAACGCCGACGTCGGAGTACAGTGGCTCGCGCTGTACGTTAACCGCGCAGGGGAGAAGGGCGAGCCGATTCTTGCGGATTCGCTAAAGCTCCAGACCGGCGAGAACGGCGTCAAAGCTCCCGCGGGCTACAACGGCTGTCTCCATATGTTTGCGTCAAAGAACCCCGTGAAGATTGACGATACAGCCTACAGCTATCGCGGCGATAACAACGGTATGTACCTCTTCTGGCAAACAGATGCAAATGCATACCCCTCGGCGACCGCTTCCGCCTTCAACCCCGGATTCCTCGCTCTTGCCGGAATCGGCGGACTTGCACTGGGCGTTCTCGGCACTACTCTGTTTATGCTTCCTAAGCTGAAAAAGAGAAAAGAAGAAGAAGCTGCCGCGTAAACGGCAAATATACAGGAATAAAGCGCCTGTTCCACAGGCGCTTGAAATAATTTGTTACAGGAGAAATAATTATGGCATTATTTGGAAAAAAAGAAAAGAAAACCACATCAAATATGAGCAGTAAAAGTCGTTTGGATATCGAGGTAAATAAAAACGGAGCAGAATACACATTCCTGCTTAACGGCAGACTTGATACAATAACTTCTCCCGACCTTGAGGCTAAGATCAACGAAGCTACCCCTGACGCTGAAAAGTTGATTTTTGATCTTACTAATCTGGAATACATCTCCAGCGCGGGACTTCGCGTTCTTCTCGGAGCGGTACAGGTTATGGAAGACAAGGGAGGGATGGTTGTCCGCAACCTCACTCAGTCTGTTAAGGAAGTTTTTGAGCTTACAGGCTTCAGCCGTCTGTTCACCATTGAGTAAGATATATAATCTGTTACCTTAACGGAGAGAACTTATGATTAAGAAACTTAAAGACATCAAAATATACGGATTGATTTTTACCATATTGTCAATCCTTTTTGTCATGGCGTTCGGCACCCCTTTTTCATCGAAGAAAGACTGCAGCCGTATCTTTATAATATAGGCATAGATTCAATGGGAGCGATTATCTGCGCGGCGCTGTTTATGATGTCGTCAAAAATTTATATCAACGACCATGCCACTATGGGAGGCTCTCCCGCGGAGATACTCGAAAGAGTTAACAAACTTGTTTACGCTAATAACGATGCTCATATGTTTGTAACTGTATGGCTGGGCATACTCGGAATCGCATTGCTCGTTGCGCTTATAGTTTTTCTGAGCTTCAAGCTGTTGTTCCTGATCGTGAATATTATGTATGATATTACATATGGAAGAGATGACGCCGAGCGCGGCGAAAGCGGACGCAGAGTAAAAAAATCCGACAGCGATTTCTTTTTCGGATGAATTTCAAAAAAATTAAAACCACTGCATTGCGAACCCTTTTGCGGTGTGGTGGTTTTTGTTTTGCAAAAAACAAAGAAAATCGAATAAATATTCTAAAATATATTGACGCAAGTAGAACATATTGTTATATTATTTAAGAAAGAAGGAGAGAAAAGTGATAGCAGAATTAAGAATTAACGGAAAACCGTCGCCGTATGTTCGTGCGAAGGAGACAGGGAACGGCGTTATATACACAGGTAAGCTGACAACCGCAACAATCCTAACGACTACACAAACTACTTCCGTCTGCCGAATGATATTTTAATCTGGACTTGTGTGCGGAGGAGATAGCGGTCTATGCTTTCATATTGCGTATGGAGAATCGCAGGATATATACTTGCTTCCCGTCGTACAAAACTAAAATAACCGTTCTCGGACACACCTACGGCGAGCCGACATGGGAATGGAGTGATTTAACCAGCTTACTGTGATGACAGCTTGCTGACGTATGAAGCTTGGTCTTGAGAACTGTTTGTGACGGTACAAGCTTCAAACAAGGCATGTACATGGAATTGTGCGGTATTGACATGAATACATTAAATAACAGGAGATTTTTATGAAAACTTGTAAGAAATCTGTAAGCGTATTGTTCGCGCTGATTATAGCGGTTAGTTTGATTTGCACTGTTCCGGTAATCACAAACGCGGCAGGGGAGACAGCTGATGTAAACAACGGTATTCCGGTTCTGAATATCAATATTGACGAAACCGCCGAGGGCTACGGCACAATTGAACAGATGAACTCAAGCCCCGACCACAGCGCCGAATGTACAGGCACAATCAAGCTTGACGTGCCTGACGGTTACAAGGGAGACTACAGTGACGTTGCTCTAAACGGCACCGAGGATTTAGAACTCGAATACATACGAGGCAGAGGTCATACTACGTGGATGGAGGATAAAAAGCCCTATAAGCTCAAACTGAAAAAAGGTGCCGATTTACTCGGAATGGGCTCAAACAAGCACTGGATATTGCTTGCGAACGCCAAGGACGAAACTCTGCTCAGAAACAGAATCGTCTATTACATAGCAAGAAGAATGGGGCTCGAATACACCCCGAAAATGCTCCCTGTTGACGTTGTAATGAACGGAAAGTATATCGGCAGCTACTACCTTTGCGAGCAAGTCAGGGTAGGAAAGAGTCGCGTAAACATCGACGAGCTTACCGATAAGGATAATACCGAGCCCGAGCTTACGGGAGGGTATCTGTTCTCTTACTCACCCTATCCCGAAGAACCCGAGGCAAATGTGCTGACAACAGAAAAAGGACTTCGCTTTCAGGGCGAGAACCCTGTGTTTTATTCCGCAGACCCGACTGACGAAATAGGTACTCAGGAACAGAAGTCATATCTCACAGACTATCTCCAAAAGATTGAAAATGCCGTATACGGCAAGGACTTCAAGGATGACAACGGCGTTTCGGTATGGGATTATATGGATATGAAATCCACCGTCGATTATTGGTGGGTTCAGGAGTTTACAAAGAATGTTGACTCATTCAGAACCGACAGCACATATCTTTACAAGCCCAGAAACGACAAGCTCTACTGGGGACCGATTTGGGATTTCGACCTTTCTCTCGGAAAGTCGGTCAGAGACACCGACGGCTTCTATATGAGCAAAAATATGGATTGGCTCAACAAGCTCAGAGCCGAGTGCCCCGAATATCAGGCTATGCTCAGACAGCGCTGGACAGAGCTTAACGGAATCATAAACGATATCGTAAAGGACGGCGGCGTGCTTGACCAATATGCCTCTGAGACAAAAAGCTCATGGGAGGCTAATAAAGAGTGTTGGCAGCTTGATAACTCCATCGGAAGCTTTGATTTTGAATTAGATACGCTACGCGACTGGATCATCGGACGTCAGACGTGGGTAAACGATAATATCGATACAATGATAAACAAGGTTTACGGCACGGTTAAATTTGTCGCCGACGGCGAGGTCGTTCAGGAGAGCTCCGTGCTGCTCGGCTCTTCGCTTTTAAACTCTGTTCCCGAAGCTCCCGAGAAGAAGGGATATGTTTTTGAGGGCTGGAAGAACGAGGACGGCAGCGAGTTTGAGCCTATAAACGTAATTACGGACGACACAACAATAGTTGGCTCCTATATCAGCGAGAAGAGTATTATCAAAGCAGATAATATTTACTTCCAAGGGAGTGAAATATGGGATGATATTCTTCTTTGGAATCAGTTTTATATACCCTACACCCTGACTCCGTTTGAAACAAACGACAAGGTAGCGAGCTGGAGTTCGTCGGATACGAACATCGCAGAGGTGGATGCAAACGGCATAGTCACAGAGAAAAAGACAGGCGCCGTTAAAATCACCGCTACGCTGAGAACAGGGCTTAAAAAGTCCTTTACACTCCATATAATAAATATATCGGAAACTCCCCTTAATGAGACGGGTGAGCTGAAAGCGGCGAAAAGCTCCGTAACCCTGAAGGAGGGACAGTATACGCAGATTGCGGTAACGGCAACTCCTCAGCCCTGCGACTCGTTTATTTACTACAGCTCAAGCAAGGAGAGCGTCGCCGAGGTTGACTCGAACGGCGTAATCCACGCGCTTAAGGAGGGCACAACCACCATTACCGCTTCAACCGCGAGCGACAAGACGGTCAAGTACAAGGTAGTGGTCAAGTCCGCGAAGAAAGCCAATACGCTTAAGGTTACGAAGAAAACCAAGTCAATTAAGGCTAAGAACCTCAAAACAAAGGCTCGTACCGTCAAGCCTCTGACAATCAGCAAGGCTAAGGGAGCTGTAACGGTAAAGACAACCTCCGTCAAGCTCGGCAAAAAGAAAATTTCGGTAAAAAAGTTTAAGTTTAACAAAAAAGGTAAGTTAACCGTTAATAAGGGTAAGTACCGGACAGGAACATATAAGGTTACGGTTAAAATTATCGCAAAGGGCAACTCAAACTATAAGCCTAAAACCATAAGCAAAACAGTCAATATTAAAATTAAGTGATACTAAATCATAAAGTCAAATTACTATATCAAAAACAGAAAGAAGAAAAAACTATGAAAAAAATGAAACGACTTCTCTCGCTTGTTCTCACGCTTGTAATAGCGGTATCAATCTTCACCGCCTGCGGCGGGAATAAGGAGAACAAGGAGGAAGAAAAAGCTGCAATCACAGCTACCGCTGTTAAGTTTTCTAAAGACGGAAAATACACTACAACGGTCAGCTCTGAAAAGGTTGACCTTTTGGGCGTCAAAGAGGAAAATGTTGAAGTCAGATACCTTGACACGGCAGCTGCTTCCAAAGCAGAAGAAGCTACAGACGCAAATTCAAAAGCTGCAAAAGATGTTAAGCTTGAAGACGTTTATACTCTTTCCGCAAAGGTCGAGAGCGTCAAAGCGGCGGATAAGAAAAGCTGCGAAATAACCTTTACGGACGATAAAGCGGCTACATTCCCGACAAAGGATTATGTTATGGTTTTTAAGGGCGTTGAGGGTGAAGACAACACAGCAAGTGTTGAGGTGAAATTCCCCGAAATCACGCTGACGCCCGACGTTAAAAGCGTTGTTTCCAACGCAAAGGGAGCAAAGGTTACGTTAGCGATTGACGGCAGCACCTTTGAGGACGGTATCAGCAAAAAGGACATTTATCTTAATAATGCTTTCTCTGATATGAATATTGAAAGCGTTTCCTCGTCTAATAAAAACCTTACAGTTCAGCTCAAAGGTTCACCTGTAAGAAATGAAGCAGGCGCATATCAGTGGGGTTCGGTTAACGTTAAGCCGAGTGGTATTACGGACGGCTATGCAGACGTCACTTCAAAGATTGATATTCAGCTCGCAAGCGCATATATTGACACCGAAACACTGAAATTCGAAAAAGGGAGAATCAACGCAGACCTTAAGGTTAACGGAGTTGTCAACATTGATACTTTAACAAAGAACAATATAAAGCTTGACGGCGCTACCGTTGAAGCTGCTGAAAAAGCGGACGATAATACCGTGAAACTAACCATTGCGGCAGACGGCATTAAGAGCGTAAATGATTTTGCCGACCTTATTGGCGGAAAAGCAATGAAGCTCGGCGATTATGAATTCGCTACAGCCGTTTCACAGGCAAGCTTTTATCCCGTATTTGACTATGTTGAAGAAAACGGCGATAATCTTAATATCACGCTGAAGCTCTATGCAAACAGCGGTACTTTTGATAAGAATCTCAAGGCTGACGCTATCAGCTTTGCCGATGACTTTAAGGACGCAAAGGTTGACTCTATCAAAGTTGACAGCGACACGGTTGCAACCCTTATCCTTTCCGTTCCCGCAAATGAACAGACAGTTGAAACAATGGATATGAACGGCACTGTTACGCTTGCGGCAGGTGCGCTTGCAAGTGTCTGGGGCGACAAAACCTCAAAAGAATTTTCCTGCACTCGCAACTATTCCGGCGAATCGCTAGGCAAAAATGTCACACTGAACGCCGAAACCCTGCTGGAGATTCAAAAGTACACCAGAGGACTTAACACCACTTTCGGTTCAATATGTTATTACGGTGGTATAGCCGGAAAGGTTTACACCATAGGCAAATCCATTCTTGAAGCTGCGGGTGTTCTCGAAAGCGATCAGGCGCGTCTGCTCAGGGAGCTTTCTGAAATAAACAAAAAGCTTGACAATGTTTCGGCACAGATTGATGCTGCCCGAATTGAAATTGTAAATACAATTGTGGAAAGGGATATCCAAAATAATCTTAACAATTATAACAACAAGATGGACACTCTCAAAACCAAACTGAGAAATGTCAGTCTGTTTTATGACAAAGCAAGAAAAGACCTTGCGGCTGCGGACGAAAGGTATGCGGACATTGACTGGGAGAATATGACAAACAAAGAGGCGAGCGAGTATAACCATGCTCTGATTCAGTTTATTCTCAGCAAAGCGGACACTCGCACAAATGTCGGATATGTGGAGTTTTTAGAGGAAAGCAAAGATTTAAAAGATGTTTTTGAAGATATAACAACGGATATTGCAAGAATAGACGCGTCAAATCCCATATGCGTTCTGGACGAAGCATGCTCACTCAAATATAATTTCGATACGCAAGCGTATGAAATAAGGCTTGCACAGAGGGTATATGCTAAAGCCATGCTCACAAAGGCTTTTGCCGCGCTCGCCATTCGTTGGGACGCCGGTGAAAACCCGAACAATGCGACAGGTATCTGCGAAGATTTCCAAAGCGCGCTGGACGCTCTCGAAGAACTCGATAATATAGGACATCCGGTAAGTGAGATAAAAACCGTTTCAAGCGAAAAAATCATAAAGGCTGAAGGAAAATTTATCAGCGATGTGATGCTTATCGGTTCGAACAACAATACCTCAAAGATTCAGAGACAAATCTCCGGCAAGGGTTACACGATGGTAAACCAAAATCTGAATGAAGGAAACGGCGGTATGAAGATTTTCCTCGGGTATAAAACTACCACCGATTCCGACGAAGCCATTACAGGATTCCTTCTGACAGATGCGTACAAAGGCGACAGCTACAACGACGCTTCGATAGTTCCCTGCATGGGCTACAGCGACTTTACGGAAAAACACGGTGATTTAAATCAGAACGGAACGAACAAATCCAAATCGCTTTACTTGTATTATTATAAGGATCAAAATGCCAAAAAAGTGATTACCGATTTCTATTTCGACTCGAAATCCGAAAACACAATCTCGCTTGCAAGCGGAGTAAACGGCGATTTTAATCAAGGCACGTTTGTGTATGATTCCAAAAAAACATTTATGCATTGCAATGATACAAACAGGAATTATACCGTGCGTGAGGGTGAAGACCCCGAGTATTATCCCTACAGCTATGTGATTGGCAAGAAAGTCAGAATCTATAACAGCAGCGAATATAATTTCCTTGACAGAATCAAAGTTTACAACGCGCTTGCCCAACCAACAAAAGGCAGGTATTACGGCAGCGACTGGACTGATAGCCAGGTCAAAGAGTTTATGCGCCGCTTAAACGGCAGAACTGTCAACGCAGAGCTTGAAGCTGTCGGTCTGAAAGCCAAACACCCGATTGCAACCAAGGCAAAAGGCGCTAATGTAATGGGCGTTGGTTTCGTTCTTGGTGATTATATTGACCCTTCCGGCAAGAGCCTGCACAAAGATGTCAAGTTCTATGAAGTTATTATCGTTAAAGGACAAATATACAAAAACCGCGAAAATAAATTACAGGAGTTTTCGCTGTTCGAAGTTTACTGATTGCCGATAAAAAGCGAAATGCCCGCCGCGGTTCATCCCGCGGCGAGCGTTTCTTTATATAGATTATTCTGCTTTGTACTTCTCAGTTTTCGTGACCTTTGCGGCGTATTCGCCGTCGGGCAGCGGTTTCTTCAAAAGCTCCTTATAGCTCTTTGTCATCTCAAAGGTAGCTGTATCGGAAGTGATAGTATTGCCGAACAGGTCGGAAGCGACAAATACATACTGATAGCTTTGTCCGCCTAAGGGTATTTCGCTTATCTTTCCGCCGTCTTTACCGATTGTGAACTCGTCGCTGTAAATTTCTGTATGCTTCCCGTCCACGGTTTTTGTTTCTGTAAGAACCTTTACTTTGTCGCCTTTTTTGAGCTCGTTATAATCACCCGACGGAAGTCCGTTTTCGTCATAACCGTCCCATGTTCCGTACATCATATAATAACCGCCGTTCTCGTCATCCTCAAAGTTGTATATGAATTCGAACAGTAAGGTCGTTTTCTTTCCGTTGACGATTACGGGAGCGTTGTACTCGATATAATCGTCCTCAACTCTGTTGAGCGTTGTGGTGAACATCCGATGACCATCCAGCGCTAAAACACGCCCATTGAAGTTACTCTTGTACTTTATTTTTTCCTGATCGACGGTGATGTTGTTATCTGTACGCAGTACATGGCGAACGCCGTGTGAGTCCGTTGACATCAAAATATAGTCAACTGAGCTGAGATAATAGATGCTCTTAGGCGTGAAAGATACCGTAAATGCCCCATCCTTGCCGATACTGCCCTTGTCGGTGAAAGCTATGGTCTTATCGGGTATATTCTGATAAAACGCCTTGAGGAACTTATTATAAGGCTCAATCAGGTCAAGGTCGATATAGCTGTCTATCTCATCCTTGTTATAGGAGATTGGATAATAAAATGATAAGCCGCGGACATTGCAGTAGTCACTGTTTGTTTTGTTGTATGTGACAAAGTGACTTATCGCTTCCCAAAGCTCGGTCAGCTCATCGGGCTTATGCCCGGGCAGGATAGCGGCGGTCAAGGACGGCGCGTGATCAAAAACATCAATGATGTCGATCATATTCGAGCTGCCCTGGTCAGAGCCGCCGCCGAATTTTTTGACATTCTTCAGCGCGTGGATGACCTCGCCCGATAACTCCTTATCGTATAGAGCCTTCTGTATGATCTCTACGGCAAGCTTAAATTCCTTAAGCATTTTGTCTGTGTAGGACAGGTCTAAAACCGAGAGAGTTGACAGCTTTTCCTTGCCGCTTTTCTTACATTTTTGCATGTAAGAATCGCAGATTTGTCTGCCGATTTTTTTCTCGCTTTTGCCCGAAGCAAAGGCTGTGACAACGGATTTGTAATTCCAACCTCCCGAGGGTACAATCTCCTCGGAAGCTATCATATACTTTGCGTAATCCTTCACGGTATAAGCGGTTTCTATAGAAGCCATAAGACATGCGTCAAATCCGATGATGTCGTATTTGTTTTTCAGCTTTGCTTTTTTCAGCGCCGAATTAAGCTCGGTTAGAGTGAGTGCGTCAAAGCTGTAGTTCTCGTCAAAGCATACGCCCTTTGCGGAGCCACCGCCGTGATCCCAGAGGATAAGCATATTGTGATTTGTTGGGTATTGTTCCTGACCCCATTTCAGAAAATCAGTAAGCGTTTCGGCTTCGCCCATATTCTTTTGCTCGAACTCTTTGAGAAGCTTTAATTGGCCGTCCTTTATCTCGTAACGCTGAGCTTCGCTCGAGCTGATGTTGTGATTACGCCATGTGTTCGCCCCGCCCGTTTGAATGACAATGTTCGTATCGCCCTTATCGGCTGAAAGCAGCTCGTCAATATTCTTGCTCGCGAGCCCCTGCTTAGTCTCAAGATTAGAGCCGCACATATAAATAAACAAAGTGCGCCCTTCGGTCGTGGTGTTGGAATTCCCACAGGCAGAAAGTGCGGAAGCTATTAAAACACAAGTCAGTAATACCGCAATTATTCTTTTCATATAAAACTCCTAAAACTTCAAAACTCTGTTATATTACAAAAGTATTATAACCTTTTTGAAACGAAAGTAAAGTATATATGAAAAATATAGCACAAGTGCGGATTGTAATTAATGGTAACGCACTTGTGCTTTTGATTACTTTATAGGAAACTGCTCTGTAACGATGGAAAACAATAAACTTTTTCGCAGGCGAGCGCTGATTGGCTGAGAGCTACTGTTGAGGTGTTGTCAAAGGGAACATAAACATACAACGGAAAGGGCTATACAAAAGCGGGCGCGGGCTATAGAGTTATGCTGATTAATTCATCCGATAACACTATATAAACAATTGGATAAATGCTAAACTGCAAAATACCGTCAAATTGAATATTGAAACCTGCCAAAGTAATATGTTATAATAATGCAGAAAAAATCTCATAGGAGGTACTGTTTATGAAAATAATAAGAAAATCCGTGAGTGTGGTATTATCGTTAATTATGATAATATCCCTATTCACCATTCTCCCGTCCGAGGCTTTCGCGGCGGCGGAGGTGGAGTACATTGAACGCTCATGGGACTCCGCGAACCAAAAGGTAGTCGATACCGTAAAAACCTGTACGGATTATACCACTATCACCTCGCAAAGCAGCCTTACTATCGGCAGCGGAAAGTGGTATGTCGTAAACGGCGATGCCACAATCGACAAACGCGTTACGGTCAGCGGCACGGCTCACATTATCCTCCTCAGTGGCACTTTGAAATGTATGTACGGAATCAGGCTGTCAAAGGGCAATTCGCTTTTTGTTTATCCCGGTAAGAACAGCGAGGGAAAGCTCAATCCGAGAACGGGCGATGATGAGGAAGCGAACCTCGGCGGCAACAAGGGCGAGGACTGCGGTGAATTTGTTTTCTACGGCGGCACTCTCGATGTTTTTAATTATGATTGGTGTTCGGGAGCTACAGCTATCGGCGGAGGCGGCTACGGCGGAAACTGCGGTAAGCTCAGCTTCTACGGCGGAACTGTTGACGCAAGCAACAACGGTGAGGCACCCGCCAGAAAGTCATACGGCGCGGTTATCGGTGACGGTAGCGACGCTTATTCCAACGACTCTGATTGTTATATCAATATTTACGGCGGCACCATTAAGGCTGATAATCACTCTTGTTCCAACGGCTCGGGTATCGGCGGCGGCGAGGATTCCACAGGCTGTCCCATTAACATCCTCGGCGGAAAGATTACCGCAAGCGCGTATAACGGCGCGGGTATCGGCAGCGGTCAGGACGGAGGAAGCAGCGCAATCACAATCAAGAACGCTACGGTTGAAGCTGAGTCGGATTACGGCGCGGGTATCGGCAGCGGCGAGGACAGCAACTCCAAATCCATTATTATCGAAAACAGTTACGTCAAGGCTGAGAGCAAAACCTCTTCCGGAGCAACAGGCGCAGAGGGCGCCGGAATCGGCGGCGGCAACTGCGGAAAAAGCGAAAGTATCAAAATAAAGAACAGCGTTATTATAGCTTCCTCAGGCAGATACGGCGCCGGAATCGGCGGCGGAGACGAGTCTGACGGCGGCAATATAGAAATCACAGACAGTAACGTCTTCGCCCACAGCGCGCAGGGCGGAGCGGGAATCGGCGGCGGCGATGAAAAGGGCTGCAACTCAATTGTCCTGAAAAACAGCTTTGTCACCGCTATTACCGACTCTGACGTAAATACCGTGGGTGAAAACTTCATCAAGGATTACGGCAGCTATTACAATACTATTATGGAATCAATATCAAATCCCGCGGTCAGCGAGCAGGCAGGCTTTTACGCCGGCGGAGCCCTCACGGCGATGGTGTTTGCGTATCTGATTAACGGTAACCACACCGGCGCGGGAATCGGCAGCGGCGACAGCGGCAATGTGAACAGTATACAGATTGATAACTGTGTAGTGATGGCAACCGGCGGCGATTACGCCGCAGGCATCGGCGGCGGTGACGAAGGCGGCTTTGGTACCATAAGTATTAATAACAGCAATGTTTACGCCGAAGGCGGCAAATACGGCGCGGGCATCGGCACAGGCGATGAAGCGGAAAAATGCGGCACTATTAACATCACTAATTCCAGTGTTACAACGAAAGCAGGCACGGACGCGGCAGGTATCGGCACAGGTAACGAGACGGATCAGAGTGCCGCTATCAATATCACAGGCTCCACCGTTGAAGCTCACGGCGGACGCTACGCCGCGGGTATCGGCGGCGGCGACGCGGTCGGCGGCGGTACGATAAACATTATAAACTCTACTATTACAGAGGCTAAAAGTGAAACCGACGGCGCGGGAATCGGCGGCGGTGAAAGCGGCAACGGCGGAACCATAAACATCACAGGCTCTACTGTAACGGCTCACGGCGGCGGCTACGCTGCGGGTATCGGCGGCGGCGACCATGCCGACGGCGGTACTACAACAATTGATAATTCTACAGTCAAAGCATACGGCGGCACAGACGCGGCCGGAATCGGCGGCGGCGAGGACGGCGACGGCGGTCATGTGGAGATCATAAACGGCTCCAACGTATACGCCGAAGGCAAAGACTACGGCGCGGGAATCGGCGGCGGTGAAGACGCCAGCGGAGATTATTGTCAGATAAACAATAACTGTACTGTCAAAGCCGTATCAGGCGGCGACGGCAACGTGCAGTCAATCGGTCACGGCGACTGCGGCTGGTATGTTTTAAGCTATACCGGCGGTGAGCTTTCTTTGGGTAACAGAGAGATAGTCAAGGTCGGCTCGGATGTTTACAGAGGAAACGATCGATTCAGCGCGATATGGAATCATAAGGAAGTAACCGTATCTCCTTGTGAGCATACCAACACTGAATGGCGTATGGTTAACGAATATCGGCATTGTAAGTACTGCAAAGATTGCGGCGCTGAATTAACATCGACCAAAGAGTACCACAAATGGGACGATAATTTTATTTGCACGGTTTGCGGAGGAGAACAAATAGACGTTTCTCTCACGCTGAAAGAGGAGAACAACTCCGGACCTGTCAATATCACCATTCAGAATAAGCTGAACGGCTACTATGTATTGCCGGAATGCGTCAATATCCCTGACGGAAAGGAGTTTGCGTACTGGTATGACGAGGTGGACGGAACCGACTATTATCCGGGTGAGTCCTATCGGCTTGTTTTTAGTAATAACAATCTGAGAGCGGTTTATTTTGATTTGACTGACGCCGATTATATCGACGAAAACGGTCACGAACAAACCGTCAAAGCAAGAGTCCTTAACAAAGGCGAAGGATATTTATACCTTTCGGATGGCTGGTATATTGTTACCGAAGATATAGGAGTAGGATGGACGCTGTATATTTGCGGCGACGTACATCTGATACTCGCGGACGGAAAAACACTATGGCTTAATCAGGAAATTCCCGGTTTAGGCGTAGGTATGAGAGGGCGCAAAACGGATAATTCATACAGCAAACTGACGATTTACGGACAGAATAATCAGACCGGAGCATTCAATTTACAGGATCGCCGAAATAGTTTGACCGCTTTCAGCCAATACGGCGGCAATGTCAGCGGAGCCAAAATGGGAGATACCGCGAAAATGTCCAGAAAGTACTATACAATCACAAAGGGCAGCTTTAATCTGGACGCCCGTTTTTCTGCTGCTCCCGACGGAATAATCAACTTTACGGGTGGAAATATTTATATTAAGGATGTCTGGATGGAAGAAGGTGTGACTCTGACACTTGGCTGGACACATCGTACAGACAGCATCAAACTGGACAAGATTGATTACTATAAAAACGCCAGCGTTAAAGTTGCCGATGGTCAGGCGTTGACCGACGGCACGAATGTCTACAGCGGCACGCTGACCGACAATCAGATCAACGCAATCAACGGCAAAACGCTTACGCCATATATACACAACTACTCCGAGCCCGAATGGGTATGGGACAGCGATTATACAAACGCGACGGCGGTATTCCGCTGCAGCGACTGCGACGATGTTCAGGAGATTAAGGCGAAGGTGACATATACGGACAGCGGAAAGACCCGTACCTCCACCGCGCGCTGCTCCTTCCTCGGAGTAGAATATACAACGACTCAGACCAAACAGATTATCTTTGATGTTAAAATTGCGAACACCGCGCACGGCACAGTCACCGCGAATAAAGCAACGGCAAAGAAAGATGAAAATATTAAGCTGACGATCACGCCCGACGACGGCTATATCACAAAGGGATTTACTGTTGTTCCCGAGGACGGCACTCAAGAGATTGAGATGGACGAAAAATACTTTACAATGCCAGCGTGCAATGTAACTGTAAAAGCAAACTTCGCGCCGATTACTCCGAGAACGGAGCCGTACATTGACGATGAAGGCGAGTATCACCTCGGCAACATCGCTTATTACGAAGAGGACGGTAAGTATTACGCTGTAGACGAGGACGGTACAATCGGCGAAATGTTGGATACTGTTGAGCTTAGTTACTTTGACTTTGCTCTCATTAACAACGACAGCGAGTATCAGATTAACTACTACACAGGTCCGACTGATATAAGCGAGCTTGTGATTCCTAAAACATTTAACGGCAAGCCCGTTACCGTTATCGGCGACGATAATAATAGTACCTTTATCAATTACGGCGAAAACCCGAAAACACAGTTTGAGCTCACTCTGAACGAGAACATCCGCGAGATTAAGCCCTATTCCTTCTACACAATGTGGGTAAAAAAGGTTAAGGGTAATACCTCTAACCTTAACAGAATCGGCGACTACGCCTTCTCGTGGGCAAACAGCCCTGACGGCTATAAGCTTGATATCAAGCTTGATTATGAGGGTGTAGTATATGTAGGTAGACACATATTTAACAATATGAATGTTACCGCGCGTATAAAGCACGACACGAAGTTTACTTCAACTAACTTCGGCGACCAAAATGTTAACTACATCTTCACCGACGACCATATCTATGGCGAGCCTGAGTGGAAATGGGCGAACGCTCACAGCTCTGCTCAAGCTATATTTACCTGCAGTGATTCCAGATGTAAGCATACGGAAACGGTTGACGCTACGGTTACCGAGTCTGATGAGCTTACAAAAACTGTCTACACAGCTTCGGCTGAGTTCGGGGGCAACACCTATACCGCTACAGAATCAGTTGATAAGGCGCATTCAAGCATTACGATTAAAGCCGCGGCGCACGGCGTGGTAACAGCAGACAAGGACTCTGCGTATACAGGCGAAACAATAACACTCACCCCAATACCCGAGGACGGTTATAAGCTTGTGTCAATTAATGTTAAAGATAATGAGAGTAACGATATTGAGGTGTTTGAAAACAGTTTTACAATGCCCGACTGCGATGTAACGGTAACGGCGGAATTTGGCAAAAAGCAATACGCGATAAGCTACGGCGACGACTATGACGGCGGCTTTATATCAGGCCCTCTGTATGCCGACGAGGGTGATGAAATTACCGTTAACGCTGTATCGTACAGCGGCTACGAGTTAGCAAGTCTCAGCTACAGAGACGGCAGCGGCAGTTACATTAAAATATACGACAATACATTCACAATGCCCGCAAGCCAGATTAAGGTTTACGCTTCATTCAGAGAGGCGGACTATAATATAAGCTACAAAACTGACGGCAACGGAACGATTACAGGCGCTTCAACCGCGCAGTTCAACGACCGCGTTCCGATAACAGTTACTCCGAACGAGAGCTATATGCTCGTGAATCTTTACGCTGAGGATGATGAGTGGGGAGACCCTGTGGATATTATTGACGGCTGCATTGTAATGTACGACGGAAATATAACCGTTCACGCGGATTTTGTCCCGATTATTCCCTCTACTGAGCCTTACATTGATGAGAACGGCGAGTATCACCTCGGTAATGTGGAATACGCCGATGTCTACGGTACGCCCTTCTCAATTGATAAAAACGGCGAATTAGGCAGCGAACTCGAAACCACAGCCTTAAGCTACTTTGATTTCACTGACAACGGCGATACCTATCAGATTAATTACTACACAGGCCCGACGGAAAATCTCACCGAGCTTGTTATCCCCAAGACCTATAACGGCAAGCCGGTTACCGTTCTCGGAACGGATAACAGAAGTGCTTTTATAGAAAACTCCAACCCGAAGCCGCAGTTTACTCTTACTCTCAACGAGAATATCGAGGAGATTAAGGGCTACGCATTCTACACAATGTGGGTCAAAAAGGTTCAGGGCGACACCTCCAATCTGAAAAGAATCGGCGCGTACGCTTTCTCTTGGGCTAACAGCCCCGATGGATATAAACTTGATATCAAGCTCGATTACGAGGGCACAATCATGGTCGGCAGGGGTATTTTCAACAATATGACTGTCACGGCGCGCGTTCACCACGCGACAGGCTTTAGCTACGGCAGTTTTATGCAAAAAAGCCTAACCTATGTTATTACCGACGACGCTCACAGCTACAACGTGCCCTTATGGAGTTGGGCTGACGATTACAGCAGCGCTACAGCGAAATTTACATGTGCGGACTCCCGTTGCAAACACGAGGAAACGGTTGACGCGGCAATCACATCGGAGTATGAAAACGGCGCGCCTAAGTATATTGCTGCCGCAAGCTTTGAGGGTAAGGAATATACAAATGTAAAAGCATTGGAAAACCCTCTTGATGCTTCCTACTCGCCGGAGATTACAGCCGCGACAGCGCTCGAAAATGACGGAAACCTCTTTAGCCTTTCCGATTCGCTTGTTTATACCAAGGCTAATCTCCTCGGTGTACAGAAGAAAGAAACGATTAAGACCGATACAGCGGGCACAGGTATGCGCTTTGTAGCTGAGTTAAGCTCCGAGTTTGTTAATAAGGATAACATCGACTACGGCTTTGAGGTAGTAAAAACCTCAAAGAACAACACATCTGAGTTTAATACCGCGGGCGGATTTGATATAATGCAGAATTTGATTAACGAAAACAGCGGAAATATCAAATCAATTTCCTGCAAGAACACCTCAAACAACATCACAGGCGATACTCGTTACGGCGATAATGACGATACGTCTACAGAGTACAAGTACGTTACCCTCGCTGTTAATGATATTCCCGATAATCAAGGTATCGCGGTTCGCTTCTATGTTGAGATTGACGGAATAAGATACTATTCGGGCTACACAGACTCGAAGGGCACCAGCTGCCGCGGCTGCTGCGCAAGCTATGTAACTCTTGCGAATGCGGTTAAATAAGGAGGCGACAGAATGAAAAATCTATATAAAACTCCATTAATCACAGTTGAGGAGCTTGAAAAGAAGGACGTTCTTTGTTATTCTGCTTCTGATACAGACCCAACAAAATATGATAACGCTAATCTGTATGGAAACAGCTCGGAAGCAAACGGCCTCGGCGATATGAGTAACATTTTATAAAATTATCAGCATAACATAAAGTCCCAAGCGCTTAAACCTTTACGGCGATTTGCGCTTGGGATTTTGTTTGGCGAAGCTTTATGTTTTTACGTTATATATAAGAAAAATGGCATTCGTTATGAATTTTGATTAAAATCAGCAAAAACGGTTGAAATAATTCTGCAATTATTATATAATCAAAATGTATTACTATAATGAAATAATTATGCTCAGAGGGTGATTCTATGAGGAAACGTTTAGTCAAGAAATGCACTAAAGGCTTTGTTTCGCTGTTGCTTGTGCTTTTGGTAATGGTGAGCCTGTTTGTGCCCGGTACGGTTTATGCTGAGGAAGCGGCAACCGGCAACGATATTTACGCGCTGGTATATAAGATCAATCCGAAAAGTACCAGCAATTGGGCGAATACCGAAATTGTTATCCAGAGAGGGGATACGCCTGATCCCTCAAAGGTGCTCCTGACAACCTTTAGCAAGTTTGCGGACGGTCAATACGGTACCACGCCGCCATGGCTCGAAAAAAAGCATGATACTTCGAATAATAAATATGGTAATGATGTTCTGAGATTTGTTATCAAGGATAGAATAGCTCCAGCCAGCATTGCAGGCTGGTTCAAAAGCACTTGGGCGCTGGAGGAAATCCAAGGTCTCGAGAACCTCGACACCTCTCAATGTACCGATATGACGGAAGCTTTCTACGGACTTAGCAAGTTGAAAAGTCTTGATCTGTCCGGTTTTGACATCTCCAATGTGACGAGTATCAATCGATTTGTAAACGGTTCGGTTTTGGAATCAATAAATATTTCCGGCTTTAACTTTGCCAGTGTTGAAACTATGTCAGAGTTCATAAGAGGTGCTAAGCTGACCGATATTAACCTCTCGAATATCGATGTTTCCAAGGTGAAGAACATATCCTATTTTGTTGCGAATTGTACGGCGCTCGAGGAGCTTGATCTGAGTTATTTCAACCCCAAATATATTTGGAAATTACAGTACGCGTTTTATAATAACACCTCTCTGAAAAAGATCACATTCGGACAGTTCCAGCCCGGAATTAATAACACCGCGGATGATCCCTCAACAAAGGACAACAGGCTGTATATGAATCAAATGTTTGCGGGTTGTTCCTCTCTTGAAGAGATAGATTTTTCTACATTTGAGATCCCGGATTTTAAAAAGAGAATCGAATACGCGAGTATGTTCGAGGGTTGTAAAAGCCTGACGACCTTAAAGCATTTTGAAAATCTTTTTAACCCCGGCATTAACTCTGACGGATGGACGCAGAGGCGGATGTTCAAAAACTGTGAGTCGATTGAAACAATTGACCTAAGCTATCTTGACGTTTATGTCATGGGCGCGGAGATATTCTCAGGCTGTAAGTCGCTTAGAAGTTTGGATCTCAGCAGTATGGGCTTGTCTGATAATTTCAATAACTGGCATTATCAAAACTCCAGAACTTTCAACAGTTCGGTCAATACCGGTGAGGCGCAAACCAATATTTATGAAGGATGTGACGAACTGTCGGAGGTAGTGTTCAGCCCGTATTATCCCCCTGCCAACCAGCAGGGCAGCGATCCTAATCGGACTATGGGATACGGCAACAGTAAACCTATAGACCGCGAATGGATTAAGATTGCTCAGCCTTCCGAGGATAAGTATCCTCAAATGATGAAAGACAACAAAACGGCTATGCCCGAGCTTACTCCTCTTAATACCAAATTATCAACAGATGAGCTGTTTTGTGATTTCCAGCCCCAGTACGCGGGCACATGGGTAGCGGTTTCGAAAATCACCCTCAACGCCAACGGCGGCACGCCCAACCAGCAGTCAATCACAGGCGCGAGAGGAATGACGCTTGACTATGATCCTGCTGATATCACAACACCTACGAGAAACGGCTATAAGTTCAAGGGCTGGTATGCCGACAGAGAAAGCGATGAAAGCCAGCAGCTTGCGCCCGGCGTCACAGCCGAGGCGTGGTCTTACTACGCGCATTGGGAGGACAACACATACAGCATTGTTTTGCACAATAACGAAACTCCCGAACAAACAGAAACAATCAGCAACGTAAAATACGCTCAATTTGTACCGCTCAGCGGTAAGACCTTCACCTCGAGCGATTCCAACAAAGTTCTAGCCGGCTGGAATACCCGTGCAAACGGAGAGGGCATGGAATTTGCGGCGAACGAATCCGTTGACAAGCTCACCGCAGAGGACGGCGGAACCGTACATTTGTATGCGATGTGGGCTAAGCCCGACGTCATTATCAGATTTGATTCCCACGGCGGTTCTGCAATCGACCCTAGGTATTACACGCTTACAGACAATGAAAACGTGCCCTACGGAAACCTCAGCGAGCCGATGAAGGACGGCTACACCTTTATGGGCTGGTACACCGAGGAAAACGGTCAGGGCAAAAAGGTCGTCACGAATGAAACCGATCCCACCACCGAGACAGCATATGTGTCGCTGAGCACAACGCTTCACGCCTATTGGCAGAAGAAGCCCGACGTTACCTTCAACTTGCAGGGCGGTACGATCGACGGCGATGATACATATGTAAAGGTCTGCGACTACGGCCGTGCAATTGGTACGATTCCGACCCCGGTCAATGGCAACCAAGCCTTTATGGGCTGGTTTACCGAGGCGCAGGGCGGAACTGAGATCAATTCCTCCACAAAAGTCACCGGCGACGTTACCTACTACGCGCACTGGGGTTGGCAGCCAAAGTTTGAGACCAACGGCGGCTCTTACATTCGGTATACCGACTCGGACGGTACGCATTTCGCGAATCCTAACTATCCCGTTCAGAGCAGTTCCTCGTATAATCTCGGCACTTTGCCGGTGGTAGAAAGAGAGAATTATACCTTTGACGGCTGGTATATCGGCGATACAGACACACAGATACACGATAACGAAACGGTAGATCTATCTCAGAATTCCGTGTTTAAAGCGCATTGGAGCTTAAACCCAATCTGTACGATAACGCTCGATTTTAACGATAACTCCACACCTAACAAAACCATCAAGGTCTATAAGAGCCAAAGCAATGAGGATCAAAACATAATCGGAGAGCTCCCCACACCGACCAGAGAGGGCTACCGTTTTGACGGTTGGTACGACGGCAGCGACAATAAATATACATATCAAAGCCGCATAAGCTCAGAAGCATCCGATACACTCACTCTAACCGCGCGCTGGACTGAGGAAAGCCACACGGTAACCTTTGACCCCACCGACGGTGAGATGGTCGGCAGCACAACCTATACCGTGGCCGACGGCAAGACTTTGACATACCTTCCCGGCGCAAACTTTACGGATATTTCGGGAAGCACTACCATCATCAAAAAATCCTTTGACGGCTGGTATACCGAGCGCAACGGCGGAGGTACCAAGCTGACAACAGCCACACAAATCAATGCCGACACGACCTATTACGCAAATTGGGTGGACAACCGCAAATCAGCGGATAATTACAACTCAATGATTCGCTGGGGAACATTGTCAGGAAACGATGTTACAAACTTAGGCGATACCCTTGTTTTCCATCCCTCAGCCAGCGGTAATATCTCGGCTCACCTTACGGTTGACTTCGCGCTTGAGAACCAAAACAACCAGCTCCCGGCAGGCGCGGTCAGAATCACACTGCCGAAGAAATTCTTTACCGGATGGGACGGAGAGACCGACGTTACAACGACCGAGAGCACCTTCACGAATTTTAATGTTGAGACCTCCGATGACGGAGAATACTATATCCTGACGAACGCGACTGTGTTCAAGAGCACCGTCCTTGAGCCGGTTTATACCGTAGATCCTATGAGGGTCCCCGGCGGCTATGTTGACGAAAACGGCGTGTGCCGCGATTATTTCAACAAAGAATTCAACGTCAAGATAGAGATGAAAAACGACAATGATGAATTTGTCACCTTCCAGGAAAGGACGCTCGGCGTAGAGCTGCATACAGACGTCCAGACCTCCGTGTATAAGGAACAGGCGAGCGCGACTCTGAGCTGGAGCGACAGCTGGGGCGAAAAGCCCTCCGATGCCGACGAGTATTTCTATGTTGTATGGACGCTGAACGCGAGCAATTATAACAGCAATCAGCCCTATCAGCTGAAGTGGAGCGAGAACACCGTCCACGACGGCTCGGTTGTATATTCAACCGGTCTTGATACTTGGTCCAACGAACATACAACCGATGCTAATCATCGCATAACGGTAGTCACAAAGCACCGCCGCGATGAAGCTATGGCGCAGGGCGCATGGGCTGAGGTCAAGAACGAGGCAATCCTGAATGTTAAATGGAAATCAGGCTATGAGCAGCAGTTCAGAACAACAGGAACAGCTACCGCGTACGTCGGCGAGATTATCGACGGAAATGTCCGTACCCTCGAAAAAACAATCCCCGATGAGTACACGCAGGAGAAGCACTACATATACGGCGGTCAGGATTTGATTCTTAACAGCGACGTGGAGCATCTTGATCGGTTTGTTTACAACCTTTCCTATACTGAGAAAACAAATCAGGATAATCCCACCTGGACGCAGGCGGGAGAAATGAGCGTTACGCCGCGAACCTATGTCCTCACCGACGGCGTAAAGGGCAGAGGCGATGTCATTGTTACTGCGGAAAAGCCGACCGGTGCCAACACCCGAAGCCAATGGACAGGCGCAAATAATCAGGAAACGCTGGACGACGGAGACTATTACTTTACATATCTCGATATCAACGTGACCGAATATGATTCTGTCTATCTCAACGGCGACTGGGCAAATCCTTACGAAAACGACAACCTCTATGATTACGGAGATATAAAGGTTTATTACAGAACAATGGGCTCAAGCGACTTTGAGCTTCTCAAAACCGTTACCCATGATGAAATGGGTCTCAGCACTCAGTCCGGCTCCGATTTTGAGAAAGGCTACGAAGCCAGAATAGTCCTACCCGGTGATACCGTAGGCTACAAGATCGAGTATACCTCGAGCCGCTATACCACGGATATCAAGGTGAATACCGCATTTAAACTGAAAAACTCCCGAAAGGTTCATTCGCTCGTTTCCACACACGCCAACGCCGGCAAGCATACGCTGCTGAAAAACAAGAGCGTGATGAATATTCAGCGTGACGGCAAGCCGGATATTGTTGCCGATTCTACAGATCATAACGCTTGGCTGAGCGCCTATGAGCTGACGCTGAGCGAGAGCGAGCTCTACGCGGCTAAGAGCTGTCTGAACGAAACAACCATCAACAAACCCGAAAATTATTTTGTGACCGACTCCGTAGCCTCTACGGTCGAGTTCCCCGTCGCGATTACCGGCTGGGCATACAGCAAGAACCAGCTCGGCTACATCAAGCGAGTTAAATCCGGTATCTTCCACGATCTCCTGCCCCACGGCTTTATAGTTGACAGGAGCAAGATTATCGTATGCGGACGTACGGATGAACAGGCGAGACAGCGCGGCAGTACAACTATAAACAGCCAGAAGTCATCTGCTAACGCAACCAGCTACAGTAATAACGCAAAGGAATTCCCCGGACAGATCTCGTCCGACTATTACTCCGTAACCTTCAAGGATAACTGGGAGGGCTCAGGCCAGACGATGATGATTATCAACGTCAACTGTCCCGAAGATATGACCGCGACCGGTTTTGTCGTTTATTATAAGTGCAAGACAACGATCAACAACCTCCATATCAACGGCACAACTCCCAAGAACTACATCGCTTTCACCGATACAACGCCGGAGCAGAGTTTGCCAGAAACGAGAATCAATACGAGGAATTACCTTGACTCCGCTACAAGACCGCTCTTTGCGTCTGTTGATAACGATCAGACCGCGTACAACTACAGCACTACTACATTGAAAACGCCGAACGTTTATCAGTACGGCGCGGATTCTAACGTAACGACCGAGGGTGCGGATATCGCCAAGCATCAGGTCGTAGGACTCAACACCGGCTATTCCTACAACATCTCCTATGAGGGAGACACCTCGACCCAGACGCACGACCTCGTTGTCTATGATGTAATCGAAAGGCAGATCAACGGAAGCACATCCCAGTGGATGGGCGAGTTCCAATCCGTTGACGTCACCAGCATCAAAAACCAGTACAGCGCCGATGAAAGCGACGGAAAATGCGCGCCTGTCGTCTATTACGCGACAAAGCCAAAGGACGAATTTACCAAGGAGATGTTTGACCTATCACTGACTGATATCTGGTCAACTACTCCGCCCTCGGATATGAAGGATGTCACCGCAGTCGCGATAGATTGCCGTAAGACAGACAGCGGAAAGGACTTTGTACTTGGTGTAAAGAAGGGTATAGACCTCACAATCAATATGATGTCGCCCGATGACGAAGAGCGAAGCGATATCGAGACCTACAACGAGGCTGTTGTTACAGGCTTCAATCAAGAAATCGGCAGGAACCTCATTTTGAACACCCTCACCAGTGTTACCCTCCGCTTCACAAAGCCTCAGTTCATCAAGTCCGCTTTTCCTGCTTCCGGTACGCAGGATAATCCCGAGAGCGTCGTTAACGGCAGCGTTATGGACTATATTCTCACTGTGACCAACCCCGATCCGGAAATTCCGATGGCAAATATCGTGATCGAGGACAAATTCCCAATGGCATTGGTTCCGAACAACTATTATAAGGTAAGGTTCAACGACGGAGATAGTATTTTAATTGATAACACCTTGCGCGTCAGTTACTCCGTGACTACCGGTAAGAACGATAATAACGAGGATGTGCGCGTATTTACCGCTACGGTAGATGTGCTCGATCCGGGCGATACAGTAGAAATTACGATTCCGGTCAAGGTAGGGCTTGAAAAAGGTACGAACATCTCTAACGAAGCTAAAATCACCTCAATCAACGGCGTCCCGTACTCTAATATTACAAGCAACACGACCTATCATACGGTCACCGGCGTGAAAGCAAAGATACTGAAGGTCAACGCCAAGGATGAACCTCTCTCCGGCGCGACGCTCGAGATTTACGAGCGGAATGAAACTAACTGTGACGCGCAAGGAAACCTGAAATCCGGCGCGACTCCGATGTCGCTTAAAAACGATAACATTTCGTATGGTACCGCCTTTACCTCCTCGGACGAGGTGAGCCACTTCGACGTTGCGGCGGGAGAATATATCCTCCACGAAACCGCCGTTCCCGCGGACAGCGGCTACAAGCTCGCTGAGGATATCCCGTTTACCATTGATGTCGAGGGTATTATCTATGTGAACGGCGAGCCGGTCAACTACGTCAAGATGGTTGATGAACCTGCCTATAAGGTCATCTTCCACGAGAATAAACCCGCCGGTACTGCCGACGAGATTCAAAAGATCTTCCGTATCTATGAGCCGATGGATCTTACCGATGGCAAGATAACCCATTTCTACGATATCCCCGAGTGGGCAGGTGATGAGTATGTCTTTGCCGGATGGTATCATAACAGTGGTTATACCGAATGTGATACGCCGGACAGCGCTGCCGGTACAGCATCAAACTTCGAGAACGATACCTACACAGAGCGTGATACAGACTATCATCTATACGCAAAGTGGATAAAAGTCGGCAATGTTCAAAAGGACGGCGAGGACGCGAATATAATCAACGGCTATCGGGGCTTCGGTCTCGCGGGCGTTCAGATTCGCGACCCGCAAATGTACGATGAAAACTATACCGGGATAACATCCGGCGGTATGAGATTTGTTACCTCGCTGAGCGAAGAGCTCCTTTCGAAAATCGACGCTCTGTCCTCAACAAAGGTCGAAACACCCGAAGGCAACGTCAACGTAGAGTACGGCTATGCAGTGGGTACAGAAGCTAATATAAATGACTTTATCAATCACTACAACGTAGAGGATACCACGGCATACACCCTGCAATACAAGGGTGAGAATGTAAACGGAAAGAATACCACTGTCAAAGGTATCGGGGCAAACACCGACTACCGTTATATTACCAATGTAAACTGCACCAAGGGTACCGGAAAAATCGCTAAGGATCACCGTAACTTTACCGACTACAGATTATATACGCTGGTTGTCACCTATGAGGGTGATTCCGCGTTGAATAAAGCGGAAAAGATTGACGCGAGATCCTATATCCGCTACTACGACGCGAACGGCAAGCTCAGAGTATTCTACAATACATACAAGAAGAACGCCTACTATGGAGGCTGCTTGTGCAGCTTCAATCAGGTGAACTCAATGGCGCTGGCGGCGCAGCCGCCTAAGGAAGCGGAAGCTCCCTGATTGCACTACAGCCAAATACAAGCCCCAAGCTTCGGAACGCTCTGAAGCTTGGGGCTTTGCTGCACTCAAATTATGTGTTTAAATTTCAAAAAAATTCTCCAAAAGTATTGAAATTTATCTCTGTTATATGTTAAATTAAAATATTTTTAATAATTCAGCTTCTTGATACGGTAAACCTGACCGATTCAGCACATAAAAAGCTTGGCTCATTTTCGGGTGAAATGAAACAGCGAGCTTTAATAGCCAAAGCGCTTCTCAATGATCCCGAAATATTGATACTCGACGAGCCGACAGCGGGACTTGACCCAAAGGAGCGAATCAGAATCCGAAACTTTATCAGTGAAATCGCCGAGAATAAAATAGTAATTTTTGCTACCCACGTTGTATCAGACATAGAGTTCATAGCTAAAGAAGTTATGCTGATAAAGAAAGGCAAGCTCGTAGCCTGCGATACCACCCCGAACTTGTTGTCGCAAATCGAGGATAAGGTATTTGAATTAGAAATTGCGTCGGGTGAATTGGAGAGTTATCAAAACACCTACCGAGTGTCTAAGCTCTTTCACAAGGACAATTCCGTAATTGCCCGCATAGTCACCGACAATCCACCATCAAAAACAGATCTCACCCGCGCAGCTCCGACACTTGAGGATTTGTATCTATATGTTTTTGAGGAAGAAACCGCTTTAGATGAAAAAACCTTGTGTTTGCTCTCGTTTTGAGTTATTATAAAAATATAAAACACAGGAGGATATAGATATGGATAGGGAGCAAATGTTAAAAGAGTTTGATGAATATATCAAAGATAAAAATATAGAAATAGAATCGGAAGAAGATTTGGATAAACATATTCAAGCCTTTTTTGCTACACAGAATTTCAAAGAAAAAATGCTTGGATACGAACACATTGAAGAAGATGAGGCGGAGGATGTTTACGATTATCTTGAGTTAGCGGAAACTGCTCCTAGCAAAAAGGAAGCCTTAAAATACGCTAAAAAGGCTTTGGCTATGGAGCCCGAAAACTGGGACGCGGCGTCTATGGTTGCTTAGATATCCTCAAATACTCCTGAGGCTTTACTTGACAAGCTAAAAAAGCTTATAGAACAGGCAAACGATGTAATGAAAAGAGATGGTTGGTTCAGCGAGCAATACATTGGAGATTTCTGGGGATTCCACGAAACAAGACCATATATGCGGCTAAGGAACGTGTACCTTGATATTCTTGTTAAATGTTCAATGTACAAAAAAGCCATAGAGGAATGTAAAGAGATTATTCGCTTAAATGATAACGATAATATGGGCGTGAGGTATAAACTAATGCACTTGTATACTTACTTTGAGGATGAAGAGTCAGCACTTAAACTTTCAAAAAAATATAAAGAAGACTACAGCTCAATGTTCCTCCTGCCACTTTCCATGCTCTATTACAAACTCGGCGATTTAAAAAGTTCGACAAAGTACTTAAAGCTCTTAAAAGAGAAGAATAAGGATACATTGAAATTCTTTGAGGCGTTTGTTCATGAAGACGCCGGTACGATTATAGAGGATGTTCCCGCGTTCGGATACCAACCGTTGACAATTCAGGAATTCGCGGTTGAAATGGAAGAGAACCAATATTTGTTCGCAATAATGGCTCCGTTCTTTGTTTGGGGATTGAAAAAACTAAAAAGCAGTAAAAAGTAATTTGAATCGACACAGGTATATTGGAATTGCCTGTGTCGATTTTACGCTATAATATCCGAAATTATTTTGAAGCAGGAAAAAGTCGGGGGGTAAACCCCGACACCATACATCAGCCCGCAGAGCGGACTGTTTCAATTGTAAAGCCAGTTTTGGCAGTCGACTATTGTGCGCCGTTTGTGGAGTCGGTATGAAAACCTCGTGTGAGGATTATTCTCACAAATTGCATAAAACAATGCAATTTTACCTCTTTTTGCGCCTATAAGTGAAAGGAGGTATTAGCCACCCATTTGTGTCATGTTGAGGAGCGTCTTTTCCTGTCATTCAGAGGAGCGAAGCGACGAAGAATCTTCATCCTCTTTGTAATGCTATGTGGAGGAAATGAGCGGACAGGCACGGAGACCTGTCCCTACGCGTTCACAACGGGAGCCCGAGACGGACTCCCCTACGGAATGACAGCGGGGCTGACTTTTGAGTCAGCCCCTTGTTTTTACTGTCTTTAATCCATCTGGATGAAGAGTTTAATAGCTTTTATCGCCCTGTCGGAGGCAAGCTCCTTGAACTGCTCATAGTTCTCGGGCTTGTTAAACTTGAAGTCGTCGCTAATGGAGCGCAGGATGGCGAAAGGCACCTTGTTCATATAGCAAACGTGGCCTACCGCGCCGCCTTCCATTTCACAGCACAGCGCGCCGAACTCGTGTGCGATAAACTCGCGCGGGCCTCTGTGTACAACAAAGAAGTCGCCCGTAGCGATTCTGCCCGTCATAACGTGGGCGCCGAGGTTCTGGCAGCATTTGGCGAGCTTGTCGCAAGTCTCTTTGTCAGCGGGAATGCCGATAATCTCCTCGTCGGTGAATTTAATCTGACCTCTGGGCTCTCCGAGAGCCGTGCAGTTTATGTCATGCTCCACACAATCGGTCGAGATAACGATATCACCTACCGTGAGGTTCCTTGTGATGCTTCCCGCGATGCCCGAGTTGATAATTGCGTCGGGCTTGAAAAGGTCTATCATAATCTGAGTGCCGACAGCGGCGTTGACCTTGCCGGTTCCGCACTCAAGAAGAACAACATCCTTGTCAAAGATTTTACCGCTTGTGAATTCCAGCCCCGCTTTTTTAGTAATCTCGGGGTTGTCCATAAGCTCCTTGAGTCCGTTTACCTCAATTGTAAATGAGCAAATAATTCCAATCATTTTTAACACCTCTCCTGTTGTGAATTATGTTTTTTATAACAAATTCAGTATATCACGAAAAATACTATTCTTCAAGGGATAAGAGGGAATTATTATGTAAAAATAATTATCAATATTTAAAGATGTGTTGTTTAGACCAATTGCAACAAACAAATCAAACTATTTCAAAATATATCGGAATTTATAATAAATACAAGTAATGTAACATAAATTTGCAAGTGAAATAATATAAACTTGCAACATTGAGCTTTTTTATATTGACAAACATATTTCTGTGGTATATACTCGTATTGTTATATAAATTGAAGTCTATATTTGTAACGGAGGGATATTTTATGTGTGGAATTGTAGGATATGTAGGACCGCGCGATTGCTCGGACGTGCTCGTTTCCGCTTTGACCAAGCTTGAGTACCGCGGATATGATTCGGCGGGCATAGCTGTATTTGAAAACGGCAAAATTGAAGTAGCTAAATCCAAGGGCAGACTGACTGACCTTGTCGCTAAAATGGAGAAAGAGGGAAAGCCCCAGGGGCACGCCGGAATCGGACATACGCGCTGGGCTACCCACGGAGAACCCTCGGACGTAAACTCCCATCCTCACTCGGGCAGGAGAGTTACAATCGTACACAACGGCATTATAGAAAACTATAAAGAAATAAAGGAGTTTTTGATTCAGAACGAGCGCGACAATTTCCTCAGTGATACAGATACAGAAATCGCCGCCCAGCTTCTGGACTTCTACTATGACGGCAATCCCATACGCTGTATCAGAAAGGTATTGCACGAGCTGCGCGGTTCGTTCGCGCTCGGTATTGTTTTTGCCGACCGTCCCGAGACTGTTTACGCCGTAAGATGCGAGTCCCCGCTGATTGTCGGACAGGGTATGGGCGAGGCGTTTATCGCGTCCGACGTTCCCGCTATAATAAAGTATACTAAGGATTACTATCTTCTCGAATACGGCGAGATTGCGGTTCTCAAGAACGGCTCCGCCACATTCTGCGACTTCCACGGCAGAATGGTCGAGAAAGAGCTCAAAACTGCCGAGTTTGACGAGGACAGCGCCGAGAAGGGCGGCTATCCCCACTTTATGATAAAGGAAATCCACGAGCAGCCCACTGCCGTCAAGACTACTATCACCCCCAGAATTGACAACGGATTTCCCGACCTTTCCGAGTGCGGAATAACTGTTGACGAGTTAAAGAGATTCAACAATATATTCATCGTCGCCTGCGGTACCGCTATGCACGCGGGTATGGTCGGTAAATATGTTATCGAGAAGCTCGCGCGTGTGTCCGTCACGGTTGATATCGCGTCCGAGTTCCGTTACCGTGACCCGCTGATAGGCGAAAACGATTTGGTAATCATCATCAGCCAGTCAGGCGAGACCGCGGACTCCAAGGCTGTGCTCAATCTCGTAAAAGGCACGGGAGCAAAAACTCTTGCTATTGTAAATGTAAAGGGAAGCTCTATAGCCCGCGACGCGGATATGGTAATCTATACCCACGCTGGGCCTGAGATAGCCGTAGCTTCAACCAAGGCATATATGGTACAGCTCGCGGTTATGTATCTGCTGGCGTTTGAAATGGCGTACGCAAAGGGCAAAATAGACGAGACGGAATGCAGACGGCTGACAGCAGAATTGGTTAAGATGCCCGAGGTTATCGACAAGGAGATTGACAGCCTCGTGGACATTTGTCAGTATATCTCTACCAAGCTTATTTTAGCGGACAGCCTGCTTTATATCGGACGCGGACTTGACTACGCGTTGTCGATGGAGGGCTCGTTAAAGCTCAAGGAGGTTTCATATATCCACTCCGAGAGTTACGCGGCGGGCGAGCTGAAGCACGGCACAATCTCGCTGATTACGGAAGGTATGCCCGTTATAGCGGTAGCGACGCAAAATTCGCTGCTTGAGAAAACCGTCAGCAATATCAAGGAAGTCAAAGCCAGAGGAGCTATGACTATCGTAATCTGTGATGAGCTCGCCGAGATTGATTCCGACGCGGCGGATTACACAATCCGTGTTCCAAGAATCTCGGAGACACTTATGCCTATGGCGGCGACAATCCCGATGCAGCTTTTAGCGTACTACACCTCTGTCAACAAGGGTAACGACGTCGACAAACCCCGAAACCTCGCTAAATCTGTTACTGTTGAATAAATTGCGTTAAACAGGCGCGTCCGATATTTGGGCGCGCCTGTTGTTTTGTGGGTTCTGCCTAAATGCAGCGGCAAAAGTTTGTGAATCATTTTTAGCATATTTAAACTTTTTATTCTTGACAAATGTTACATAGATGTTATAATATAAATAACTATTGATAATAGGGAATTATGTTTGACGAAAGGGGGATTCGATAGTGAAAGAAAAATACTATACACCATTTATCGATATCGAAATCCTCGAAAAGTCAGATATTCTGTTGACTTCAACTACAGTTGATCCGACAATTCCCGAGGGTGCCGAGCTTGAAAACGCTTACCACGATATAGGCGACTTTATTATGAGCGGACCCGGCGAATGGTTTAGTTAATAATATTTAATGGGGCTGACTTTTGAGTCAGCCCGTTGTCATTTAAAGCGTTAGCGAAGAATCTTGAACCGCATAAACATAAGATTCTTTGTCTCGCAGCTCCTCAGAATGACACAAATGGGTGGTTCAAACTTACTTTTGAGCCGCCCCTTTTTGTATGTGAAATATTATTTTACAGTTCCGTTTACAATCTTGGCGTACTGTTCCTTGGGAATCATCGGCGTATTAATCTCCTTTAACATCTCCTTGCTTACAGTACCGCTTTCGGCGTATTCCTTTCCCGCTCGTTTTATAAGCTCCAATCTGGGAGCTGTAACAACCTGAGCTTCGGGAGCGTTGAACATCGGACTTTCGGGAACGGTAATCATCGTGTGATTGTTGGGAAAGCACAGCTTGAACTGAGCCGCAGCTGGCTCAAAGTTGTGCTCGCTGTTCGGGAATCCGCACCCGCAAATCATAAGGTATCTAAGGTGTGAGAAATCCGCCTGAGCGACGTGCTCGTATCTGTCGCCGACCTTGTGCATCGCCATACTCGACAGCGGCAGAGTGCGGTCAAGCAAAGCCTTAAGCGGCGCGGGCATACCGTAGCAGTAGAGAGGATAGCTCCAAATGAGCAGGTTGCTTTGGAGTATCTCCTCGAGTATTCCGCGCATATCATCCTTGTGGATACATTCTCCGCCGTTTCTCATACAGGAAAAGCAGCCCGAGCAGTATTCAATGTTCTTGTCAATGGCGTTAATAATTTTAATATCATTTTGCGATACCTCGTTCATTCCGTCCAGAAAGGCTCGGGTGATTTGAAAGGTGTCGCTTTTTTCGCGTTTAGGGCTTCCGTTAATTACCAGTATTTGCATTTTTAACCTTCTTTCTTTTTTTGTCAGACATCTCTGATCCGTGGCGGCACAAAAGCCCCACAACAATAAACGTAATGCCTAAACCTACAGAACCAAAATTGTTAAGATTTACGTCTCCGATGTTTCCAAAGTACACAACATTCATAATACCGTAAACTAACGCAGCAAGAATTGTTGTACCCAAAGGAATACAGATTGTCAGTATTCCGAGCCTGATAAGCTCCCGTGCACCGTCATATGTGAACGGTGTTCCCGCCTCAAGCTCATTTACGAAATAGCGTTTAGCGAATTTACAGAGGACACATTCTCCCGCGCATAATACAGTGCCCATACCCATAGCCGCGTAGCAGGTTCCGAGACTGACTTTGCCCGACTTTTCGATTAAACCATGAATAGTTACACCGTTAAGACTAAATCCGTCGGGTATCACCGCTAAAGAAACAATACCCACAGCACAGCCTATCGCGCCGATAAGGCTGAAAATAAATACAATAGTACAAAGTACTTTTCCGAGTTTGGAAAGCTTCTGAATTGTTTTTATTGTTTTGGTTTCCATAACTTACCTCTTTCTCAATATGATTTTAATAAAATTCAAGTATTTGCCGCCGCCCGCTTCCATAGCCTTGCGGTCGCCTATGGCGTATTCGTTGTCCTGTTTCAGCCAGTCCGCCCAGACCTCCTCGTTCGACTGCATTTCGGAAACGTCAATAACATCCGCGCCCTTGCACGCGTTTACTATATCCGACCAGTATTTGACGTCGTGCAAATAATCAAGCTGTTCGGGCGTCCACGAAAGCAGAAGCTCCTCGGGCAGATTATCGTGACATTCCTTTTTCATTCCGGGAACGGCAATGTAGATATAACCGCCCTTTTTGACGAAGGGCAACAGTTTTTCGTCAAGATACTCTTTATTGCGGCCAAAATAGTTGTAGGAGTCGGTTGATACCACAGCGTCAAAAAACTCCTTTTCAAAAGGAAGGTTTTCGGCGTCGGCTTTGACTGGGATAATCTCATCTTTACCAAGTCCCATTTCGGTGAAAAACTTGCGGTTTTCCTCGGGTTCGCTCCACAAGTCCGCGGCGTAAACCTTAAAGCCGTATTCCTTAACCATAAACACGCTCGTCAGTCCCTGACCGCTTCCGAGGTCACAAACCGCCGCGCCTTTTAAGATTTGGTTTTCCGCCAACAATTCTTCCTCGAGCTTTACGGGATTCGGTCCCATAATTTTCGCCATTAACTCCGGCGTATTATACTTTTCGCTTAACGTATAATTCATATCTTCCCCTAAACAAATCCTAAACAAGTTTTTCAATTCCCTGCTCCGTACAAAAGCCCTTGGAAGCGCCGTTGTGTTCGATTTTGAGTCCCGCAAAAACTACCGCTCTCCGCAAAGCGGATTCAGCGTCCAAGCCTTTCGCGTAAAAATGTAAAAACGCTGAGAACAGAGCGTCGCCCGCGCCGACTGTGTTGACTACTTTGCCGCCCGAATACGCGGGTATCGAACGAACATTACCGCTCTCATAGAGCAAAGCGCCCTTTGAGCCCATACCGATTACGATAATTCTGTTGTGATAACGGTCAGCTATCTGCCTGATAAAGTCCTCGGCGGGGCAGGGGAGATTCTCGTCGCTTAAAAAGAGTATGTCCGCGTTCTCCATAAAGTCACGGTTGTACTCGTCCTCAATATCACCCAGAACGTGAACGTCTGTGGCGGTAGTTACGCCGAGCTCTTTCGCCTTTTTGATGAGTTTACGGTTAAAGTTAATGTTGCACAGCGCGGCTAAGTCACAGCCTTTGAGCACGTCAGAAACTTCATCAGGATTAACGCTTTGCTCCTGAATGTCCTTGAGGTCGCAGTAGATTTGCCGCTTGCCCTGAGGGCCGTACAGCACAGTGGAGATTGGCGTAGCTTTTAACTTTCTGAAAACCTTGTCGCTTTTTATGTTGTCATCGTAAAGCCTGCTGAGTATTCTTGCGGCTTCGGGGTCGTTGCCCAGATAAGATATCAGTTCAACGTCGTCGCCCAAAGTCTTTAGTGCTTTCGCAATGTTGTAGCCAACTCCCGAAACGTCCGTATTGATCCCGAAAAACGGATAATCAATCGGGTAATAGTCAATCGGGAACCCCCTTACGGGGACGGTTGTCTCTATGTTCAAAAGTCCTGATACAAGTATTTTCATAAGCCCACCTTCTTTATCTTTTTTTGTACGCAATCAGTTCGGGCTGCGAACCGTCAACGCTGTAACCGCAAATCAAAATGAATGTGGTGTCCGCCACAACGCCGTAGCAAATTCCCATATCGGCGAAATCAATCTGAGCGCCGAGGTAAACCTTTTTGTCGTCAAGCATCTGAACGACTTTTCCGCCGGGCAGCGGATAGGGGAGGTTTACAAACGAGCCCGCCAGCTCATACAGCTTATCAGCCTCGGGAATGTTGTTAGCTTTGAGCAGGTCGTTGACCTCGTTGAGCAGCTCCTGTTTAAACTCGGCGTACTGTTCCTTACCGCCGAACTTTATGTACTCCGCCGCGACGCACGTCCCGCCGAAAGGCTTTCCGCAGGTCGCCTCACAGCCTTTACATTCGTCTTTCAGTTTGCATTTGCCGCAATCAGCTCCGCATATTGTTTCCATATTCATATCGTGACCTCCTTATTTTATCGCGTAAAATCCGCTCTGCATATATGAGTGCCAGAACAGTTCATATGATTTAAACCCTGTTTTTTTAAGCAGTTCAAAGTGCTCTTTTATCGTGATGGGGAAGAACTCCTTGTTGTATCTCGCGGAGTGGTTCTTCACTTGTTCGGGTGTTCTGCCCGCGTTAAGTTCAAAGCTTTCCAGACGCTCCAGCATAATTTCTTTTCCCGTCTTGGAGTTTGGCGCAGTGTTTTCAAAGTAAATAAGCAGCCCGCAAGGTTTGAGTGCCTCATAACAATTCTTCACGGCGATTTCTCTTGTAGCTTTGTCAAAATAGTGGTGCGACTGAATAGCCGTAACCACGTCAAATTTGTTTTCAAAAGACAGATTCTCCGAGCCCTCGCAAATATAATCGCAAGGGTAATCCCCGAGCTTCTTCTTAACGTCAGCGAGCATTTTTTCTGACGGGTCGCAAAGCACCATATCGGAAATGTTCAGCGTGGTTTTAGCGGTTAACCCGAGCGTGCCCGTGCCGCATCCCGTGTCAAGAAGTGAAATCTCCCTGTCGCCGAAATAGGTTCTCAGCAGGCTGAAAATCTGTTCATAAATATCGTCATAAAACGGTATGACCTTGCGGACATTCTCGTCGTATTGATTGACATTAAAAGCGGATTTGTTATCCATAAGTTTCTCCTTTATGTTTTGGTGATAATTGCACTAATGTCCTCTGCGCTTTTCTTTTCGTTTCTTTTGCTTCAGTTCAAACTGCCTTTGCTTTTCGGCTTCCTTTTGCTCGCGGGATTTTTGTTTGCGTTCCATCTTGTTTTCTTCATATTGCTTTTGCAGAGCCTGCTGTGACTTTGTGCCTATACCCGCTTTTTCAAGCTGCTTTCGCGCGTTTCGCTGACGGCGTTTGGGGTTGTCAGCCTTTTGCCTGACTTCCGTTTTAACAGGCGCGCTGAACCTCAGGTGATAGTAATGCCTGAGGATAAAGTCGTAAACCGCCGCATCGGTCGGTTCAGCGCCGAACACCGTTCTGCAAACGGACAGCTTACCGCCGTCAAGCTCCTCAAACACACCTACCCAGAACGGCTCATCATAGTATATCATCAGCTTTGATTCGATTTCGTTTTTCTCTTTCATCACAAACTACCGGCAATCGTCATCTCATTCACCTGTTTGACCGATCGCTTCCAGAATCGGCGCGAGATATGCTTTATCCGTCCAGTCGTGCTTTTCAGTTCCTGCTTCCATCAAAGCTTTTTCCCATATTTCAAGATCCTCGGGAGCCTTTTTTGCGACAGCTTTTTGCAGCATTTTGCAAAGCGTCTTGTCACCGAAGCTCATAGCGTCCATAGCCCACGCGCCGCGGCAATAAAAGCAGGGAACCCCTGAAAGAGCGTCTTTCAGATTATGAGAAACCACTTGCTGAAACGCCTTTTCTACATAAGGGGAAGCTCCGTCGCAGAAGATGATTATTTTCTTGTTCTGAAGCTTATCTATATTCTTTTTCAAAAACGACAAGCCCGAAATTCCGGAAGCGTAAATGCCGCCGCCGAGGATGATCGTGTCGTATTGTATGACATCTTTGATCTTTGCGTTCTTGGTCTCGATGCAGTCGAAGCCGGTTGCTTCAGTGAGCCACTCGGCATAACGCTTCGTTGCACCGTATTTGGATGTGTATAGAATGATGCCTTTCATTTTCTTCCTATCCTCTCATCAATAGCGCATTGATCATTAGTTACTTTATCGGCACCCAGATACCGCTTTCATAATCCGGCGACTGCGGATCGCCGGCGGAATACACCTCCAGCGTCGCCATCCCATTTGCCTGATACTTTTGTCCCTCATTCAAGAACCACTCCTGCCAGACGTAGGTATTCAGCGTTTGCAGGGACTCCGGCATAGCGCCCTTCGTTGTGAACACCGCCCATTTGCTTTCTGGGAAGGTATACAGCTCCAGCCCCTCGGGCACTTCGCCGCCCCGATA